>NZ_RXWZ01000064.1 GCF_003970575.1 Mammaliicoccus fleurettii
GACCATTTTATTAAGAATATATTATGAAAAGGTGAAACTATATGAAATTTGGATTTATAGGTACGAACTGGATTAGTGACAAATTCATTGAAAATGGTAGTCAAGTAGAAGGTTTTGAGCCATATGCTGTATTTTCACGTACAGATGAAAGAGCAAACTATTATAAAGAAAAGCACCAACTAATTGAAACATTTACAAATCTAGAACAATTTTGTGAATCACCAAACTTTGAAGCGGTATATATTGCTTCGCCTAATGCATTTCATTTTGAGCAGGCAGCATTAGCCATAAAAAATAAAAAGCATGTCATAATCGAAAAACCAGCAACTATAATCCAAGCACAATTTGAGACCCTTTCAAAACTTGCTAGTGAATATAATGTTACTGTTATGGAAGCAATGAAGTCAACATTATTATCTCCATTTGTAGAATTTACAAATGCAAAAATTGATATTGGTGAAATACGATATGCAGATTTTCATTATCATCAATATTCATCAAGATATGATAAATATAAGAATGGTATTGTTGAAAATGCATTTAAACCAGAACTTGGTAATGGTGCATTAATGGATCTTGGAGTTTATACTGTAGCGCCAATTATACATTTGTTTGGTATGCCTGAAAATATTCGAGCAAATGGATTTAAACTTGATACCGGAGCAGACGGACAAGGAAATGCAATACTCGATTTTAATACATTCCAAGCAACAATTAGTTATTCTAAAATATGCGATAGAGTTAGCCCTTCAGAAATTATTGGAGAAAATGGTTATGTGATGATAGATAAAATTAGTGCCCCGTCTAATATAAAAGTGTTTAATAGAGATGGAGAGCTATTGAACGAGTTTACAGGGGACGAAACATATACAATGAAAGAAGAAATTATAGAATTTATGAAATGTGTCAAAGAAAATAAAATAGAATCAACTATTAACACACATGAAAGAACATTAAACACTATAAAAGTATTAGATGAAATAAGAAAGCAAATAGGGGTAGAATTTAATGTCTAAAAAAGTTTTTGCGATTGTAAGTATTCTATGTATAGTTATATTATTAATGGTTACATTAGTTCCATTTAAACAAGAACCATCTTCAACAACAAGAGTTGTCGTTGATCATTTTAATCATAAATATGCTTTTCCAAGCTGTTATGATTATGAAGAAGCATCAAATTACATAGATGAAGTTACTTTAGAAGACGCACAAGACTTAAAATATCCACCTATAAATAAATGTACAACAGAGAAAGCTAAGCCACAGTACAAATCATTGTTAAAGAGAGTGCTGGAAAGTACCGAAATATAATATTCTGGAATTAATACTTCAATATATAGTGAAAATGTTTTGAGAGTTATGCTTTAAATTTTTATAAATTCATATAAGTAACTTGTAGAGCTACCATCAGAGTACCAGCAAAGTCTTAGAACTTTGTTGGTATTTTTTATGCGCATGCTTTCCGCGGGCATGTTCTCAGCCTGTAGTCTTCGAATCATGCTTTTCCCCAGGAGTCAGCGCTAAAAAATTCCAAATATCAACAAACTGAACCTATAAATTTAAGCTCAATTTGTTTACAGTCCATAGTATTTCCTAAGCCACTATTTTTATCCTCATGCATTACCCGGCGCACTTTTAAGAGTACCAGTATAAGCAAGTTTCAGCAAAATTGCTGATAAGAGGTGTAGTAAAAGCAAGTTTCAGTAAAATAGCTGATAAGAGTACCAGTATAAGCAGGTTACAGAGAAATTGCTGATAAGAGGTACAGTATAAGCAGATTTAAAAAATAAGCATATCACTGTATACTTTAAAAATTCAGTTACGTGATATGCTTATTTTTTTGAGTTAGGAATTATATCCGGACTCTTATCATTATTTTTTTAATACGTCGTGTGTGCTTTGGTCTTTAGTCATAACATCTTGAACGTAAGGGCATACTGGATCAATAACTTTACCTTCTGATCGTGCTTTATCAATTACAATATCAACTAGCTTTCTAGCCATTCCGTGACCTCTTAAAGAAGGGTCAACAAATGTATGATCTACAACGAGCGTCTTACCATCCAAATCTTGATACGTAATTTCTGCCTCAAAATCATTTTCCGAGTTACCTACATAAAACTTGTTTGTACCTTGTTTGATTTCCATTGCAATCACACTCCTTATAAATTATTTACCTAATAATTCATCGATTGGTGGTACAACTTGTTTCTTACGTGACACAACGCCAGGTAATACTGCTACATTACCATTTAATTCAGTATTAAATGCTTTTGCAACTGCTTGTTGTTCTTTACCTAAAGCAATCACTGTTGAATCACTGTTTAATATATCAGTAATAACAAATACGAATAAATCGTATTGTTCATTTGCAATTATTGCGTTGATTTCATTTTCAACATCTTCTTGAATTTCAAGAACTTCTTTTACATCTACAGTGTTAACTTGAGCGATACGTACAAGTTTGTCACCCATGTTGAATGATTTAGCATCCATATTTAATAAAAATTCTGGTGTTTTACCTTTAACTGAAGCACCAGCTTTAAGCATTTCTAATCCATATTCATTTAAATCAACATTGGCAATTTCAGCTAATTCTTCACAAGCTTTTTTATCTTGGTCTGTACATGTTGGTGATTTAAATAGAAGTGTGTCAGAAATAATAGCTGAAATCATTAATCCAGCAAATTCAGGTTTAATTTCTATACTGTTTTCATTGTACATTTTTTTAAGGATTGTAGTTGTACAACCAACTGGCTCAGCTCTGTAATATAATGGGGCACCAGTTTCAAAATTACTAATACGATGATGATCAACTACCATTGTTATAGTCGCATCTGTAATATCATCTGCACTTTGTTGGAATTCGTTATGGTCAACTAAAATAACGTCTTTACCTTTTAAAGGTGTTTCTAATAATGCAGGTGCATCAACTTTGAAATAATCTAATGCGTATTGTGTTTCGTCAGAAATTTCTCCAAGTCTAACTGCTTGAACATCATTTCCAAGTTCTTTTTGTAAATCTTCCATTACTAATGCTGAAGCAATAGTGTCTGTGTCTGGATTCTTATGTCCAAATATAAATGTGTTTACCAATGTAAATTCTCCTTTAGCTTTGAATATTCTGTCACTTTATTTTACCACGAACATCTTGTCTATTCTACAAACGCGCCTATACTATTTTCAAAATGTGTAAGTGCCCAATCATGCCCAGCTTGATTAAATGAGGCTACACAATTTTTAGGAATATGAATTTTATAATTCAGATTATAAGCGTCTATAGCAGTATGGAGTACACAAATATCAGTACAGACACCAACTATCTCAACAGTATCAACTGCTCTTTCTCTTAACAAACTATCTAGATTCGTACCGAAAAATGCACTATATCTTGTTTTATCTAACCAAAATACATTTTTGGAATTTTGGATTTCTTCGTATTGAGATTTTAATGTGTTGTATAATTCTCTACCGTTCGTTCCCTTAATATTATGGGGTGGAAAGAGTTTCGTTTCAGGATGATAAGGATCATTTTCAAAATGGTAATCCATTAAATAAAAAATTAAATCTTGATTAGTATTATAATCTTCAATTTTGTTATATATATTTTTTTCGATTTTTTGACCAGGTTCACCACAAGTTAGTTTCCCATCAGTAGCAACAAAATCATTTGAATAATCTACAACTATTAATGCTTTCTTCAATTAAATTCCCCCTAATTGTCTATAATTTAATTTCAGTGTAATATGAATATATATGAAAGTATACGCTATATTAAGGTGGTTATGAAGTATGAAGAATATAGTTAACGTGAAAAATTATGGTGCTAAAGGTGGGTGTGGGTTAACCGATACAATTGGTATCCAATTAGCATTGTTACAAGCAAGAAAAGGACCAGTAACTGTTTATATCCCAAAAGGTGTTTACCATATCATTTATGAATTAGTTATTTATGAAAATACAACACTTATTCTAGATGATGAGGCAACTCTTATAAGAAAATCATCTAATGCAATGTTGAAAAATGGTCATAAATTTAAAAAATACTATGGATATAACGGCCATAGTAATATAAATATTATTGGTGGAACTTTCGATGCGTATGGACATACTAATAATACTAACAATACGATTATGTCGATAGGTCATGCTAGCAATATTCAAATTCATAACGTAACTTTTAAAAATGTTGTAGGTGGACATGCAATTGATGCGTGTGGTTTAGATGGTTTTTATGTGAGTAAGTGTAAATTTTTAGGATTTCGAGATGATAGTGGTAAGAGACTATTTAGTGAAGCGGTACAGATAGATATACAAACTAAGGGTGCATTTCCTAAGTTTGGAGCACCTGATGGTACGATTACTAAAAATGTCTTAATAGAAAATTGTTATTTTGGAAACTCTGGAGATCCAAATATGTCAGCATGGAACAGGGCGGTTGGTTCACATGCAAGTATGTATAATGCGTTTTATGAAAATATTCATATTCAAAATAATACATTTGAAGGCTTAGGAGATTTTGCGGTTACACTTTTAAAATCAAAAGAAACAACAGTAACAAATAATACATTTATTGATTGTGAAGGTGGCGTCCGGTATTTAGCAGTACCGACCGGTAAATATTCATTAGATATTAATCAGTTTGATAGAGGTGGACAAGCAGGTTCAACATTATTAATTGGAGAAAATACATTTAAAAACATTAAAAGTAAACAAAGTATTCTCGTTAAGAGTTATGAAAAAGTTAAGAATAAAGATATTTATATTTTCAATAATCATTTTGAAGGAGACACTTCAAATAACATTAAATTCATAAAATCAACTGATATATATTTGATGAATAATAAGCATTTAACGCGCATTGACAAAGATAAAGTAGATAGACTAATACAAATATAAGAGGTGTATCTAATGAATGAAATAGAAAGTTATATTGATCAAATCGATGCAAAAAGAAAAGAAGCTTATATTAAATTGTATGAAGTAATTCAAGAACATCTTCCAATTGGATTTGAACCAGTATTACAATATGGCATGCCTACATTTGTAGTACCACTTAATACTTATCCAAAAGGTTACTTAAATAGAACTGACGAACCACTGCCATTTATTAGTATAGGCGTTCAAAAAAATCATATTGCCTTATATCATATGGGATTGTATGGAATGGAAGAACTCAAAGAATGGTTTGAACGTGAATATGCAGAACGAGTTCCAACGAAATTAAACATGGGTAAAAGTTGCATCAGATTTACAAATACAAAAACGATTCCCTATGGTTTGATTGGTGAGTTGAGTGAAAAAGTTACAGTAAAAGAATGGATAAATAAATACGAAACGGGTCATAGAAATAGTAAATAAATAAAAGAGTGGGACGAAGAAATCTTTTAATAAAATCAGATTTCTGTCCCACTCTTTTTATATATGTTTATCAAAATTACCTAGTACTTTCACATTAAATTCTAAGGTTTTCAATATCGTAATAACTTTTTTCATTTCTACATCATCTGCACTACAATCAGCCTGTACAAAGAAATGATACATTCCAAGTTGAGTCTTTAGTGGGCGTGATTCAATCCATGAAAGGTTAATGTTAAATAGTGCAAATGTATTTAATATACTTGCTAGTAGACCAGGTTTATCTTGATCTGGAGTGATCAATAATATACTGTCTGTTGCTTTTTTAACTGGTTTTTCTTGAGCAGATAGTACTAAAAACCTTGTTGTGTTATGTGGATAGTCTTCAATATGTTGGTGTAGAGCGATTATTTCATTATTAGTTTCTTCTAAACTAATTGGTGCAATTGCAGCAGTATGATCATCTATCTCATCTAAACTTTGTACTGTACTGTCTGAATACCGATATGTAAAGTTATGATTCTTAATGAATTTTGAAGTCTGATTAATAGCTGGTGCGATTGAAACGACTTCATTTATATCTTCTAATTTTGTTCCCTTTTTAACATAAAGTGAAAAGGAAATGTCTAAATGTAATTCATCTATAACATGAATTTTTTGTTCGGTTAATGAGTCTGCAATAATGTTAATCGTTCCTTCTATAGAATTTTCTATAGGAGCAATTGCTATATTTTGTGGATCTGTTTCTATTGCTTTAACAACTTCGTATAAATTTGATTTTGGTATATATTCTTCTATTTCATTTTGTTTATATTTTAATGCAGCCATATGTGAAAATGTTCCTAATGGCCCTAAATAATATAATTTCATAAAATACTTCCTTTCTAATGGAATGGACAACCTTGTTCTGTTTGTTTATATAAAAAGTTAGGACTTCTCATTTCATTATCATAGCCTTTATGATAATTATGTACAAGTGAGGGTGAAAGGGGGGGAGCTAGCCAACTCCATTTACCTGTAACTTTTCTATTAACATTATTTTCATTGTCTTCGAACTTTTTAAACTGCTTTGATGCGTTGTAATGATCTACTATTGAAACTCCAGATTGTTTAAACGAATGAAAAACAGCGTAGTTAAATTCTACTAAAGCTTTATCTCTCCAATAACTTGATGTTGTTGATGTATCTAAATTAAAAGCTTCAGCTATATCTTTCAATTTGTCATAACGATATTCATCTGTAAAGTTTCTAACCCCAATTTCAGTTTCCATATACCAACCATTAAATGGAGCAGTATGATAATAAAGCCCACCAATTTCTAAATCCATATTAGATATGATAGGTACTGCATACCATTTTAATTGCAACTTTTCTAAAGCAGGAAATTGCTCATGTTTGATTGATACTTCTTTAATTAATCCTTCAGTATAAGAGTGGAATTGCAGCGGTTGTTTATTAATACGATAAATAAGTGGGAGTATATCAAAGTCAGAATGCTTACCTTGCCAATTTAGGTGTTGAGCGAGTTGAGTGGTTTCTCTCGACTTAGGATCACCATAATTTTCATACCCAGCATATCGGATAAGCTGTTCATTCTTAATTTCAATTTGATTAGAGTATATACTAATCATAGGTTTAATTTTGCCATTATTTGTAGCTTGTTCAATATGTTCTTCAATAGAGTGTAGAAATTGTTTTTCACTATTGATATGTCTTAAATCTCTGACAGTTAATTTGTCCCAAAAAAGGCGTCCTATACATCTATTAGAATTTCTCCACGCTACTTTAGCACCATACTCAAGTTCATCTTTATTATGTGTATATGTTCCTGTTTGATTTATTTCATCTTGTATTTCTTGAATTCTTTTATGCGCTTTTGTTTCATCTATATTAAGTTCTTTATACATATCTATAATAAAAGTAGTCGCTTTTTCTTGTATCATAATTACACCTCTATGTACTAGTATAAGCGACTACTATATTTTGGCAATATGTGATTTATGACAAATTACCAATTATTAATATTCTTGCGTTCACCTTTGAAATTACCTGATTTTTTGTGACGTTCTTTCAATACATCAACTACTTCTTCAAATTTCACGCCTCGATCATGAAGAAGAACAAATAGGTGGTAAAGTACATCTGCTACTTCATTAGTTAGTTCCAAGTTATCATGTTTCATAGCAGCTATAACAACTTCGAAAGATTCTTCACCAAATTTTTTTGTAATTTTATCTATACCTTCAGATAACAAATAGTTAGTATAAGATTTTTGATTATTTGAGTTTACACTTTCTTGAATTGTTGACTCTAACGATTCAAGAGAATAAGGTTCATCGGTATTGAAACAACTAATCGAACCAGTATGACAAGTTGGTCCATCTGGATTAACTTGTAATAAAATTGTATCTTGGTCACAATCTAATTTTATATCTAAAACATGTTGAATATTATTTGAAGATTCGCCTTTTTTCCAAAGACGATTTTTACTTCTTGAATAAAACCAGCACACTTTTTCTTGAACTGTTAAGTTATAAGCTTCTTCATTCATATAGCCAAGCATTAGTACTTGACCTGATTGGTAATGTTGCAATATTGCAGGCACTAAACCTTTTGAAAAATCAGGTGTTAATTGACTCATCGTACATTCACTCCTTCGTTAGATAAATGTGTTTTAACGGCTTGAATTGTTGTTTCTTTATCATGGAAGATACTAGCAGCAAGTCCAGCTGATACGTCTGTTTCTGTGAATAAATCGACAAAATGTTGACTATTACCTCCGCCTCCTGAAGCGATGACTGGAATGTTTACGAGTTTAGTAATTTCGCTTAATAATTTGTGGTCGAAGCCTTGTTTAACACCATCATAATCCATACTTGTTACAAGCAATTCACCTGCGCCTAAACTTTCTACTTCTTTGACCCAGTCTAGCACACGTTTATCTGTTCTTTGTTTACCACCGTGAGTATAGCAATACCAATCTTGAAGTTGTTCTTCCCACTTAGCATCAACAGCTATACAAATACATTGTTTTCCAAACTTGTCACTTGCTTCACGTATGAAATTAGGATGACGTAAAGCACTTGAGTTTAAAGAAATTTTATCAGCACCATGATTTAGAAGGGTAGAAATATCGTCTAGAGTACTTATGCCTCCACCAATAGTTAGAGGGATAAAAAGTTTAGAAGCAGTTTGACTAATAATATCTAACATCATTTGATGTCCATTTTCAGTTTTAGATATGTCTAAAAACACGAGTTCATCTGCTGCTTCTTGATTATAATATTCTGCTAATTCAACCGGGTGCCCTATATCTCTTAATCCTTTAAATTTTATACCTTTAACGACTCGACCTTCTTTTACATCTAAACAAGGGATGATTCTTTTCTTGATCATGAAATACCCTCCCAGAATTCATCAGTATTTGCTGCTTTTCCAACTATAGCTGCATGGACATTTAATTGATTAAGTTGATCGATATCATCTTTGTTTCTTATTCCACCAGATGCAATAATTGGAATTGAAGTTGATTGTACTAATTTGCCAGTTAACTCAAAGTTAGGTCCAGATAACTTACCATCTTTTGATATGTCAGTATAAATAATACCTCCGATTGGAAGATGTTCAATTCTTTTAATGAAGTCGAATAGATTCATACCTGCATCTTCAATCCAACCGTTTAATTTGATTTCTTCAACGTATGCATCAACAGATAAATATATTTTGTTTGGAAACTGGTTTGTAATTTGTTTTAACCAATTTAAATCTTGAATACCTTTTGTTCCGACAATGATGTATTCAATTCCTTTGTCGAAATATGATTGAATCGTGTCGATGCTTCTAATGCCACCACCAACTTCAATTGGTAAATGTGTTAAATTAACAAGTTGTTCTATGTAGTCCGCTTCTGTTGGTTGCTGTTTTTTTGCTCCTATTAAATCGATAACATGAATTCTAGAGACTTGGTCAAATTTTGAATAGAAGGCGATGGCTTCTTCGGCTGTGCGTGCCATGGATTCCTTTGAATCATATTTACCTTCAGTTAATCTCACACTTGTTGAATCAATTAAATCAATTGCTGGCCATATTTCAATCATTTAAAAACCCCTCTTTCAATGCTAAATCTAAAATTTCAAGTCCATAGTCACCACTTTTTTCAGGATGAAATTGAATGCCAATAATATTTTTTTGTTGAACAATTGCAGTAATCGGTTGCCCATAATCTGCAGTCGCTATAACAGGTGAATTAGTTGAAACGTGATATGAATGTATAAAATAAACATCACCATTTAATATAAGATGCTCACTTTGTAAATTATTCCAACCTAAATGTGGTACTGGATAGGGACTTTCTATAGGTTTAACTTTACCTTCAAGTAGACCGAGTCCTTTAGTAGCACCTTCCTCGCTAAATTCAAATAGAACTTGCATGCCTAAACAGATTCCAATAATTCTATGTGTATCTTTTATTTCATTAAGTACTTTATCTAAACCACTTTTTTGTAATTGATTCATTGCATCTTTGAAATGACCAACACCAGGTAACACTACATGTGTACTATTTTTTATAGTCGTAATGTCTGATGTTAATTCAGCTTCATAACCTAAATGAAGAAGGGCACGTTCAATATTTTTAATATTACCTAAACCGTAATCGATAATTGCTATCATTATTCAATCACACCCTTAGATGATGGGACACCATCGAAATCATCTTTACTTAAGGCAATTTTTAAACTTCTTGCAAATGCTTTAAATATAGCTTCAATTTCATGATGCGTGTTACCACCTCTAATTAAATCTATATGTGTTGTTAATCTAGCATTAATTACAAGTGCTCTAAAAAATTCTTCTACAAGTTCAGTATCAAAAGTTCCAACTTTTTCACGAGAAAATTGTGCATTAAATGATAAGAAGGGACGACCGCTAATATCTGTTACAACACGCGCTAGGGTTTCATCCATTGGAATATAAAAAGTGCCATACCTACTAAATGATTTTTTGTCTATAATTGCTTCTAAAAGTAATTGACCAATTACAATACCTATATCTTCAACTGTATGATGGTCATCTACATGTGTATCACCATCTACATTTACTTTTAAAGTTATACCACTATGAAAACTAAATAAAGTGAGCATATGATCTAAAAATCCTACACCAGTATTAATTTGAGATGCTTCATCATTAAATAACAATTGAATATTAATATCCGTTTCTTTAGTTGATCTTGCTTTTTGATAAGTCATATCTTTGCCTCCATTCTTTTACGACTTTTTCTAAGTCTTCTAACTGTGGTTCAGTTGCGATAGAGTAGCGTACAGTTTGCTTCATGTTAGGTTCATCATAAAACCTAGGTAAAAACCCTTTACTATAAATATATTTGCCTAAATCTTGAGCTAAGTTACCATATGTTAATACGAAATTTGTTTTTGATGGCAAAACATTAATAATGTCACTTACATTATTTTCGAATATTGTTCTAAGTTTTACACATAATTGTCTTTGTCGGTTCAATAAAGAGCTTACAAGGTCCTTATCATTAAATAGCGCAGTCGCTATTGTTAAAGTTAAAGTATTTAAAGGATAGGGATGTGCAATACTATTTAAAGTTTGAATCGTTTTTTTCGTAGAAATAACTATACCAACTCTTAATCCGGCAAGTGCGAATGCTTTACTTAATGTCCTCATTTGAATGATGTGATCTTTCAATTCGATTTCATAAGCATCACCAAAATCTAAATATGCCTCATCAATAACAAAGTATCCTCCGATTTCCTTCATCAACTCAGAAATTTCTTCTAAAAATTCTGGAGAGTATTGAATACCTGAAGGATTATGTGGAACACTCATAATAAAAAATGCTGGTTTGATACGACGTATTTCATTTTTGATTTTGTCTAATGAAAATGTATAGTCTTGTTCAGCGTCAACATAATGGATAGGGCGATTAATTTGATGAGCATATGCTGTGTACATGAAAAAGTCAGGGTTCAATGTTAATACTGGACCATCTGGTAAAGCAATCATACATTTTTGAATCCATTCATCAGAACCATTTGCTGCTGAAATTTGATTAGGTGATAATTGATAATAATTAGCATAAGCATTAATAAATGCATCATATTCTTCATCAGGGTAAAAGTTAAAATCTGAATTGGATATAATTTCTTTTAATATTTCTTCATCCAAAGCAGGAATTGGACTTTCGTTTTTGTTAATTCTAATCATATTTCACGACTCCTTGTTGTTTGTTAATCTTACTTCTAATGATTGTTTATGTTGGTATAAACCTTCTTCTTCAGCTAATGCAATTGCACTTGGCGCAATTTCTTGATAAGCATGTTCATCAAGATGAATAACAGAGTGGCTAGTTAAGAAATCATTTACAGTAAGACCATTTGAAAACCTTGCTGTCTGATCTGTAGGTAGAACATGACTTGGACCTGCAGCGTAATCACCAATTGCTTCAGGTGAGTATTGACCTAAAAACATTGCGCCAACATATTTAATTTTGCCAATATATAAGTCTGGTTCAGTCGTTTGAATAGATAAATGTTCTGGTGCGATATAATTTACGACTTCAATCGTTTCATTAATATCTGTTGTTAAAATAGGATAATGAAAGTTTTTTATGCTTTTCTCAATAATGTTTTTTCTAGGTGCTAGATCTATTGCTTGTTGAAGCTTTTGATTAACTTTACTTAAAAATGACTGATCTGTTGATAATAAGAAAGTTCGAGCTTGTTCATCGTGTTCAGCTTGAGCTAAAATATCTTGAATGATATAGTCCACATTTGAATGCTCATCAGCAATAAGTGCAATTTCACTTGGACCAGCTATTTGATCAATACCAACTACACCATATAGTAATTGTTTACTTAGTGAGACATATTGATTACCGGGACCAACAATTTTATCTACTTTAGGTATTGATTCTGTACCATATGCAAGTGCTGCAATACTTTGAGCACCACCTACTTGAAACACACGATTTACCCCTGTAATATGACATGCTGCTAATATAGCTGGGTCAATGCCATCTTTTTGTGGTGGGGTAACAACTATGATTTCTTTAACATTTGCTACTTTTGCAAGAGTAGCTGTCATTAAAACTGTTGAAGGATAACTTGCTTTTCCGCCTGGAACATAAATACCTACTTTTTCAATTGGATGGTAAAGTTGATAAGTTTGTCCTGTAGTTACATTTTCGTGCTTTATTTTTTGTTGAAACGCTTTAATATATTTATGACTCGTTTCGAGTGCTGATTTTAATTCATGTGAGATAAGATTAATACTGTTCTTAATTTCATGTTGAGGCACTTCAATTTGTTCTAGATCAACATTATCAAATTTTTTATTATATTTAAATATTGCTTGATCTTTATTTGTTTTTACATCTTCAATGATGTTTTTTACACTTTCAGTATTACGCTCATCAGCAATTCTGTCTTGCTCAAATTGTTTAATAAACTGTGTTTTAGATAGCATTGATAGACACCCCAATTTCTTCTATAAATGATTCGATAACATTAGATTTACTAAAGAAAGCATGTTTATTTGTTATTAATTTTGCATTTATATCCCCAATAGATTCTTTTTCAACAAGTCCATTAGATTTTAAAGTTGTGCCAGTTTGAACAATATCAACTATTGCATCAACCATATTCACAACGGCAGCTAATTCTACTGAACCAGATAGGGGAATGATAGAAACATCTTGTCCTTTATTTTTAAAATATGCTTTAGTAGTTTTCACATATGTTGTGGCAATTTTTTTATATTCTGTAACATCTGGTTTACTTGCAACAGCAAAATGACAAAACCCAAAAGGTAAATCAACTAAGTTATTAACATTGAGTTTGTCTTTTTCATCAAGAATATCACTGCCCGTTATACCAATATCAGCAATGCCTTGTTCAACATAAGTTGGTACATCATGACCTTTAACTAAGATAAATCTGACATTTTCGACTTGGATTTGCAGTTTACGCTCTCTTTTATTAAGCGCATCTGACCATTTTGAATTACCATTTGAATCTATAAATTTAATAAAATCTTTTAAAAGACGTCCTTTACTTAGCGCAACTGTTAACATAATAACCTCCTAAATTAATTTAATTGAATACCGAACCCGAAACCTTCTAAAGTACCGTTATAGTGTCCACCCGATGCGATAGGGTTACGATTATTATTTTGATAAAGTTGTATAAAACTTCCTACATAATATGATTTTGGAGGCATCGTTGTAATATCTAAATGGATATGATTAATGCCTGATGCCTCAAGAGTAGATTTCCAATACTGTAACGATTTATATGTTGGATGTTCAACATCAGCAAAATTCGTTAAGAAATCTAATTGATGATGTGTTGGTGTTTTTAATAGTTGAACTAAAGTATGGTTTTGAGAAAGTAATTTAGAAATTTTTGAAATATTTCTTTCACTTATTGCTAGAAATAATTCTTCAGTTTGTTCTTCTTTAGGCAATAAAAGGTCGAATAATTGATAATGACCAATAACTGCAAAGTCTACATTAAGTTCAAGTTCCTTTTGAATGAAATCATGAATGTACTGATAACATTGCAACATATCATTTCTTGTTGGATTAAATATCTCTACACCTAAATTAGTAAATATATGTTCATTAATTGAAATAGGACCAGCGTATGTGACACGAGACGCTTTTAATTGATATTCGCGGCTATAATGCTGAATTTGATCAGTCCAGTCATTTCTTAAACTATAAAAAGCATCACCATTTTTCCAAATACTTCTAGTATCTAGACTATTTAAATCATCCTGAGTCAATTGTTTCCATTGTAGTTTTTCAATGAAGTTCATATCGATGACTTCAAAATCTTTAGAACTAAAATACTTTAAGAACTTAAGTTCCTTTTCTTTCTTATTAATAACGTCATCTTTATATTTTACATAATCCATATTATAAACCTCGCTTTTACTCTCTACCAAGTTAAAGTATTTTTTTAATTATAAATGATACTATAACATGCATAAACTAACTAATCAATTGAAAGTTCTGAATATTTAAATTATCAAACAATTATAAATTAAAAAAACCAAATTGCATATGCAATTTGGTTCCTCCGTATTTTATATTTCGTATATTATTCTATTTGTTGTGGTGTTCGGTGAACTAATAGTAATATGAACACGATAAATACAAATACAGCAATCATTGTGAAGAATATCGTTCCGTTTGATATTTGAATAATTGTTCCGCCTAATATTGGTCCTATCATACTACCGATACTGAATGACATTGCGATCATTAAGTTACCAGCGGGTAGGTTATGCTTTGGTGTTAAGTCTGTCATATAACTTACACCTAAACCATAAAATGATCCTGTAAAGAGTCCTGCAATTAAAAATAATCCCATCATTATAAAGGTTGTATTAGGTAAAAAGTCACCTAAGAGGAATATGATACTTCCAATTAAAGTTAAACAGAGTAATACTTTTTTTCTACCATGAATGTCACTAAACATTCCTAACGGTACTTGGAATAGAATAGCACCTAAGCTGAACGCTGGTAATATTAATGTGATACTCGTAACATCAAGACCATTTCTTAAACCATAAACTGGAAAGTTACTATGTAGTCCCGCTTCGAATAATCCATATAATAATGGAAACATGAAAGCAATCCATGATGTTTTTATGACGTCTCCGAAGTTCTTCAATGTATTAATCATGCTAATAGGACGCACATTCGATGAAGGAAATTCATTATGAATTAAAAGTACTAACAAAATGGTAATGATAGAGAGCATTGCTGAAAGAATAAATGGTAATGCTTCTGAAACGTCTACGAGTTTAGCTAATAAAGGTCCAAGCATAAACCCTGCTGAAAAACTGAATCCATATACTGAAATTGTTCTACCAAGTTTATGTTTCGGTGTCATATGTGTTAACCATGTTTGTGTACTAAAATGAAGCATGTTATCACCAACACCAATTAAAAGTCTTAAAATAAACCATATAGATAAAGTTTTTAATGTAGGGAATAACAATAAAGATAAGGCAACTATAGCGCCACCAATTAGTATCATATATTTAAAACCGGATTTACGTACTAGTCCTTCAATAAAGAATGAAGAAAGAAATACGCCAATATATAAAGAAGTTGCATGTATACCGTTTACTGAACTAGAGATCCCGTTACGTTCAAATATTACTGAAATTAATGGTAAGAGCATTCCTTGTGAGAAACCGGAGATAGCTACAATAATTGAAAGTATAATAAATAATTTTTTGAATGAAGAATTTTTCATTTGTTAGCCTCCCACTTAATTTTACATCTTAAGTATTTTATCATAGAGATAAATGAGTTGATATATTTAAGTTACTTTTTAAAATTTAAATTAGAAAGTATGATAAAATAATATAAAATTATATAACCTGAGGAGTATTGAATAATGTATAAATATGAAGACGATAGTTTAATGTTACACACGGATTTATATCAAATCAATATGGGCGAAACTTATTGGAATGATGGGATTCATGAACGTAAAGCTATATTTGATCTATATTTTAGAAGTATGCCATTTAATAGTGGGTATGCTATTTTTAGTGGATTAGAGAGAATTGTACAATTTATTGAAAATTTCAAGTTTACAGATTCAGATATTGAATACTTGAGAGAAATTGGATATCAAGATGATTATTTAGATTATTTAAAAGCTTTACGTTTTACAGGTAACATTAGAGCGATGAAAGAAGGGGAGTTATGTTTTAATAATGAACCTCTCCTTAGAGTTGAAGCACCATTAATTCAAGCTCAACTAGTTGAAACAGCACTATTAAATATCGTGAATTTCCAAACTTTAATTGCTACGAAAGCAAGTAGAATTAAGCAAGTGGTGCGTGATGAAATTGTCATGGAATTTGGTACAAGAAGAGCACAAGAAATGGATGCTGCTATATGGGGTGCAAGAGCAGCGGTCATCGGGGGCTTTGACTCAACAAGTAATGTTAGAGCAGGTAAATTATTTGGTATTCCGATTTCTGGGACACATGCACATTCAATGGTACAAACTTATGATGATGAATACATTGCTTTTAAAAAGTATGCTGAAAGACATAAAAATTGTGTTTTCCTCGTAGATACATTCCATACACTTAAATCCGGTGTACCAAACGCTATTAAAGTAGCAAAAGAGTTAGGCGATAAAATTAATTTTATAGGTATTCGATTAGACTCAGGTGATATTGCGTATTTATCTAAAGAAGCAAGAAGAATGTTAGATGAAGCGGGATTCACTGATGCAAAAATATTTGCTTCAAATGACTTAGATGAAGAAACAATCACAAGTTTAAAAGCACAAGGAGCAAAAGTTACAGCTTGGGGTGTAGGTACTAAACTTATTACCGCATATGATCAACCAGCTCTTGGTGCTGTATACAAACTTGTGGCAATTGAAGATGAGAATGGTGAACTTTCAGATCGTATTAAAATTTCTAACAATGCAGAAAAAGTTACGGTTCCTGGTAAGAAAAATGTCTATAGAGTTATTAAT
>NZ_RXWZ01000065.1 GCF_003970575.1 Mammaliicoccus fleurettii
CTCTTTTAGTATCAATTAAATATCCATAAAAGTTATAATTTTTACTTATTTATCTAATAAAAATGTTCAACGATACTTACATTAATTTAAAAATAAAATGATGTTTATTCTCTTGTTAATGACATTCACTTCTTGGCGTAGATGTATATATCACTCCTTTGCATATTTTAACCTTTCATATAACTTTCTCATATTTAGGTTTGGTCTTTATATATCCTATATTTTGTCTCTCTTGAAGAAGCTTATATCGCAGATTAATTACTTTCATTATATTATGTAATTTTTTTACTAACAATACTTTTTTTAATGAATTTTATATTAAATATAACAAAAATATAAACATACAAAAAACGCCCAATCCGAAATAAGTACTACGGATTGGGCGTTTATAAAACTTCATTCTATATTAATGTTTTAACTACTTCTTGGCAACGTGGACATAAATGATCAAGTTCACCTACTGAACCTAATTCATCTGAGTAATTCCAACAACGTTGACACTTTTCTCCATCTGCATGTTTAACTGTTACTTTAACGTACTCATATTCTTCTCCATCTGTTAATTCATCAACTACATCAACTTTTGATACGATAAATAGTTGTTGTAAGTCTTGGAATTGACTTAAGAATTCTACTGTATTAAAGTCTTCTGAATTTGAAAGTGTGATATGTGCTTCTAATGATTTACCAATAACTTTTTCGTTACGTGCAACTTCTAAAGCTCTATTCACATCGTCTCTTAATTTCATAAGTTTAGACCATTTTTCAACTAATTCAGTATCTACTTCATGTGGATTAGGCATATTTGTTAAATGAACACTTTCTTCTTCTACGTGTGGAATGTGTCCCCAAATTTCATCTGCAGTATGTGGGATAATTGGTGCTAATAATTTAGTTAATTTAACTAATGTTTCGTATAACACTGTTTGCATACTACGACGTTTCAATGAATCATATTGTTCGATATAAAGAATATCTTTACCATAATCTAAATAGAAGTTACTTAATTCTACATTGATAAAGTTTTGAATATCTTGATAAATATCTAAATAATCAAATGCTTCATAATGAGATAAAGTTCTACCAATGAATTGGTTTAATCTATTATGCATGTATTGATCAATTTCAAGCATATCTTCATATTTAACGTTGT
Organism: Mammaliicoccus fleurettii; assembly: GCF_003970575.1. Classification (GTDB taxonomy): domain Bacteria; phylum Bacillota; class Bacilli; order Staphylococcales; family Staphylococcaceae; genus Mammaliicoccus; species Mammaliicoccus fleurettii. The sequence goes on from NZ_RXWZ01000065.1 coordinate 1,154, forward strand.
CAGTTGCTGGGTTGAAATCATTAACATTTCCTAATAAGAAACGGAATGTATTTCTAATTTTACGATATACGTCAGAAGTTTGTTTTAAGATGTCATTTGAAATTCTAACATCTGCTAAGTAATCTACACTACTAACCCATAATCTCGCGATATCAGCACCCATTTGTTTAACAATTTTATCTGGAACGATTACATTTCCTAAAGATTTACTCATTTTCTTACCTTCTCCATCCATAACGAAACCGTGTGAAAGTAACATTTTGTATGGTGAGATACCTTTAGTTGCTACAGATGTTGTAATTGAAGAGTTGAACCAACCTCTATATTGGTCACTACCTTCTAAATAAATATCAGCTGGATAAGATAATTCAGGACGTGTTTCTAATACACCTCTATGAGTTGAACCAGAATCAAACCATACATCCATAATATCAGTTTCTTTTGTAAACTCACCATTTGGACTACCTTCATGAGTATATCCTTCAGGTAACAAGTCTTTCGCTTCTCTTTCAAACCAAATATTTGAACCATGTTCTTCAAATAGATTTGCAACATGATTAATTGTTTCATCTGTCATGATGATATCGCCATTTTCAGCATAGAATACAGGTAAAGGAACGCCCCATACTCTTTGACGAGAAATAACCCATTCTCCTCTATCTCTAATCATGTTATATAATCGCGTTTTACCCCAATCAATTTTGAACTTCGTATTATCGATTGCATCTAAAATATCTTCTCTTACTTTACTGATAGACGCAAACCATTGTTCAGTTGCTCTAAAGATAACTGGTTTTTTAGTGCGCCAGTCATGAGGATATGAATGTTTGAAGAAAGAAAGTTTTAATAACGCGCCGACTTCTTCTAATTTTTCAGTAATTGTTTTGTTCGCTTTATCGTAAAATTGTCCTTCGAATTCACCAGCTTCTTCAGTGAATACACCTTTATCATTGATAGGACTAATAACATCTAGACCATATTTTTGACCAACTACATAGTCATCTTCACCATGTCCAGGTGCTGTATGTACACAGCCAGTACCTGCATCCGTTGTAACATGATCACCTAAAATTAATAATGATGTTCTATCGATAAATGGATGTTGAGCAGTTATATATTCTAATTCAGAACCACTAAACTCTTTCTCTCTTACGATTGTTTCTTTATTCCAGTCTAATTCTTCACAAACTGTATCTAATAAAGCATCTGCAACTACATACTTTTTACCTTCAACATTAACTTGAACATAATTTAATGTAGGATTTACAGCTATTGCTACATTAGATGGAATAGTCCAAGGAGTTGTAGTCCAAATAACAAATGCAGCATCTTCGTCAACAATACCTTTACCATCAAGAACATTAAATGCTACATAAATTGAAGGAGATTTTTTATCTTGATATTCGATTTCAGCTTCTGCTAAAGATGATTCACTTGAAGGAGACCAATATACTGGTTTTTTCCCTTTATAGATTAAACCTTTTGCAGCCATTTCACCAAACACTCTGATTTGCGCCGCTTCAAATTCAGGTTTCAAAGTAATATATGGGTTATCCCAATCACCATTTACACCTAAACGTCTAAAGTCTGCTTTTTGTAATTCAATTTGCTCTAATGCAAACTCTTTACATTTTTCACGGAATTCCGCGATTGTCATTTCTTTTCTTTTAACACCTTTATTTGTTAATGCTTGCTCGATTGGTAAACCATGCGTATCCCAACCTGGAACGTATGGTGCATAATAACCAGACATTGATTTTTGTCTCACAATTATATCTTTCAAAATTTTATTCAATGCGTGTCCCATATGCAAATTACCATTAGCGTATGGCGGTCCATCATGAAGAATAAATGGTGTATTTCCTTTATTTTTTTCTAAAATTTTATTGAATAAGTCTTTCTCTTTCCACTCTTCTTGGATTTGTGGCTCTTTGTTTGGTAAACCACCTCTCATTGGAAAACTTGTTTTAGGCATTAGTAACGTATCTTTGTAATCCATAAGTCTTAATCTCCTTCTTCATTTAAATTAAAATAAAAAACTCTAAGTTGAAATAATAGGGACGACTTTAATCGCGGTACCACCCTCATTAACTCAACTTAGAGTTCACTCATCAAAAATATATAATTTTGTAAACAGGTGATACCTAAAGAATTGAAATCGTCAGGCTCACACTATCCCTAACTCGCTTAGCAAATCATTATTCTTTAGACTTGTCCTCTTCACTATTTACTGTTTGATTATTTATCTGTTCTTGATTATTTTCTTCTTCTTTATTCAAAATGTCAATATTTTCTTCAGTAACTTGTTGTTGATCAATATCATAATTTAATAAATAATCCCAATCATCATTCTTCAGTAAATCTAATTGAGCTTCAACTAACATGCGAAAACGAGAGCGAAACACTTTAGATTGACGTTTCATATCTTCAGTTTGGAAACTGATATGACGCGCTTTTTGGAGTGCATCATTAATAATTTGATCCGAACGACCTTCAGCTTCTTTAACAATAGCATCTGCTTTTAATACAGCAGTATGTTTTGTTTCTTCGCCTGTTTTTTGTGCTTGTAACAATGCTTCAGATATTGTATTTTCAACCGCTTTAAAACGATTAATATTTTCATCTTTGTCATTAATTAAAGTTTGTAACTGATCTTTATCGGATTTTAATTTTTCAATTTCATCACTTAAAGTCTGTAAATATTGACGTACTTCTGATTCATCTAATCCTTTATGGACTCTACTAAACTCTTTTTGTTTGATTTCTTCTGGGGTAAATGCCATAAGTTTTCCTCCTTAGCACTATTTAAACAAAGTTTTATAAGTTATTCTTAACTTCCCTTTTTTTGACTCTCCATTGTTTGCTATGATCAATGCTCGACCATATCCTTTAATAGATAATAAGTCATTCTCTTCGACTATAAAGTCTACTGCTTCAATTTCTCTATGATTGACTTTAACACGTTTACTTTCAATTAGCTTTTTACTTATCGTTCTACTTGTATTTGTTATATGTTTTACTATAACATCAAGTCTCATTGCACTAACTGTTGCATCGTGACTATTCCAATTCTCATTCGATTGTATCATATTTTGGAAAGGAATAGAACTCAATTTGATTCCTGCGCCTTTAATCTTTGTTAATTCCATCATAATATATGATTCAAATCTTTTTGTCAAAACAAACTGTATTCGGCCATTTACGATTATATCGCCAAGTTGATTTCTATCTATTCCAAGAGACATAATCGTCCCTAATACGTTGCGATGCGTCAGATTAACAAATTTAGAAGGATACGTAAGTTCAATTAGTACAATTTCATAATCTTCATCAGTTGGAACAAAGTAATCTGGTGCAACAATTGCACGTTTTCTTTCAGATTCATTATTACCTCCAAAAAAATGAACTTCTAATTCATCAAATCCTCCAACTATAGTTTGTAAAATAAACTGTTCTCTAGGATCTAAAAAATCAGTTAATACATGTTGATAATTTCTTTCTGCTATTTCACATTTATTTAAAAATAAATCAATTTCTTCTTTTTCTTCTTTTCTAAAGTGCTGATATATATCCATTTTACACCTCTAATTATATAAAAAATAGGATGTGACATTTCGTCCCACCCTACTGTCATTCATTGTTCATTTATAATATTGGTACAACAGGTACAATCATATTAAATATATTGATTAAACCAACGTAGAATAAACTTAGTGTAATAAATGCCACAATTGATGATATGTCTAGCATACCTAACGGTGGAATAATTTTTCTAAATGGTTCTAAAAATGGTTCATATATTTTTCCTAAAAATTGTCCAAATGCGCCTTCCCTAAGGCTTGGTAACCAAGATGTAAGGAAATAAACAATCATACCATATTGATAAATTTTAACTAGGAATAATATAAATCCTAAAATTGTACTTAATAATCCACTATCCATATCTTAATACCTCTATTCTTGATAAGGTTCAACTTGTTCTAACTGTTCAGTAATTGATCCTGCTACTTCAACATTATCAGGTGTACATAAGAAAATATCTGTACCTACTCTTCTTATATCTCCACCTATTGCATAAACAGTACCACTTAAAAAATCTATAATTCTTTTAGCTGATACTTTATCAATGCGTTGTAAATTCACTAAAGTAGTTCTTCTGTTTTTCAACTCATCAGCGATATCTTGAGTATCAGAAAATACTCTTGGTTCAAATAAGCACATTTTTGAACTTTGCGCAAAATCCATATTACCACTCATGCTTACAACATTCGTTTGAGATGAATTTGTACGTTTTTCAGTCATGGCCTCTTTCCTTTCAGGTTTTTTTAAATCACGTGAACGTTGTGATTGATATCTTGTAGTATTTGCTTTTTGTGTTGGTACACTTTTAATAGATTGTTGATTCATTTTTTTCTCTTGTGTAGAAGGTTCTTGCTGTGGTGTTTGTTGTTTTTGTTCTCTTTGTGGTTCTTCGTATACCTCTTCTTCTTCATCAACTACGAAAAAACCTTTAAATACATCTTTAATTGCCATAATTTACACTCCTATTCACCAACTAATTTAGTACCAATTCGTACATATGAAGCACCCTCTAAAATTGCTTCGTTAAAATCATTACTCATACCCATGGATAATTCAGTACATGGCGCATAAGATAAATTCAATGATTGTACTTTATCTTTTAAATTTCTTAGCTGATTAAAATATTGTCTTAATTTCGTTTTATCTTCAGTCAAAGGTGCCATAGTCATTAATCCAACTACTTCAATATGTTTAAAAGTTTTAAACTCTTCTATAAATGGAATCAATTCTTCCGGTGAAATACCATGTTTAGATTCTTCACCTGAAACATTTACCTGAATAAAACATTTTATAACATGATCAGCACGTTTATCAATTTCTTTAGCTAATTTCAATCTATCTAATGCGTGTAAGTAGTCAATTTCATTGATTACTTCTTTAACTTTTCTCGTTTGTAATGACCCTATAAAGTGCATTACAGCATCATCAGGTAGATGTTTTTTCTTTTCTAAGAAACCTTCTATTCTATTTTCGCCAAAATTTTTCAATCCAGCTTCATAAGCTTCTATAGCTCGGTCTATTGTAACATATTTTGTCACAACAATCACTTGAGGTGTTGTGTCAAACTGTGATTTATTACAGCTGTCACAAATTTGTGAATTTATTTCTTTTAAATTTTCTTCTACTGATTTCAAAACTTTACCTACTTTCTGCCTATAAATGCAAGCATTCTACCAGTATTACCTTTTTCAACTCTGTATGAAAAGAATAAATCTGTTTCACTTGCTGTACAGTGGCTCGTTTTAACAATATGCTCTGGACTTATCCCATAATGTATTGCCAACAATTCGTTAGCACGTTTCAAATCAATACCATATCGATCTTGTTCTCTTTTTTCTATATATAAACTAGCATCTATTGGTAAAGAATTGAATTTATTGTATATATCTTCATTGATTTCATAAGTATTAGAAGTAGACGGACCTATCACAATTCTGAGATTTGCTAATTCACCATTGTATTGATCTATCATTTCTTTCAATATTTGAGTGTATGTGCCTCTCCATCCAGCATGACAAAGACCTATATATTTATTTTTAACGTCGTATAAATATATTGGAACACAATCTGCAAAACACATTGTTAAAAGTAGATTAGATTCGTAAGTAAATAGCCCATCAATTCCATGTAATTCATTTGTTAAAGCTTTTATGTTCTTACCTTTATCATCTGAAAATACCTCTTGAACTTTGTTTTCATGCGTTTGTATTGGAAACACCCAATTTTCACAATTGAAACCAATTTCATCAGCCAATATTTTTTGATGAGCAGTAATATTTTCTTGATTGTCATCAATATAACGTGCCATGTTAAAGGCATTTTCTGGGTATGAACTGTAACCATCTTTACGTGTTGTAATACCTAGCGTTATATCTCCTCTACTATCGATGTCATACTCTAAATAATGATTTCGCTGACTAAATATCTCTTTCATTTCATCTCTCCTAACAAAAAAAGTCATCAGGACTTAGCCTGATGACTTTTTAAGTTCATTTATCGTCTAGAGCGTCTAGAACGTCTATCTTCTCTATTTCGAATGAAACTTGGAATATCACTATCATCAGTTGATTCATTTGCTGATTTATTTTCAAATGAAGCTTTTCTACCTAGTGATTCGCCTTCTTCTCTATTAGAAGTAGGTTCTTCTGTAGTTCCACCAAATGCTCCACCACTTTGAGGTTTACGAGCATTAGAAGGTTTGTCATTGAAACCTGTTGCAATTACAGTAACGACTAATTCGTCTTGTAATTCTGGGTTAATAACAGTACCAAATATCATATTAACATCTTCATCAGCTGCATCTTGAACAATATCTGCTGCTTCTTGAGCTTCAAATAGAGATAATGACTCTCCACCTGTAATATTCATTAAGACACCTTGAGCGCCAACTATAGACGTTTCTAATAATGGTGAAGAAATTGCTTTTTTAGCAGCTTCGATTGCTCTGTTTTCACCTGAAGATACACCAATACCCATTAATGCTGAACCTTGGTTAGACATGATTGTCTTAACGTCAGCAAAGTCTAGGTTAACTTCACCTGAAACAGCGATTAAATCTGAAATACCTTGTACACCTTGGCGTAAAACATTATCTGCTTCTTTAAATGCTTCCATCATAGGCGTTGATTTATCAACGATATCTAATAAACGGTCATTAGGGATAACGATTAACGTATCTACTGCAGCTTTCATTGATTCTACACCAGCAGCAGCTTGTGTTTGACGTTTACGACCTTCAAAGCTAAATGGACGTGTTACAACACCAACTGTTAAAGCACCCATTTCTTTAGCGATTTTAGCAACTACAGGTGCAGCACCTGTACCTGTTCCACCACCCATACCTGCAGTTACGAATACCATATCTGCACCTTGGATAGCATCTTCTATTTGTTCACGTGATTCTTCTGCAGCTTTTTTCCCTATTTCTGGGTTAGCACCAGCACCTAATCCACGAGTTAATTTTTCACCAATTTGAATCTTAGATGAAGCTTTTGATAAGTTTAAAGCTTGACCATCTGTATTAATAGAAATAAATTCTACATTATTCATTCCATGATCTATCATACGGTTTACGGCGTTATTACCTCCGCCACCAACACCAATTACTTTTAAAGTAGCTAAATGATTAAACCCTTGTTCAAATTCTAACATTTATTATCCTCCTAATCTTTATGACCCATCAATCAAATAACGATTTCATTAATTTTTTGAATACACTAGGCTTCTCTTCTTGACTTTCCGAATCATAATCTGTTTCGGCGTAATTGTCGTTATCAGAATTTGAAGCTTTTACGTCATTGTTTTTGTCTTTGTTTGTTTTTTTCTTAAACCATTGTTCATATGGTTTAGCTTTAGTTTCTTGATTTACATCTTCATATGTTTCTTCTTCAACATTATCCACATCATAATTATTCATTGTAACATAATCTAGTAGCTCATCAAAGTTAATTCCACTAGATATTGTAGATATACTAGATGTAAACTCGGGTTTACGTATACCCATTTGTGATGGAGTATGTACGCGTACTTTTTCATTTACCATATCTTGTAGAAGTTCTTTTATACCTAGTAAATTCGAAGTTCCACCAGTTACAATAAATCCACCGTTAACATTTGTTATACCCATGTCTTGTAGTAAATCGAATATTTCAAAGAATATTTCTTCTGCTCTAGATTCGATAATCTCACTTAACTCTTTCTGAGTGAATTGTGCATGTCCATCTTCGTTGATTTGTTCTACACTAAAAACATCTTGATCTGATGCTGAATCATAAAAAGCATGACCATATTGTTGTTTAATCTTCTCAGCGTTGTCATATGTAGTATTTAACGATTTAGCTATATCTGTTGTAATACTTCTACCTGCCATTTCAATCGTATCAGCATCAACAAGATTGCCTCTCTCATAGAAACCGACTTGAGTTAAATCTTCACCTATATCAATGACACAAGCTCCTAACTCAACTTCTGTTGGAGATAGGATAGATTGATAATTGTACGCATCTGAAAATACGTCTAATACATCCACTCCACAAGATTCAACACATTTAATTATATTGATTAATAGTGATTTTGATGTTGCGATAACGCCTGCCTCTACTTTTAATGATTGAGTAGCAACCATTTCTTTAGGGTCTGACACTTCATGCAAATCATCCACAATGAATTTCATTGGAAATACACCAATTACTTCAGTTTCAGGTACATCATTTAAATCTCTGATGCCTTCTAATACCGATTCAATGTGACTTCCATTAATTTCAGTTTCTGTTCCTTCAAAAGGTATTTCAAATTTCTCGTCATATATTTCTGTATTCACGATAGGCATTTTTAAAAATACTTCTTTAATATCTACCCCAGAAGCAATCGCCGCTTTTTTGATTGTATCTTTAATCGCTTGTTTTGCGATATCAAAGTCATCAATACAGCCATTTCTTATACCATTTGTATACGTTTGCCCTGTACCTATCACGTTAATGCCATTATGAAATTTTTCTCCTACTATTACTTTTACACTCGATGAACCTATATCTAAACTAATATAATAATGTTCCTCCATCGATAGGCACCTCCTCTAACACATGATAATCAAATTTACACTATTATTAGTTTACATGATAGATGATTTAATGTGAACTAATTATAGGTTTATTTATTGATTTTTTTACTTATTCTTGCGATTTTTCAGATGATTTTGGTTCTTCACCTGATTTATCCAATTCTTTAGATAAATCTTGAAGCGCTTGGTCTAATTTTTTTTGTTCTGTTTTAGCACTTTCATCTTGTTTTGCCTCTTTTTCAGAACGTTCACTTTGTTGTTCTTTTGTTTCGTATGGTAAAAATGTCACACCAACTTGCAAATCTACAAATCCAGGTGTTTTTAATGCTCCTGAATTATCTCTCTCTAATTTATCAGAAATACTAGGATAATAGTTGATTTTATTTGCAAAAGTTTGAATATCACCAACAACTTCAACATTATCTGTCATAAACAATTGTATCCTATTTTGATTATTTTCACCTGGTTTATAATTGACTTCAGAAATCATTGCTTTTACTTTCGGTTTAACTTTCTTCAATTCAGGAATAAGTTTATCTAATTTTTTCGAACTAAAATCATTCAAAATAGGAACATCAATTGGGAGATCTGTTGATAAGTTTTTTATAGTTGATCCATTTTCCAACAAAGGTACATACCCCTTTTTATTTTTAATCAAACCAATTGGTTCATACTCAGTGACCTCGACTGTCATATCATTAGGAAAATGTCTCTTGATTGTGACACTTTTAACACCTTCAAGTTTTTCAATCTTCGTTTTCATATCACTAATTGGTAAATTATAAATTCTCGAGTCAGATTTAATATTCAAGGCTTTATTTATATCTTTTTTTGCTACAATTTCTTTACCTTTTATGTCTACTTGATCAACTTTACTTATATCTGTAAACATATACAGAACAATCAAAATGACAAGGAGTATAACACCTATGAATACACCTAATTGAATTTGACGTCTACGTTTTCTTTTATTTCGCATCATTTTCAAACGTTCGTCTTCAGTAGTCGTTTCAAATTGCAATATATCCTCTTTATTTTCAGAACTTTTATTCACGGTTGTCACTCCTTTTTATACAATTTCTAAAAAGTTGGTAAATGTTTTTGGAAGCTTTTAATGAATTCTTCTCCACGTGCTTCAAAAGTATCATATTGATCCCAACTCGCACATGCTGGCGATAATAATACAACATCATTAGATTGAATATAATCTTGTATTATATTGACAGCATCTTTCACATCATGTGCTTGTATAACTTCTTTACCTTGACTCGCACCTAATGTTTTAAGTTTATCTTTTGTTTCACCAAAAGTAACCATCAATCTAACATTGTCCATATATGGAATCAAATCATCAAAATCATTACCTCTATCTAATCCTCCACATAGCCATATTATTGGCGTGTTAAATGAGCTTAATGCAAATCGAGTAGCTAAAGTATTTGTTGCTTTTGAATCGTTGTAATATTTATTTCCACGATTATTGCCTACGTATTGAAGTCTATGCTTAATACCTGAGAAAGTTGTAAGTGTATGAACAATAGATTTAACATCTACTCCAGAAATTAAAGCAGCTAGAACTGCTACAAGTACGTTTTCTAAGTTGTGTTTACCTGGTAAAACAATATCATTAATATTGATAATTCTTATTCCATTATAAACAACATATCCGTCCTCAATATAGATGCCATCAACTTGTTGTTCAGTTGAAAAGTATAAAATTTTAGATTTAATTTCATCCTTATTTATAAGATGTCTTTGTTCATAATTAAAAATTAAGTAATCATCTTCTGTTTGATTGCTAAAAATATTTTTTTTAGCGTTTTGATATTCTTCTAAAGTTCCGTGATAATCTAAATGAGCAGAGTATATATTCGTTACTATTGCGATATGTGGGCGATATTTAATCGTTCCTAACAGCTGAAATGATGATAATTCAGTAATTAGATAATCATCTTTAGTAACATCTTGTGCAACTTTTGATGCAACTACCCCAATATTCCCGGAAACTTGCCCATTTACTTTACTATTCCCAAACATATCTCCGATTAAGGAAGTCACCGTAGTTTTTCCGTTTGTACCCGTGATACCTATAATCGGCGCTTCAGAAATATAATAACTCAGTTCAACTTCAGTAATGATATCTAACCCTTTATTTACAGCTTCTTGTAACAAAGGAATACTATAAGGAATACCCGGGTTCTTAACGATTAACGGATTATGATTTAATAAACTAATAGGATGTTCTCCGCTAATTACTTTAATACCTTGATTCTGTAATTCAATTGCATGAGGATCGGTAGATAAATCTTTACCATCGTTAACAGTGACATATGCACCTAGTTTGTTACATAATTTCGCGCTTTCATATCCACTTTTTGCTAATCCTAATATAAGGACTTCTTTTCCTTTTAATGCATCATATTCCTTCATATCACATTACTCCAATCCATAGACCAATTGCACCTGTAATGATACCAGTAGTCCAGAATACTAAGACAATCTTCCATTCACTCCAACCTACTAACTCAAAATGATGGTGCAAAGGACTCATTTTAAATATTCTTTTACCCGTAAGTTTAAATGATGTTACTTGTAGCATCACAGACATTGTTTCAATTACAAATACTAAACCTATAAATAACAACGTAATTTCTTGATTAAGCATAATTGAAATTGTTGCAAATATACCACCTAAAGCTAAGCTTCCCGTGTCTCCCATAAATACTTTTGCTGGGTATTTATTATAAATTAAGAATCCAATTAAACTTGCTAACATAACTAAACAGAACAAGCCAATTTCTGGTTTATCTAATGTAAATGATAAAATGGCATAAAAACCAAATGCAATAATAGATAAGCCTGTAGATAATCCATCTAAACCATCTGTTAAGTTTACTGCATTACTAAATCCAACTTGCCAGAATACAATGAATATTATATAAAAAACAGATAAAGGTAATGACCAATCTGTAAATGGTATATTAATTGCTGTTTCAAAATCATAATTCGGCATCAATATACTTACAATATAAAATACGATCGCGATTCCAATTTGTGCAAAGAACTTTTGTTTACTTGTTAACCCTTGGTTATTTTTTTTAACTACAATAATGTAATCGTCGATAAAACCAATTAAACCAAATCCAATTGTTACAAATAACAATAGAATAAGAGGACCTACTTGTTCAACATAGAATAATGCAATTATTGTAACAACAATAGTTGCAAGCAAAAATGTTAACCCTCCCATTGTTGGTGTTCCTGTTTTTTTCATATGACTCTTAGGTCCTTCTTCTCTTATACTTTGACCAAATTTTAATTTTTTAAGTGTTGGAATTAAAACTGGCACAAGTATTAAAGTCAATAAAAATGCAATGACAGGTAGCATGAAATTCATAATTGTTCACCTTTTCTTTTATTTTTTATAGAGTGAGGTTAGGACAAATTTATTGTCTCAACCTCTCATTCTCTTAGTTATCATTATCTTTATTCTTGTCTTTAGAAGTATCCTCTTCTGGTACTTGTCCAATAGAATTGTCACCATTTGGATGATTATTTGAAAGCGTAAATGTCACTTTTGTGCCAGCTTTTATCGTTTGATTTTCATCAATAGATTGTTCTGATACATAGCCTGAACCTTCAGTTTCTACATCAATACCAGTAGCTTCTTGTAATTTTAATAGATCTCGTTTAGTCCAATTTTCAGTATTAGGCATCGTCATTTCTCCATCAGTAACAAGCAAGATTCTCTCTTTATCTTGTACATTTTTACCTTTAAGAGGTAATTGTTTTTTAACTTTATCACCTTTACCAATTAAAATTGGATCCAATTTTTTACCTTTAATTGCATCAGTTGCTTTTTGTACATTCATATTCACAACATCAGGTACTTCTGAAGAGTTATTTTTCGCTTTGCCTTCAGTTTCTTCAACATCTAAATATTTCAAAGTATTTTCCATAATAGGATTAAATCCTCGAGAAACACCATATTCATATGCTTCTAAATCTCTTTTTTGAGCTAATGACATACCAGCGTAAACAACTACTTCTGGATCTTTTGCTGGTGCATAACCCATGAAACTTACAAAGTAAGGGTTTGCTCCGTCAACATATCCGCCACCTTTTGTATCTGGAACTTGTGCAGTACCAGTTTTACCTGCTACACGATAACCATCAATTTGATAATTGGTTGCGTGACTCTCTTTACTATTCACTACTTTATCTAATTCATCCATCGTCTTTTGGGCAGTATCTTTAGAGACTGGATTACCGACAACTTTTTTCTCACCTTTTTTGATAGTTTTATTCTCTTCTCTATTTTCTATAGATTTCACATAATAAGGTTCCAACATATTACCTTGATTCAATATTGCCGTTTCAGCTTGCAACATTTGTACAGGTGTTACTGTAGTTGATTGACCAAATGCTGATGTTTTTCTTTGAAGTTCATTGTCAAATGCAATATGGCCAGGTGCTTCACTATCAAATAGACCACCTGTTTTCTTACCGAATCCAAATTTTTCGTAATAAGCTTTTGATTTATCTTCTCCAACTAAGTCTTGTAGTTTCATCATTAAAGTATTAGCTGAATAAGTAAAACCTGTTGTCATTGGTATATTGCCCCAACCATCATCGTTCCAATCATAAATCTTGAATCCGTCAATTTCTCTATTACCTGACTTAAATTTCTTCTTAGGATCAAACTTGCCTTCTTCTATAGCTGCAGCAAGTCCGTATGTTTTAAATGTTGAACCTGGTTCATAAGTATTCTGATATAAATCATTTGCCCATTTTTTACCGAAATCTTCTTTAGTATCCGGATTAAATGTTGGGCGTTGACTATAACCTAATATTTCTCCAGTCTTAGCATCCATTACGACAGCAAATAAATCTTTAGGTTTATAGCGATCAACCATTTCATCTAGTGAATTTTCAACGAAGACTTGTATATTTGAATCTAAAGTCAAATGAACATCATCACCATTTTTTGCTTTAATGCTATCTTCACTGTTTGGTACTAACATTCCCCATATATCTTGCTTGTATGAGTTTTTACCAGTTTTCCCACTTAAATAGCTATCAAATACTTTCTCAGCACCAGTAACACCTTTTAACTTATTCGTTTCATGGTCTTTGTCTGCTAAACCTATTAGATGAGATGCAAAGTTTCCATTAGGATAAAATCTTTTTTTCTCAGTTTCAAAAGTAAGTCCTGGTAATTTAAGCTTTTCTATTTGAGTCTTTTGTTTATAAGTTAAATCTTTACCTTTTTGTCCAAATTCAACTTGGAAAGCTTTTTTAGTTTCAAGTTTTTTTAATATGTCTTTTTCATCCATATCAATAATTTTCGATAATTCTTTAGCCGTTTTTTTCTTGTCTTTAACATGCAATGGCTTATCACTATCTTTACTCATTTTTTTATCTAAAATTGCTACTAATTTATAGCTGTCAGTATCTTCAGCTAGAACTTTTCCATTTCTATCATAAATCTTTCCACGTTCTGGTTCTGCAACAGATTGTCGTAAATATTTTTCACTCGCTCTATAAGCTAAATCTTCACCAGCGGAATGTCCACTGATCATTAAATATGAATATCTTAAGGCCAATATAAAAAAGAGCAGTCCGAAAAAGCTTACTAAGAGGACTGCTCCTATTTTATTTTTCTTTATTTTAATTTTGGGCATCACTACGCACTACCTTTACATTGTCATTATTCAACTTCAGACCGTAATCTTCAGCTTTTTCGTAGATACGCTCATATGACGACTGTTTCATAGATTCTGTCTTCAAATCACTATTTGTCGTTTGTTGCTGTTCGATTTTACTATCTAATTCCGCTATTTGAGTTTTGTTGTTATACGCATCCATTTTTAAAGATAGCATATAAATACTTATCAACGCAATCATAGTTATTAATGATATGTATACAATTTTTTCGATTCTTGATATTCTTACAACTTTGGTCTTTGTAACTTTTTTCTTCTGTGGTTCGAGTTGTGGCTCTTGCCACTCATCAGGTCTATAATTTGGATATATTCTTTCTACTGCCATTCAATTGCCACTCCTCTGCTTACTTCAAAATTTCTGCTACTCTTAACTTTGCGCTTCTAGCTCTGTTGTTCTGTTCTAGTTCTTGATCATCAGAAATAATTGGTTTTCTATTTACTCGTTTCAATTTCGGTTTGTACTCTTCCGGTATAACCGGCAATCCCCTTGGTACATCTGGTCCTTTTTCATATTCTTGGAAGACTTGTTTACACAAACGATCTTCTAAAGAATGGAAAGTAATTACCGAGATTCTTCCTCCTACTTTCACGTTCTGTATAGCTGCTTCAATTGATTCTTCAAAAGCACCTAACTCATCATTCACTGCAATTCTAACCGCTTGAAATACACGCTTAGCAGGATGTCCGCCCTTTCTTCTTCTAGCGGCTGGAATACCTTCTTTAATTAAATCCACTAATTCGAAAGTCGTTTCTATAGGTACTTGTTCTCTTCTTGCTTCAATCTTTCTAGCTATTTGTTTTGAAAATTTTTCTTCTCCATATCTAAAAAAGATTTTCACAAGTTGTTCATATGACCATTCATTTATCACTTCATAAGCAGATAATGATTGGGACTGATCCATTCTCATATCCAACTTTGCATCATAGTGATAACTAAAGCCTCGTTCTGGTGTATCAAGTTGTGGACTAGATACACCAAGGTCATATAGTACGCCATCTACATCATTAATTTGTAGTTCTTCTAATATATGTTTTAAATTTCTAAAGTTGTCTTGTACAAAAATTATTTTGTGCATGTGGTCTTTCAAAATCTCTTTAGCATGCTCAATTGCTGTTTCATCTTGATCGATTGCAATAAGTCTGCCTTCGTCATTTAATTGTTCAACTAGGTATAAACTATGCCCAGCTCCACCTAATGTACAATCAACGTATGTACCATCGGGTTTAATATCTAATTTATCTACAGTTTCCTTTAATAGTACGGATACGTGATGAAACATTTACTCCACTCCTAAAAATCAAAATCAATGAGATCTTCCGCAATGTCCTCAAAATTGTCTTCAGATTCATCATAAAAATCATTCCACGTAGCTTTATCCCAAATTTCAATTCTGTTAGAAACACCAATTACTGTACATTCTTTACTTAAATTAGCGTAACTTCTTAAATTTTGAGGGATATTTATACGTCCTTGTTTGTCTAACTCAACTTCAACAGCTCCTGAGAAGAACATTCTCATGAATTTACGGGCATCTTTTTTTGTAATAGGTAAGGTTTTGAGTTTTTCTTCGATGCGCGCCCACTCTTCAAGTGTGTAGCCAAACAAACATTTATCTAGGCCTCTAGTGATAATAAAACGTTCGTTCAAATCATATCTGAATTTAGAAGGCACAATCATACGCCCTTTAGTATCCAATTGATGTTGATATTCACCCATGAACATTTTATCTCACCTCACCTTATTTATAATTTACCACATTCCCCCACAATCCTCCACTATTTATACAATATTTATTAAAATTTGTGTAAATAGTAAAAAAAACACCCAATTTACGATTTCGTAAATTGAGTGTTAAACCTTGCTATAACTATAGTTCCACCGTAATATGTTCAAAAGTGTAACAAAGTGGTGGATAAGTGGAGGGACTGAACATAGTAATCCCAAATTGATTCATCAATTGTATAGGATTCCATACTCTTTCTTGTAATCCTTGGTGAGGATGTAAAGTATTCTCCACTGTTTCAAAATGTCTCATGCTTATTTCATTTTCTCTTTCTATGTTCAATAAATATCTATCTATTAAGTACTGGTACTGATGTTGATGTATTTGATTGTTCTTTTCAATCAATTTTCTATTTTGATAATTCTCACCAATTTCACTAATGAGTTTTTGATGAAAACTTGTTTGTACTTCTTTTATTCGGTCAATTTCTCTTAGTACTTCATCAGATGCTTTTTCTCTAATAAATTTATCTTTATCTTTTTTAACACCATTTAGAAGTACTGAATCTAAATCAAGATTATAGGTGTCTATACATTTCTTACTCTCTTGAGTTAAGTAACTAATGCGCATTCTTGGGGTAACAATAGGCATTTCAATATTCAATTCATCAAATATACCTTTGAGTTCACCCCAATATATAATTTCACTTGGTCCACCAATAAAGCTTAAAGTATTAAATAAATATTCCTCCATTAATGGTCTTGTTACAACATTATTAGAGAACCTTTCAGGATGTCTTTCTAACATATTAATTAATTCATCCTTACTAAAAGTAACGTCATTGTCCTTACTTAAATAAAATTGTCCTTCTTCATACATTAACAATTGTCTTTTATCATTGTAGTCAAAAAATAAATGTACATTACTATCAGTTAAAATCATACGTTTTTTAATAACTTCTGAAAATTGATCTTGTGTATTTCGAAACGCATCATCAATTTTTTCACGGTTCTCTATTATTTCTTTAAAAAATGGAATTTCGATTTCTCTTAATTTTGAATAGTTCGCATCAATTAATAATAAACCATGTTCTTTAAACACTTCATTAGTTAAAACCTTAAACATGTCACTCCATGATTCAGATGATTCTATTGCTTCTATGACCATGTTTTTAATATCTTTTGAATGTTCTGTTTCCCCTATAGAACGATACATGTTGCTTAATGCATCCATGACAAGTTCTTTATCAAAATCATACTGTGATACACTTTTTTCTGGCGGTTCTAAAGTGTTATACTTCACTTTATTTAACTGTCTTGAAATGCGATCATAAGCGTATGTATGATTTATCTCATCAAAATCATGATCTTCTCCCGCTATCCAAAAAACCGGAACAACTGGTGTATTTAACTTTTCACTTTGTTCATTCGCTAAAATGATAATAGAAATAATTTTATGAAATGTATAAAGTGGTCCAGTAAATAACCCTGCTTGTTGACCACCGATAATAACTTTGTGACCATCTCTTAAACTCTCAATATTCTTAAGTTGTTTGTCTGATAAATTTAAATCAGCCATATAACTATGAATCACTTCTGATAGTTCTTTTTCTCTACCATTAGATTTTAATTTAGAACGTCTTTCAAATTCAGATTGTTGGCCAGGCTTATATTCATAAAAATTCAAAATTTCATCACTTTGATTAGTAAATCTATCTATAAAGCTATTTTGTTGATCAATTACAGTCTTCATACAGTCCATACGAGTCTTTCTCCTTCGAAATTAATTACTACCAATAGTATAAAGATTGTAGGTTAATAAAACAATCTAACGGCTTATAATTTAAAATTTTATGTAAATGAAGTATAATTAAGAAAAGATTAAGGGGGATTATCATGGCAAAAGTAGAACATTTACAAATTAATTACAAGACTGAAGAAGCATTCGAACAATTCCGTAACTTCGGCAACGAAGGTTTATATATGGTTGAAGAATTAAAAGGAAGAATGATAGATGCTAGCTCAGATTCACCATTTTATGGTATTTATGTTGGTGATAAGCTCGTAGCTAGAATGTGCTTATTTAAACAAGATGAAGTTGAAAAAACATACTTCCCAGAATTTAATGATTACCATATTTTATGGAAACTCGAAGTGCTTAAAGATTATCAAGACAGAGGATATGGTAAACAACTACTAGAATATGCTAAGAAATTTGATTTACCTATCAAATGCATCGCACGTAATCAATCTAAAGACTTCTTCTTAAACCATGGTTTCCAAGATATAGAACAACAAAACCAATCTGGTGAAGACATTGTCATTTGGACACCCGATAAATAATATCAAAAAACTACCAACAAAGTATTTACTTTGTTGGTAGTTTTTATTATTAACCTGCTAATAATGTATATGAAATAACCAATGCTAACATGACTATAATTGCTATTATATGTGTCTTCTTATACATATATAAAATAGCTAAATACTCTCTTATATATGCATTCGGATAAAAATAAGACTTTGATGAACCACCCGTTACAGTAGCATTCATATTAAGTTTTTTCGATAAAAATGCAGCTCTTAATATATGGAAATGGTTTGAAACTATTGTAGCAATTGCTTCTGATTTATATTTGTCCATTATTTTATTTGAAAACACTAGATTCTCTTCTGTATTTGTAGACTTGTCTTCCATAATGATATCTTCATTTCGAATCCCTTGATCTACTAAATATCGTCGCATTGCTTCAGCTTCACTAATTTTTTCATCGGGTCCTTGCCCACCACTCACAATAATCAACGTATCTAAACTTTTCTTTTTTAATTTAATTGCTTTATCTAATCTTGCTTTTAGTAATGGCGTTACTTTTTCACCAATAATACCTGCTCCGAGAACAATAATAAAATCACTTTTCTTCCTTTTAGCAACACCACTCAAAATCCAAGAGTACAGATTATGAAGAATAAATATCAAATTCAAATAATAAAAGAAGAATGAAATCACGATTACTATTAATCCATTTAAATAATCTACAAATAAATGTGGTTTAAATAAAATTATCATGAAGTTTAAAAAGATAAATGTACCGTATCCTAAGACAATCATGTTCGTTACAAATCTGCCTTCGTTTGCTATCTTTTTCTTTAAATTTAAAAGTGACAAGAGCATAACTACAATAACTATTAAACCATATATTATATTAGTCATTAAAAGATAATTTATATTCATATGCAAATTTAAGAATGGTATCAGTAATCCCACAACGATACTACTAAATAGGCTAATAAGAAACATACCTAACAAAAACACATTCTTATATTGTCTAAAATCTACTATATAACTAATAACAAACAAAATTAACAAACCCAAAGTAATAAACATGATTGTCACCTCCAAATAAAATTTTAACAATAAAAGTATATCATCATCGTAAATAATAAACACTTTTATTAATTTTAATAATTATCGAAGGAAGCAATTTATCATGCATAACAAAACATCAATAGAAACACAAAGTTTGATCGGATCGGATTTGAGCCGAATCGCACGATATCTTTGAAGTCTTCGTGCGTTTTAACCCGATTTCACCTGAATCGCACGATATCTTTGAAGTCTTCGTGCGTTTTATTCTATCTAATTTTTGCTAAAAAGAAAATCTCTCCCAACCTATTAAATTTAATAGATTGGGAGAGATTTTTTGCATAAAGAACTATTATGTAGTTCCATCTTTAATAATATTTAACTATCTATAGTTTCTAATAACTCTTACTATCATAGCAATCATAGGGAAAATCATTAATAATAAAACGATATAATATAAATCAACAATAGTATTTTCCCATTTGAATGGCACAATAACTCCAAGAGCCATTATTAAAATTAATATTACAATATTTATGAACAAACATGTTATAAGATCTTTAAAACTAGATTTACTCTTATAATCAAAAGTTTGCTTCCAAAAATTCATATATGTCATTAGCAACCCTCCATTCCTTTACAGAAT
>NZ_RXWZ01000066.1 GCF_003970575.1 Mammaliicoccus fleurettii
AATGAATTAACTAAGTATATCCATTTTTATAATACTAATAGAATTACATTAAAAATGGCCGAATCCATAGCTTAGCTATGAATTCGGCCAAAAATCCATTTTTATTATTTAGTTGTCTACTTGACAGGGTACAGTTCAATAAGTCTTTGCTCTTTTTTATATATTTAAGTTTTCTAGTTGTTTTAGTAATTTTTTTGTTCTGAATACAACTCCAACATATTCATCATACATATTATCAATCAAAATTACGATTTCTTTCTTAACTTGATCATTAATTGTAAAGCTATTTAAATGTTGTATTGGTAGCTGGTACATTAAATTCATAAAATATAATGCTCTATTTGAAATTCGATAAGCATGTTCATCATTTACGAGTGCTTGGTTACTTAATGGGCCATTATATTTAAAGCTATACGCATTTAATTGTTGTTGATCCATATCACCTGTAATGACACATGCATTAAATCTAGGTTCATAACCATATTTAGGCATACATTTCAAAGCGACTATCATACTCATTGTATCGGCATCAACGCCTTTTTCAACAGCTTGAAATACACTTAAAAGCAAGTCATAGAAAAATACATCATGTTCATCTTCTTCCAACGCTTTATCAACTATCTCTATACAATAAGCACCATAAGCACTTTTAAAAATATCGCTTTGCATCATTCTATGACTATTTATAATATCAGCTGACGACAACGTTCCCATACCTTTAAACTTTGAAAAAATAAACAAGCCATGTACAAAGGGCTGTGTAGCACCTTGTAAAGGATGACTTGTTTTTTTAGCACCGCGTGCCATTAATGGAACTTTATGTCCATGTTCATTTAATATAGTTATGATTTTATTATTCTCACCATAATTTACTGAGCGAATGACAAATCCTTCTTGTTTAAAAAGCATTTTATCATCGCCTCCATTCTAAATATTACTCGTCTTCTCTGTAACCAATTTGCTTAATGAAATTAGGTTTATTACGCCAGTCTTTTTGAACTTTTACCCATAGATCTAAATATACTTTCGAACCAAGTAACATTTCTATGTCTCTACGTGCACGTTTCCCTATTTCTTTAAGCATTTTACCACCTTTACCGATAACAATGCCTTTTTGAGAATCACGTTCTACATAAATTGTAGCTTCAACATGCACCTTTTCACCTTCAACTTTAGTCATTTTATCAACACTAACGCCAATTGAATGTGGTATTTCTTGGCTAGTTAAATGTAGTGCTTTTTCTCTAATCAATTCTGATACAACAAATTGCTCAGGATGGTCAGAAATTTGATCTTTAGGATAATACATTGGACCTTCTTCTAAATATTTCTTGAATTGTGCTAGAAGCGTCTCAATATTTAATCCTTCTAGTGCAGAGATAGGTACTATTTCTGCAAATTCCATTCTTTTTTGATATTTTTCAATCTCAACTAGTAACTGATCTGGATGTACTAAGTCTATTTTATTTAATACTAAAAATACTGGCGTCTTAGTATCTTTTAACAAATCAATGATAAATTCATCGCCTTTACCGATACTTTCATCTACATTAACCATAAACATAATTAAGTCTACTTCTTTTAATGTATTTTTGGCGATTTTCATCATGTAATCACCTAACACGTGTTTAGGCTTATGGATACCTGGTGTATCAATAAATATCATTTGAGAATCATCAGTTGTTAAAACACCTTGCACTTTATTTCTTGTCGTTTGTGCTTTATCTGACATAATTGCTACTTTATGACCTATAACTTTATTCATAAAAGTAGATTTTCCAACATTAGGTCTACCTATAATAGATATAAAACCTGATTTAAATTCATTCATTTATTCTAAATCCTTTCCTGAGAAACCTAAAGGTAATAAATCATTAACAGTAGTTTCAATTCTTTCATCTGTTTGATGTGTTAAATAAACAGGCATGTCATCATCACAAAGCTCTTTTAAGACTTGTCTACAAGTACCACATGGTGATGAAGGTTTATCTGCATCAACAGTTATTGTAATACATTTGAAGTCTCCAGGTCTATAGCCATCTGACATTGCAGCAACTAAAGCTGAGCGTTCTGCGCATATTGTAGATGGATATGCAGCATTCTCAATATTTGCACCATAATATGCTTTGCCATCTTTAGTGATTAAATATGCACCAACATTAAATTTCGAATATGGTGTATAAGCCCTTTTCTGTGCTTCTCTTGCGCCATCGTACCACTCTTGTTTAAATTCCATAATTCTTCCCCCTTATACTTACTATATAATTTTTGGTAAAAATATAATTATCCCGATTATTGCTGCCATAATTGATGACATTAATACAGCTAATGCAGCTGTATCTTTTGCATGTTTAGCAAGTGCATGATATTTATCTGTATACATATCAACAACATATTCTATAGAAGTGTTTAAAATTTCTGTTATTAAAACACTAAATATCGCAAGTATAATCCATAGCCATTCGTTTTGATTTAAATTTAATATTAAACTAACAATGATGACAATAATTGCAAATGCTAAATGTAAAATAAAATTACGGTCTTTCTTCAGTATCGTTATTAAACCAGCTAAAGGAAATTTAAAACGATTAATAAATTTAATCACGAGTTAAACCAAATTCATTTAAAATTTCATCTTGTCGAGAAAACATTTCTTTCTCATCAACTTCAGTCATATGGTCATAACCTAATAGATGTAAGAAGCCATGTAATGCTAAGAACCCTAATTCCCTACTTAAACTATGATTATATGAATCAGCTTGTTCCTTAGCGACTTCTAAACATATGATTATATCCCCTAATACTCTAGGAATATCTAGCCCTTCAATCTCTGGTTCATCCTCTTCAAGTGAAAATGAAATGACATCAGTAACTTTATCTTTATCTCTATAATCACGATTAATAGCTTGTATTTCTTCTTCATCGACAAATGAAATAGAAAGCTCTGCTTCTTGAGTTATATTTTCTTTTTTAGCAGCAAATGTCAGTAATGATTCAATTTGATTTTTTGTATCTTCATCAATCACTTGTTGTTCATCAATAAAATCCATTGTTAGCATATTAAATCTCCTCTTCGTATGCATTTATTATTTTACCTACTAATGGGTGTCTTACAACGTCTGTTTGTTCTAAATAAGACATTGAGATACCTTTGACTCCACTTAATCTTTGGTCAGCTTCAATCAGACCACTTTTAACGCCTTTTGGTAAGTCGATTTGTGTTCTGTCACCAGTAACAACCATCTTAGATCCAAAGCCTAACCTTGTTAAGAACATCTTCATCTGTGGATGTGTTGTATTTTGTGCTTCATCAAGAATAACAAAGGCATCATCAAGTGTTCTACCTCTCATATAAGCTAAAGGAGCAATTTCAATTGTACCTCTCTCAATTAATCGAGCCGTTTGCTCTGTACCCAGTACTGTATGTAGGCCATCATATAGTGGTCTTAAATAAGGATCTACCTTTTCTTTCAGGTCACCTGGTAAGAATCCTAGTGATTCACCTGCTTCGACTGCTGGGCGCGTTAATACGATGCGTTTAACTTGTCCTAGACGCAATGCTCTTGCTGCCATTACAACGGCTAAGAACGTCTTCCCTGTCCCTGCAGGACCTATACCGAAAACTAAGTCATTTTTTTTAATATTATTAATATAAACTCTTTGGCCCATTGTTTTTGCTCTTATTATTTTACCATTACTATCTTTAGTAATTTCTTCGTCATATAAATTAATAAGCTGATCTATTGTGCCTTTTTCAGCCATTTTAACAGCAGCTTGAACATCATTGATTGTTATACTTGCTCCACTTTCAATCACTTTTAGTAAGTTCATTAGGACTTTTTCTGCTTTTTCAACATTTTCTAAACGTTTTCCGCGAACACTAATTTCTTGTCCTCGAGTTAAAATATCCACCTCGAGTTCATTTTCAATATATTTTATATGCTCATCTCCATTACCTAATAATGCTTGAGCTTGATCCATATTTTCGATTTGAATTAATGTAGGCATTAAATATCTCCTTTATAAGTTGAATTGTTAACACTTTAAATGTACCAAACCTTACTATAACGTGCAATCTTATGCACTTTATTTTGCATATTATTTAATTTTTCTTGTGAAGTTATCAAATGACTTACTTTTTCAAATTCACGTAATCTATTACTGTTATTTAATTTAATTTTAGGATTGATACGCATAAGCGCAATGATAAATTCTCTTTCTTCAAGCGGACTAACCTTTTCAACTAATTCACCACTTGATACGATTTCTAACATGCTATTACCTTCTATAGATTTAGTCATGTTAATTTGCTCAATTTCAAAGATGTTATATGTGTTTTTAAAAAGACCTCTTCTAATCGTTAAAAAATGTTCTTTTATTGTGTACCTTTCAAAAAGAATGTTTAAAATAATAAGAAATACCAAGACGAAAGTTATCATTATTAAGTATTTGTTACTAATAAAAAGAGGTATTAAAGCAATTAAAAACACTATAAATGAAATCCATATAGATAAAAAACTAAGCTTTTTCTTAAATACCATTTTTATCACACCTTCTTGATTCCTACTTATATTGTAAGACTAAATGGTATTTTTGTGAATAAAAAAACAGGCTGAGACAATTAATTTGTCTCAGCCTGTATCAATATATTAGCAGTAGATGACTGAATTGAATATATGATTATATTAAGCTTATTTCAACTCATTTGGTCTTTTAAGTATTTCTGACCAAATTATACCGTTAACCACTTGGTTCTCATCAACGTTTATAGCTTCATCATTAAATTTATGTTTACTGTTCAAATAAAGTTGTTTAACCATTGAACGTCTTGTTCTCTCAGAAAGTTGAATATTCTTAATAATTTGTTCTGCCTCAACTTCAATTTGAGAAATGTTTTCTCTTTGTAAGTTTGATAAAGAATTTTTTTCATCTTCACTAAATTGTAATAGTTGTTTTATTACTTGCTCTTGTTTTTTAGGTCTATTTTTATGAATTTGCTCTTTTTTCTCATTTATATACGCATTTTCATGTTCATTAGATGTGTGTTGAGCAGTATTTTCTTTAGGTCTTTCACTTACTTTAGGTTGTTCAACGTCAATATTATATTGTTTAAGATGAGTTGCAAGTTGGTCAGCTAAATTTTTATAGTGACCTGACATACGATCAGTAGAACTCGTTTCAGCTTTTTGTTTATAAGATTCATATTTATTAACTAAATCTTGTAATTGTTGCTGAGCTTTATCTGTTTTTTCTGT
Organism: Mammaliicoccus fleurettii; assembly: GCF_003970575.1. GTDB lineage: Bacteria > Bacillota > Bacilli > Staphylococcales > Staphylococcaceae > Mammaliicoccus > Mammaliicoccus fleurettii. The sequence goes on from NZ_RXWZ01000066.1 coordinate 5,256, forward strand.
TGCTTGTTTATTTACTGGATTTGGTCTTTGATTATTTTGGGGTTGTTTATTCTTTTTCTTTTTAGAGCTACCTTCAATAATTCCACTAACTACACTAAAAATCACCCAAATAACAAAGACGATAATGCCTATTTCCATTTCAAATCACCTCTCTTATTGGTTCGGTGAATTAGAATCTTGTGGCTTTGTACTCTTGTTAATTGCTTCTCTCATGCCAGTATCAGCTTCTACATTTTTTAAATTGTAGTAATCTTTAACACCTAAATTACCTGATTTAAGTGCTTCTGCCATTGCAAGTGGTACTTCTGCTTCTGATTCAACAACTTTAGAACGCATTTCTTGTACTCTTGCTTTCATTTCTTGTTCAGTTGCTACAGCCATAGCACGACGTTCTTCGGCTTTAGCTTGTGCAATGTTTTTATCTGCAAGTGCTTGTTCAGTTTGAAGATCTGCACCAATATTTTTACCGATATCTACATCAGCTATATCGATAGATAAGATTTCAAATGCTGTACCTGAATCAAGACCTTTACTTAATACAGTTTGAGAAATACTATCTGGATTTTCTAGAACTTTTGTATGGTGTTGACTTGAACCAATTGTAGAAACAATACCTTCACCAACACGAGCGATGATTGTATCTTCACCAGCACCACCAACTAAACGTTCAATGTTAGCTCTAACTGTAATTCTGGCTTTCGCTTTCACTTCAATACCGTTCATTGCAACACCTGAAATAAATGGTGTTGCAATAACTTTAGGGTTTACTGACATTTGAACTGCTTCTAAAACGTCACGGCCAGCTAAATCTATTGCTGCACCTCTTTCAAATGCTAAATTAATTTCTGCTCTTTGTGCCGCAATAATCGCATCTACGACTCTATCAACATTACCTCCAGCTAAAAAGTGAGACTCTAGTTGATTTGTTGTTAATGCTAAACCTGCTTTGTGTGCTTTAATTAATGGATTGATAACACGTCTTGGTGATACACGTCTTAAACGCATACCGACTAAAGTACCAATTCCAACTTTGACACCTGCTGCTACAGCTGAAATCCATAATCCTACTGGAACAAATGAGAATAAAATCATAAGCAGTACGATTAAAATGACAGCAATAATTATAAAGGCAATTAAACCTGATAACATATGCAATTCTCTCCTTCACTATCTTAAATTTCTCTTACAACAACTCTTGTACCTTCAACCTGTACAATCTTTACTTGTTTATCATTCTGAATAAATGTACCATCTGAAACAGCATCTATTCTTTCATCATCAACAAGGATAATGCCTGAGGGCCTTAATGCAGTGTATGTTGTACATATTTTGCCAATCAAATGACTTCTATCTTCGTGAGATGTATAGCCAGATTCTTTATTTGTAGAATCTCTAAGAATGACTTTATCAAAGAATGGTATTTTACGATTAAATCCTTTCACTAATATCACCCACTCTATCGTCGTTAAAATTAATGCTACAGCAATAATCATACCCATAACTAATATATTCTCTCCAACTAATATAAAACTACCTATAATAGCTACAAAGCCTAGGATACCCAAAATTGCGCCAATAACAAATAATTCAATTATTACTAATAACGCTCCAATACTAAAAAGTAAAACAGAAATCAAACTTATTTCATCAATTATAACGTAACCTATAAAGAATATAAGTGTACAAATGAAACTTAAAATTCCAGCAAAATTAATATGTTCAGAATATAATTGATAAAGAGCGCCAAGAAAAATAATACAAGTCAAAATTAACGTCACTAGAGGCGAAGTTATAAAGTCGCCAATAGTTGAAATACTATGACTTGAAACAATACCTAAATTCAAATTATGTTGAATAAAAGCAAATATGTATTCATACGCTGATGTCAATAATCTCACCCCTCATTAATATTATACAATAAAACAACTACGAACTAAAACGTATACACGTATTATTTTATATATATATGTACTTAAATATTTTTAATATAAGCAAAAGAACACATAAACAAGATGTTTATGTGTTCTTCATACATTTTAAACGTTAAATTTGTTCATTATAATTAATTAATATTCATTGAGGGAGTTCAATAAACTATTAATTATTTAACTTTACGTTTACGAGCTGCTTCTGATTTCTTCTTACGCTTAACGCTTGGTTTTTCATAGAACTCACGTTTACGCACTTCTTGAATCGTACCGCTTTTTGAAACTGTACGTTTAAAGCGACGTAATGCATCTTCGATTGATTCGTTTTTACGAACTACTGTTTTAGACATCTGTATTTCCCTCCCTCCAAATATCAACAAAGCTTTATATGTCATTTACATAGTAAATAAATTACTATGTACTTTAACATTATAAAATAACTCATTTTTTAAGTCAATAATCATTTGTTATGAATATTAAAATGTAACTAATCTTTCATCTTTATTAGTTGCATGATTGACTAATTTTACAAGTTTTCCTTCATTTATAGGATAACCTGGTGTCATTACTTTAACTTTCACTATTTCACCAATTAATGTTTCATCGCCATCAAATTCAATCTTCATGTAATTATCAGCATAACCAATTAATTTCCCTTCAGATGAACCACTCTCTTCGGGAATAACTTCTAAAACAGTTTGATCAAATTTAGATGCATAGTCTTTTGCTAATTGGTTAGATAACTCAATTAGGCGATGCACACGATCATTCTTAACATCTTCATCAACTTGATCTGTCATTCGTGCAGCTGGTGTACCTGTTCTCATAGAATAAGGGAATACATGTAATTCTGAAAATTGGTGTTTCACGATAAAATCATATGTTTCTTGAAATTCTTCTTCAGTTTCACCAGGGAAACCAACAATAACATCACTTGTTACAGCTAAACCAGGTAATGCTTTATGAAGTTTCTGCAACCTTTCAGAGAAGTGTGCCATCGTATACTTTCTTCTCATACGTTTTAACACAGTATCTGATCCTGATTGTAATGGAATGTGTAAATGTCTTACTACTTTAGTAGACTTATCAATTACATCAATCACCTCATCAGTAAGTTGACTTGCTTCAATTGAAGAAATTCTAATTCTTTCAAGATTCTCAACTTGTTCCAAATCTCTAAGAAGTTGTGCTAAGTTATAGTCTTTTAAATCTTCACCATAGCCACCTGTATGAATACCAGTTAAAACGATTTCTTTATATCCTGAATTAACTAAAGTTGTTGCTTGACTCACAACTTGTTCAGGATCTCTTGATCTCATTAAGCCTCTTGCCCACGGAATGATGCAAAATGTACAGAAGTTATTACATCCTTCTTGGATTTTTAATGATGCGCGAGTTCTGTCAGTAAAATATGGTACTTCTAATTCTTCATATTTTCTGTTCTTCATAATATTACCTACACCATTAATTGGTTGTCTACTTTGCTTATATTCTTCAATATAAGAAAGTAATTTATGTCTATCTTGAGTACCTACAACTATATCAACACCAGGTATTGCCATGATTTCTGCTGGAGAAGTCTGAGCGTAACAACCCGTTACACAAACAACTGCATCTGGATTTTTACGAATAGCTCGTCTGATTACTTGTCTACTTTTTTTATCCCCAGTGTTTGTAACAGTGCATGTGTTTATAATAAACACGTCAGCATTTGTTTCAAATTCTACTCTTTCGTAATCATTTTCCTTAAATAATTGCCAAATCGCTTCAGTCTCATAGTGATTAACTTTACAACCTAAAGTATGGAACGCTACTGTAGCCAAATATATTCACCTCATTAATTCTAATTGATAGCTTAAAGCAGCTAAAGCATACAATGGAGCAGTTTCAGCCCTTAAAATTCTAGGTCCTAAACTCATCTTTACTGCATCTTTAAAAAGATGGACTTCACTTTCTGTTAAGCCACCTTCTGGACCAAAAATAATTAAAATTTTCTGTCCATGTTTAAGATTAGAACCAATTTGATGTAATTTACTTGTTTCCCCACGTTTAGCCTCTTCTTCATAAGCTATTAATATATAATCATATTCATTCATATTATCATAAATACCTTTAAAATTCGACTTATACTTAATATCTGGAATTGTAAGCCTCATACTTTGCTCGCTTGCTTCTTTTACAATTTTTTGCCATCTTTCGAGTTTCTTATGAAGTTTCTTTTCTTCTAATTTAACAATTGATCTTTCTGATTGAACCGCAATAAAATGATGAGCACCCATCTCTGTTGCTTTTTGAATCATCCATTCGTATTTGTCACCTTTAATGAGTCCACTAGCAATTGTGACTTCAACAGGAAGTTCAGTTTGTCTTGTTGTATCTTCAAGTGTAAGTACTTCAATACAATCATCATGATAAGCAGTTATTTCAGAAATTAGAGATTTTTTATCTTTAAAAGTTAAAATAATTTTTTGTTCCACATTCATACGCATCACATTTTTAATATGATGTATATCATCAGTATTATGTATAAAAAAACGCAGATTTAACTCAGCGTTTTCGAGTAAGAAATATCTTTGCATCATTTCTCCTACTTTCTAGCTCTTATTGAAACCCATCCATCTTCTCGTAATACTTTTTCGATAGTATAACCAGTTTCTTTTAGTTTTTCAATAATTTCATCAGATTTTTCTTCTATAATTCCAGAAGTAATAAAGTAACCATTATCGTTTAGCCTTGTATAACTATCCTCAATCATTAAATCAATGATATGTGCCAAAATATTTGCAATAATCACATCATACTGTTCAGTTTCTTCAGTCAATAAATTACCTGTATCAGCTAATATATCTTGCTCACAATTATTTTTCTCGAAGTTTTCCTTAGCAACTTTAATAGCTAAATCATCTAAATCTACAGCTTTTATTGATTTGACACCAAGCAAATGACAAGCAATACTTAAAATACCTGAACCAGTACCAACATCAATAACTTTATGGTTTGGGTTCACAACTTCTTCTATATGCTTCAGACACATGCTTGTTGTTGGATGGTCACCAGTTCCAAATGCCATTCCGGGATCAAGTTTTATACATAAATCATCATCTTGGTTATCATATTCTTCTTCTTCCCAACTTGGTACTATAGCAAATCTCTCAGAAGCTTTAAATGGATGGAAATAATTTTTCCACTCATTTTCCCAATCAGATTCTTTAATTATTGTTTTAGAAAAAGAAAGAATTTCTGAATTTATTCCTTCGACATCAGCAATTGAAACTTTAATTTCTTTTTCTAAATCATCTGTAAAGACTAATTCATTAAAGTAACATTTTATCCTAATATCGTTATCAGGATAGTCGTCAGGATTCAACTCATATATTTCACCATATACATCTGCATGGTCTTTTTCTAATTCAGCTGAATCTTCAATTACTACTCCATTTGCTCCTAATTCATTTAAAAGAGCAGTAACAACTGGTTCTGCTTCTTTATTAATCATTATAGAATACTCAATCCAATTCACAGGCTATTCTCCTTTAAAAAACTTTTTGGCTCTATCTTTTAAACTAGATGGTTGTTCTGTTAAATCTTCTCCACCAATTTCAGCAAACTCACGAAGAAGTTCTTCTTGTCTTTCTGTCATTTTATCTGGAGTTACAACTTTAACAGTTACAAAATAATCACCTTTTCCATAACCATGAACATTTTGTACACCTTTTTCTCGTAGTCTAAACTGTTTACCTGTTTGAGTACCTGCAGGAACAGATAGAGATACATTACCAGTTAGTGTAGGGACCGTTATTTCATCACCAAGTGCTGCTTGTGGGAATGAAAGGTTTAGATCATAGAATATATCATCGCCTTCACGTCTGAATTTATTATGAGGTTTAACTCTAAATACTACATATAAATCACCAGCTGGACCACCATTAACACCTGGACCACCTTTGCCTGCAAGACGTATTTGTTGGTCATTATCAACGCCTTCAGGTACTTTAACTTTAATTGTAACTTTTTTGTTTTGTGTACCTTTACCATGACAATCTGAACATTTTTCTTCGAATATTTCTCCAGAACCTTCACATTCAGGACAAACTTTTTGAGTTTGCATTCTTCCAAGAATAGTATTTTGTTCTACTGTTACATGTCCTTGACCATTACAATAAGTACATGTTTTTTTCTTAGTTCCTGGTTTAGCGCCTTTACCATGACAAGTATCACATTCAACGTCTTTGCGAACTGTAATATCTTTTTCAGTACCGAATACAGCTTCTTCAAATGTTAGAGTCATACTGTATTGTAAATCATCACCTTGTCTTGGAGCGTTAGGATCTCTTCTAGCGCCACCGCCACCAAAGAATGAACCAAATATATCTTCAAATCCACCGAATCCAGAGAAGTCTTGTCCACCAAATCCTTGTGAACCACCGAAACCTTGTTGCGGTCCATTATGTCCAAAACGGTCATATTGAGCACGCTTATTTTCATCACTTAATATTTCATAAGCCTCAGATATTTCCTTGAATTTAGCGTCAGCACCTTCTTCCTGATTAATGTCAGGATGGAACTTTTTTGATAATTTTCTATAAGCTTTTTTTATTTCGTCTTTAGAAGCATCTTTAGATACACCTAGCACTTCATAATAATCTCTTTTCGCCAATATAATCTCTCCTTTACACACTGATTTATAATACGGATATGCATTAAAAAAGTCAAAGCCAATCACATTGACTTTGACTTTTTAATAATGAGTATTATTTTTTATCGTCTTCGTTAACTTCTGTATAATCAGCATCAACTACGTCGTCATCGTTTGAAGTAGATTGGCCTTCAGCTGATTCAGCACCTTGTTGTGCTTGAGCAGCTTGTTCATACATTTTTACTGATAATTGTTGAACGATTTCTTGAAGCGCATCTTTTTTAGTTCTGATGTCTTCTATATCAGTGCCTTCTAATGCTTTTTTCAATTCTTCTTTAGCATCTTCAGCTTTAGCTTTTTCGCTTTCATCAACATTATCACCAAGATCAGTTAATGTTTTTTCAACAGTAAATACCATTTGGTCTGCTTCGTTTCTTACATCTATTTCTTCACGACGTTTTTTGTCTTCTTCAGCATTTTTTTCTGCATCTTGTACCATACGATCGATTTCTTCATCAGATAATGATGAACTTGATTCGATTGTAATTTTTTGTTCTTTGTTTGTTCCTAAATCTTTAGCTGTAACATTTACGATACCATTTTTATCGATATCAAATGATACTTCAATTTGAGGTACGCCACGTGGTGCTGGTGGAATATCAGTTAATTGGAATCTACCAAGTGTTTTGTTATCTGCTGCTAATTGACGTTCACCTTGTAACACGTGAATATCTACTGCTGGTTGATTATCAGCTGCTGTAGAGAACACTTGTGATTTAGATGTTGGAATTGTTGTATTTCTTTCAATTAATACTGTAGATACGCCACCCATAGTTTCAATACCTAAAGACAATGGTGTAACATCAAGTAATACTACATCTTTAACATCACCAGTGATAACGCCACCTTGAATAGCTGCACCCATTGCTACAACTTCATCAGGGTTAACACCTTTGTTTGGTTCTTTACCAATTTCTTTTTTGATCGCTTCTTGTACAGCTGGGATACGAGTTGATCCACCAACTAAAATTACTTCGTCAATTTCAGAATTAGATAAACCAGCATCTTTCATAGCTTGTTTAGTTGGACCCATAGTTCTTTCAACTAATTCACTTGTTAATGATTCAAATTTAGCTCTTGATAAAGTAGTTTCTAAGTGTAATGGTCCATTTGCTCCACCTGAAATGAATGGTAATGAAATTTGTGTTGAAGATACACCTGATAAATCTTTTTTAGCTTTTTCAGCTGCGTCTTTAAGACGTTGTACTGCCATTTTATCTTGTGATAAATCTATACCATTTTCTTTTTTAAATTCTTCAACTAAGTGTTTAATGATAACATCATCAAAGTCGTCCCCACCTAGTTTATTGTCACCCGCTGTAGCTAATACTTCAAATACACCGTCACCTAATTCAAGGATAGATACGTCGAAAGTACCGCCACCAAGGTCAAATACTAATACTTTTTGATCAGTTTCAGTTTTATCTAAACCGTATGCTAATGCAGCTGCAGTAGGTTCGTTAATGATACGTTCTACTTCTAAACCAGCAATTTTACCAGCATCTTTAGTAGCTTGACGTTCAGAGTCATTGAAATATGCAGGAACAGTGATTACTGCTTTAGAAACACTTTCTCCTAAATAGCTTTCTGCAGTTGATTTTAAGTTTTGTAAAATCATTGCTGAAATTTCTTGTGGTGTATACTCTTTATCTTCTACTTTTTCTTTATAATCAGTACCCATATGACGTTTAACTGATTGAATCGTGTTAGGGTTTGTTACTGCTTGACGTTTAGCAACTTCACCAACTTGTGTTTCTCCATCTTTAAATGCTACTACTGATGGTGTTGTTCTGTTACCTTCTGGGTTTTGAATTACTTTAGGTTCTCCACCTTCTAATACTGATACTACTGAATTTGTTGTACCTAAGTCTATACCTATTACTTTACTCATAATAATTATTCCTCCAATTTATAGTTACGTTTGAATTAAATTATTTATTCGTTCACTTTAACCATTGCTGGTCGTAGAACGCGGTCTTTTAATTTATAACCTCTTTGTAGTTCTTCAGTTACGACACCTGATTCGAAATCAGGATTACTATCTTGCATTACTGCTTGATGTATATTTGGATCGAATTGTTTATTATACGATTCTATTTCTTCTAATCCATTATCTTTCAATGATCTTAGTAAATCGTTATAAACCATATCAACACCCTTTTTGAATGTTAAAAAGTCTTCAGATTCGCCTTCTTGTTGTAAAGCGCGATCCATGTTATCTAAAGCAGGTAATACATCAGTAAGCACTCTTTGTGCTTGATAGTCTTTCATGATACTAGATTCTTGTTTCATTCTGCATTTATAATTTTCAAATTCCGCATATAAACGTAAGTATTTTTCTTCTTCTTCATCAGCTTTTTGTTTTAATTGTTCGAGTTCAGCTTCCGGAATTTCGACTAACTTTTCTTCTTCAACCTCTTCTACATCTTCTACTGAATCATGAGTATTTGCTTCTGCTTCTTCAGTAGCGACAGATTGAGCTTGATCATTTGTTTCGTCGAATTGTTCATTTTGCTTTTCTTCCGTCATTTCATGCCCTCCATATTTTCTTATTTAAAAATGATTCAGTAATTGAATCACTTTGTTATAATGCATAGCAGTTGGACCGATAACGGCTAAATGACCGCTTATATCTCCAGAAATTTCATAATTTGTACTTACAATCGATATACCATGTAAGTCTTTATTAATTTCTTGTCCAATATTGACACTTATTGAATCATTAGTCGTTTCATTTAAAAATTGAGCAATGCGTTCTGATTCAAGATATTTTAATATAGATTGAATCATCGTTATATTCGTAACATCCATTGCCTCAATCAGGTGCATCTTTCCACCTAGAAACATTTCTTCACTTTGATTATTAATTTGAGTTAATAATGCATGTTTAAACTTCTTGATAAAGTTGTGATCTATGAATGACAACGTTAATGATTCTAACGTGTTTATCATTGTAGATAAAGTATTTTGCTTAAAATGTTGATTTAAAAAGTTCATTAGTTTCTCTATTTGTTGCTGATTCAAAGATTCTAATACTTGAACATGAATTTTCTCAACATATCCATCAGTAAATACAATGACACTCATTAGATGAGTAGGGTTAACTCTAACAAAATGAATTTCAAATATATATCTTGAAAATTTATTTGGTCCAAGTACAACAGTCGTATAATGTGAACGATTTGATATTTCTAAAGCTAACCATTTGAGCATAGCATTTACATCGTATTGGTTTTCATCATGGAATTGATTAAACCAATTTGCGCTTTTCTTACTTTGTGACTTAGACTTTAGTAATTGATCTACATAATGTCTAATTCCACTTTCAGAAGGAATACGCCCAGATGATGTATGTGTCTTTTCTAACAAATCTAAATCTTCAAGTTGCTTCATTTCATTTCTAACTGTTGCTGGACTTATAGGCAATTGATGCCTTTCGATAATCGACTTAGAACCTATTGGTTGTCCTAACTCAACATAATCCTCAACAATCACATTTAATATTTGTAATTGTCTCTCAGTAATCATGTCATCACCTCGATTAGCACTCTCTCTTATCAAGTGCTAATTACAATTTATCAAATTGGTCAAAGAAAGTCAACGTTAAAGCATTCGATTTTTCAAAACTTTTTTCAAAATAATAATTAACTTAACAAAAATCTCTCAAACACTTCATTACCAATGTTTTGACCCCTATTACTCAAACGTAAATAATCATTTTCATCTATTAATAATTCTCTTGAAGTTAATTCATTAACATGATCACCGAACACATCTTCTATTGATCTTTTGAATTTATTTTTAAATTTAGACTTGGAAACACCTTCAGTCATTCTAAGACCAAGAAACATTTCCTCTTCCATTTGTTCTTTAATAGATACATCGCTACTTTGTAATTTAGGCATTTCATTATGATTAATCTTTTTAATGTATTGATTAACGGGGTTAATGTTTCCATATCGAACCCCTTTTATATAGCCATGCGCACCTGCACCAAATCCGTAATATTCTTCGTTTTTCCAATAAACCATATTATGTAGGGATTCATGTCCAGACTTTGAAAAGTTTGAGATTTCATATTGATTTAAATTTGAATTTTTCATTTTTTCCTTTAAATGCTGATACATTTCTTCCCCTAAATCTTCATTTGGTAATTTTAATTTACCTTTTCTATATAAATTATAAAATTGAGTTTTTGGTTCAAGTATAAGTGCATAGCTTGAGATATGATCAACATCTAGCGCTAATGCTTTGTTTAGTGAGTCATCAAATTGTTTTAATGTTTGTCCTGGCAAATGAAACATTAAGTCAAGACTAACAGAATCAATTTGATGCTTTCTAGATAAGTTGACTGCTTTTTCAATATCTCCACTATGATGTGTTCTTCCTAACACTTTAAGCAATTCATCGTCAAATGTTTGAACACCTAACGACAATCTATTTACGCCATATTGTTTTAATAATTTTATTTTAGCTTCAGTCAATTCATCTGGATTAGCTTCAAAAGTATATTCTTTTGTAATTACGAACAAGTCATTAATCGCTTGAAGCAATTTTTCTAATTGTAGTTCTGATAAAGCTGTAGGTGTACCACCACCTACGAACATTGTTTCAACTATTTTATCTTCCCTAGTTGCCATTTCTTTAATCAAGCAATCTAAATATTCATCAACTGGTTGATTGGCTATATAAAACTTATTAAAATCACAATAAGTACAAATTCTCACACAGAAAGGTATATGAATATATACACTTTTAGCCATATAAACTCTCCTTTAAAAATAGAAACAGCTACATATTATGCAGCTGTTTCAAAATTAGTCTTCATCCATTTTAAGTACAGCTAAGAATGCATCTTGAGGTATTTCAACATTACCTACTGATTTCATTTTAGCTTTACCTGCTTTTTGTTTTTCAAGTAATTTACGTTTACGGCTAATATCTCCACCATAACATTTTGCTAATACATTTTTACCCATCGATTTAATATTTGTACGTGCGACTATTTTATTACCAATTGCTGCTTGAACTGGCACTTCAAATTGTTGTCTTGGGATTAATTTTTTTAATTTTTCAACTATTACTTTTCCTCTATCATATGCAAAATCTTTATGAACGATAAAACTTAATGCATCCACTTTTTCACTATTTAAAAGTATATCCATCTTAACTAATGTACTTTCTTGATATCCAATTAGTTCGTAATCAAACGAAGCATAACCTTTTGTATTAGATTTTAGCTGATCGAAGAAATCAAACACAACTTCTGATAATGGAATTTCATAAATAATATTCACTCTAATATCATCTAAATAATCCATTGTTTTAAAGTTACCACGTTTTTTCTGACACAGTTCCATAACAGCACCGACATAATCATTAGGAACCATCATTGTTGCTTTAACATATGGTTCATAAATTGTATTTATTTTTTGTGGGTCTGGAAATTGTGACGGATTATCTATTTGAACTTTTTCTCCATCTGTTAGTTCACATTCATATACAACTGAAGGAGCAGTAGCAATCAATTCAATATTAAACTCTCTCTCAATTCTCTCTTGAATGATTTCCATATGCAATAATCCTAAAAATCCAGTTCTAAAACCAAATCCTAGTGCTTGCGAAGTCTCAGCTTCAAATTCTAATGAAGCATCATTAAGTTGTAATCTCTCTAACGCTTCTCTTAAATCATTATATTTACTATTATCAATCGGATATAATCCACAGAATACCATTGGATTCATTTTTTTATATCCTTGTAGTGGTTTTTCAGCAGGTCTATTCGCTAATGTTATAGTATCACCAACGTTTGAATCTCCAACATTTTTAATAGATGCAACAATATAACCTACATCACCAACTGATAAATTTTGAACTGGAAGTTGTTTAGGTGTATTAATACCTACTTCTGTAACTTCAAATGTCTTCCCAGTAGACATCATTTGAATTTTATCTCCTACTTTAACAGAACCTTCAACTACTCTAATTGAAGAAATTACGCCTCTGTATGCATCAAATGAAGAATCAAATATTAAGGCTTGTAATGGATTCTCAGGATCACCTTCAGGAGGCGGAACCATTTCTACTACTTTTTCTAAAATATCTTCAATTCCAATATTGGCTTTAGCACTAGCTAAAACGGCATCACTTGCATCTAAACCAATTACGTCTTCAATTTCTTGTTTCACACGTTCAGGCTCAGCAGCAGGCAAATCAATTTTGTTAACCACTGGTATTAATTCCAAATCGTTATCTAACGCTAAATAAACATTAGCTAAAGTTTGAGCTTCTATCCCTTGAGCAGCATCTACTACTAATATCGCACCTTCACACGCTGCCAAAGAACGTGAAACTTCATATGTAAAGTCGACATGTCCTGGTGTGTCTATTAAGTGTAAAATATATGTTTCCCCATCTTTTGCTGTATAGTTCAATCGAACAGCATTAAGTTTAATCGTAATACCACGTTCTCTTTCAAGATCCATAGAATCAAGCAATTGTGCTTTCATGTCTCTTGTCTCTACAGTTTTAGTATTTTCCAATATTCTATCTGCTAACGTTGATTTACCATGGTCAATGTGAGCAATAATTGAAAAGTTTCTAATTTTATTTTGGCGCTCTAGGCGTTTAGTTCTGTCCATTTGAACTCCAACTTTCTCGTTAATTTTACATCTCTTAAATGTAAGTCGCATCTTTGATATGATACCGTCTTTATGAAATAAATGCAAACGTATTACCAAACTAACAATAAAGTGGTATGCTTTATAAGGAATGTGCAAATAATGATTGCACTTATGTCCTACATTTGATAAAATATTTTTTGTTGCAATCAAATAATTTTTGATCACGGACAACATACTTAGGAGGTGACTCTCATGCCAAACATTAAATCTGCAATTAAACGTGTTTCTGTAACAGAAAAGAAAGACGCTGCAAACATATCACAAAAAAATGATATGCGTTCAGCTGTAAAAGCTGCTAGAACTGCTATCGAAAATAATGCTGATAACAAAGGTGAATTAGTTTCATTAGCTGTTAAAAAAATTGATAAAGCTTCTAAAAAGAACTTAATCCATTCAAATAAAGCTGATAGAATTAAATCAAGCTTAATGTCTAAAGCTAACTAATTATTAAAGCTACAGAATTTTCTGTAGCTTTTTTATTTTTATATTTTTAAGATGAATAGTTCTAAAATAAGCACTTTATCCATATATGAAGATTTTAAATCATAGTCTGTTTCTGCACATACATCAATTGTTGCTAACAATCTTTCCAAAGATAATTTCCTCACTATACGAAGTGCAAGTTTAACTCTATATGGATGAACGCCTATTGTTTTAGCTATTTGTTGTTCACTATAATGCTTACTAGCTAATATTTTACATTGATAATATAACCTATAATTACTTGTTATCAATGCTAATAGTTTAATAGGCTCTTCTTTCATATTAATTAAATCTTTCAATAAGTTTATAGACTTCTCTTTCTGCCCTTTTTGTATATATTCTGTAAGTAAAAATACGTTTTGCTCTAACGAACGACTCACAATATCTTTTACATCTTGTTTATTTATTACCGCTTCATCGCCTATAAATAATACTAATTTATCAAGTTCAGCTTTTATTATATTAAACTGTATACCTGTAAGCTCTAAGAACGCTACTAATGCATCTTCTTTAATATCTTTGTATTGTTCATTTAAATAAGACTTAATCCACTGTTTTATTTCTTGCTCTGTCATTTGATCAATTTTATTTAATCTAGCATTTTTCTTAACAGATTTGACTAACTTTTTCCTTTCATCTAACTTTTCATTGAATACATCAAAAACAACTAATGTTTCCCCGTCATATTGCTCAATAAAACCAATCAATTGATCAACATTTTGATTAATATTATTTGTTACTTTTTCTCCTGTAAAAAGGTATGCATTCTTAATATGTACTACTTTCTTATCTGAGAGGAATGGTAAAGTTAATGCTTCTTCAATTGCGCTCGAAATGGATGTCTCATATAAATCATATTTTACATAGTTGAACTCATCGCGTTCTCCATCTAAATATTGATTGATAATTTCGTCAGATTTTTTCTCTATTAGTGCATCTACTGCACCATAATTCAACACAATATTATCTTCCAAAATAAGTCTCCCTCTCTTATAAAGTTCTAATTAAGTATAGCATTTTTAAGTTTATTATCATATAATGAATGTAAGTATAGGAGGGAGTCATATGAACAGATTTGAAGGTGAAAATACTCAAGGGCGTAACAATGACGTTAAAGACTCTGGAATGGGATTTTTAGTTGGTTTCTTATTCTTGGCTGCAATTTATATAATTGCTCAAGTATTTAGTTTACTTCCAAATTAAGATTTACATAATAAGACCATTTTTATAAAGCGTACAAAAATTCAATGATTTTTGTACGCTTTTTTATTATACTCATTTAATCCATTATTGACTCTTATACTATTTTCTTCGATTACAAAGTTTATCACTCCATAATCTTGTGTATTAAAGACTTTACATTTATTTCCTTCAAGCTTTTTTACTATTTTCTGGCTTGGCAATCCATATCTATTGTTACGACCTGAACTAATGACACATAATTTAGGGTTTACTTTATATAAAAATTCACCACTTGTACTAGTTGAACTACCATGATGACCTACTTTTAAAAGATCATAGTTTTGTTTTAAATCACTTATTATAATATGTTCTACTCTTTCTGTTGCATCCCCTGTTGCTAGTATTTTTTTATTGTATGCTTTTATTTCTGTAACAATAGAAGTATCATTTTTATCTTCATGATTTTCACTATCATTATTATATAATTGATAAATAGATTCACCAATTTTTAATTTATTGATATTTCTACTATCTATTATATTTGTGTTAGTATTAGCAACTTCACTTATTAATAACTTTAAATATGGACTATCCCACGTCTTTTGATTGATAACTAAATTTTTAATTTCAACTTTCTTTATCAAATTGCTCAATTCACCCATATGGTCAGCATGAGGATGCGAAATGATTAAATAATCAATTCGATTATAGCCATTCTCATGTAATTCCGGGACCAGCACTGAATCAGTATAAGTAAATTCTTTATTCCTAATTTGCCATTTTTTCTTCTTTCTCTTATCTTTGCCTCCTGTATCAATCATAACTACTTTATCTACATCTTGATGATAAGCAATCATTGCGTCTCCTTGACCTATATCTAAAAACTTCAAAATCACCCTATCATAATTCGGTCTTATGGATATAGCTAAAATTAATATTGAAAATATAGTTATTGATTTAACGATTTGTTTTTTAAGCACTAAAATTGAAATTGATACTACAACTATAAATATTAAAAAATATAAAAATCCATCTAGATTTCTAACAACTAAATCATTGATTGGTATATTATTTATTTTCTCAATTAAGTCAATTGTTTTACTTAGTAAGGTTTCAATAACATCACTCAATAAAAATGGTACTTTTTTAAATATGATAAATATGATTAAAAATGTCATTACGAGAGGAAATATTATTAGCTCAAAAAGTGGAATAAAAATAAAATTACTTATAAAACCGAGCCATTGAAAAGTATTAAAGTGGAGAATCAAAATAATAAATGAGGATAATTGCGATATTATATTTATGGTGAATATTTTATAGAAGGTTGTAAATGTTTTAATAATTGGAATACATAATAGGATAAATGTGGAAATAATATAAGATAATTGGAAGCCAATGTCAAATATGACATAAAGATTATAAAGGGTATATAAAATGAATGTAATAGATAAAATTTGCAATGAATCAATATTCGTAATTCTTTTAATAACCATATATACCATAACGACACCAACAGCTCTTAAGACGCTAGGACTTAAACCTGTCAAAATGGCGTATAACGGCAATGCTATAAAAATAATCAACTCCGCATGGTTGTATTTCACATTAATTCTTAGTAAAAATCGAAATAAAAATACATTGACTAATGCAACATGAGAACCACTAACAGCATACAAATGATAAATTCCTAAATTTTTTAATTGTTCTATTCTTTCAGATGATAAATAACGTGTTTCACCTAAAGTTAAGGCGATAATATCATCTATATTTTTTACGTCTAGTTTTTTAAGATTTTGTATTAACCTCTCTCTGTAAAGTTGTCCCTTCTCAATAACATTTAAATAACGCTTTTTACAACTTCCTACTGAAAAATTTTTCAGTTTTAATACTCCGTCTATTTCATGCTCTAGCAAATATTCGTTATAATTAAACTTTAAATTGTTAGTGTTAGGCAACGTGATTGTTTTGTTATAAGTAATGATGCAATTCTTCATAAATGGCATTGTGTTTAAAAGCTTATTTTTTTCATGTTCATTTTTCAATTTGTAAAACACTTTATATGATTTACCATTTATATCGCCATTAGCTTGAAATAAATCTCCATCTATAAGCACTTTATCTCCAAATTCTATTACGTTAGTGTAACTTTTATGATCAATAGGAATATTAAAAGAATCAATTTGAGGTAATAATAACTTTGGATATGTTAAATAGCCCATGAAGATAAACGATAAACTCATTATCATTATTTTAAACGAGTGGAGCTTAATAAAACAGCTTAACGAAATGATAATGAGTATGGATAATCCTACATATAAATTTAGATGAAAAATATAGCCACATAATAAATAAAGTGCAAAATAAAACCACATATATTTATTCAACCATTAATTCAAATATTTAATAATATCTTGTGGATGAAAATCAATTTTTTCATAATGTACACCTGACTGTTCTAATAACTGAATTGCATATGTATGATTATGATAATCTTCAGCATAATAAATTTGTTTAATACCTGCTTGAATTATTGTCTTAGTACAATTTAAACATGGAAAGTGTGTAACATATATTGTTGCGCCTTCTGTAGAAACACCGAGTTTAGCACATTGAATAATAGCATTCATTTCAGCATGTATTGTTCTAATACAGTGACCATCTACCACTAAACAACCATTATCGATACAATGTTCTTCTCCAGAAACTGATCCATTATAGCCACCAGCAATTACTCTATTATCTTTCACGATTGTAGCGCCAACCGATAGTCTTTCACATGTTGATCTTAATGATAAGAGATGACTTTGAGCCATAAAATATTCTTTCCATTGTATTCTTTCCATTCCATATCGACCTACCTTTCATATAACCTTATTGTAATTATTTAAAAGTGTAATTGCAATTTCAATCTAATACAATATATTCCTTTAATGATTCAACTGTTTTTTCTCCAAAACCTTTAACTTTTTTTAAATCTTCAATAGTCTTAAACTCGCCTTTTGTTTCCCTATATTGTACGATTGCTTCTGCTTTATTAGGACCAATACCTGGTAATTTTTCTATTTCTGCTTTATCACCTGTATTTATATTAACTTCTATCTTGTTTTCTGTGGGCTGATTTAACATTGCACTAGAAACATGTTCTCCTTGTGATGGCACATAAATATACATTTGGTCCTTTAATTTCTCAGATAAGTTTATTTTTGTAATATCTGCGTTGCCTTTTATTTGTGCTTTCTTTAATACATCATCCACTCTATCTGATGTTTTCATGTTATATGTATTCGGAAAATTGACTGCACCTTTCACATCTACAATGACATTTTTATTTGCTTTTTCTTCTGGTGATGACTTTGCTAACTCTTGTTTATCTTTGTTCTCAATGGATGTTTCAATCGTCTCACGATGAATTGAACGATCTTCCATATTCATTTGTTCTGAGTCTGGCTCAATAAATAAAAATTTAAATACAACAAATAATAAAATTACGCCTATTAAAACGAAATGATAATTGTTACGTATCCAATCTTTTATTTTTATAACATTATTCAAAAAAACACCTCCTACTTTATTAAACGTAAGAGGTGTAAATGATTACTTATTTTTGCGCAACAATAAAATGTCTATCGCCATCTTCATTGTAATCATCGATATTAAAATCTGTAAAAACGTTCTTCACTTCAAAACCAGCAAATTCTAAAAGTTGTTTATATAATGGTATTTCAAATGTTATTTGATAATGTTCTTCATCAAATCTTTCGTATAAACCATCTTCTCTTTCAGCAAAAAATGACATTTGATGATATACACTATTCGGTTCTTCGCCTGCAATTGCTTGCCAAGTTAAAGTTAAGTGTTCTGATTCATCAATATAGTTACAATTATTAAACTGGTGATTCATTTTATGAATTGAATGAACATCAAAAATTAGTAAACCATCTTTCTTTAAGTAATTGTTTATATAGTTAAATACTTGAAGAACATCTTCCGGATCAGTAACATAGTTTAAACTATCACAAAATATCGTAATGACATCATAATTTTTGGGTAAATCTAAATCTCTCATATCTTGGCAATACCAATCAATATTTGGATTTCGACTTTCAGCTATTTCTAACATTTCAGCACTTAAATCAAGGCCACTAACATTACCAAAGTCTAAAAGTTTAGTAGTTAGTCTCCCAGTGCCACAACCAATATCTAAAATTTCATTATCATTACTTTTTAAAAAATGACCGACTATTTCTTTCCATTTGTCATATGGCTGATCATCAGTTAATAAGTCATAATAATTGCTCATACGATTGTATGCCATTAATTAGCAACCTCATCTAAAGTAATGAATGGTGGTGCATCTTTATATAATCTTTCTAAATTATAATAATCACGTTCTTCTCTATGGAAAACATGAACAACTACATCACCTAAGTCGATTAATATCCATCTTGCTTCGTTAAAACCTTCTAATCTTTTTACATTTATGTCATTAATTTCAGCTTCATCTTTAACATTTCTAGCGATAGCTTGAACTTGCTTATCACTATTACCATGACAAATAACAAAATAATCCGAAATGTCACTTATACCTTGCATATTAATTGCTATAATATCTTCAGCACGCTTATCATCACATGCTAATATACTTTGTTTCATTAATTCATTCGAATTCATTTAACCATTCCTTTATTGTTCTGAATGCAAATTATAATAATTCAAACATTCAATAGTTTTTAAGTGTACTGTTTTATCTTTATTAATTAAATGTAAGACAGTACGTTTTGAAATTTCATAAACAGCTTTATCTAAGCTACGTTCTTTGAATACGATATCTCTAATTTCTTCAACACCCGGTGTAGTTCTTTTAGGCTCGATATAATCAGCGATAAAAATAATTTTTTCAGTCTTGTTCATTTGAGCTCTACCTGTTGTATGACTATATATAGCATAATAAATTTCTTCATCATCTATATCATATAGATCTTTAAGACGAGCTGCAGCAACCGGTCCATGTAATATCTCTGATCCATAGCTTAATAAATCATGCCCTAAATCATATTGAGTCACACTTTGATATAAATCTGAAAGCTCTTCATATTTACATAAATCATGCAAAATACCTGCTAATTCAACTTTTTTAGAGTCACCATCAAAAATTTCTGCTATTTTTTTTCCTGTTTCTGCTACTCTAATTGAATGATTATATCTTTTTGAAGGCAAAGTTTCTTCTACTAACTTTACTGCTTTTTTAATTTTCATACAATCGTCCCCTTTTGATATATGTTTCAATTCTTGGTGTAACCAACATCTTTATCGATTGACGATTTTTAGATCGATTACGAATGTCTGTTGAACTTATATCTATTCTAGGTATGTGTAAAGCTAACATACCTTCATGAACATCTTGGGTATCGACTTCTCTATTAACAACTACAAAAGTTAACATATTTTTCAATTCCTCTATGTTTTTCCATTTATTCAAATTTTCATATTGATCGGAACCAATAACAAAATAAATTTGATAATTAGGATATTCACTTTGAAATTCTTTTATTGTATCAAATGTATAACTTGTACCTTTTCTATCAATTTCTCTTTTATCAACTACACCAAATTGTAAATCTTCAATCGCTAATTCTAACATATTTACACGTTCAGATTCTATAAGATAAGCATCATTATGTTCTTTAAGTGGAGACTGATAACTAGGTAAAAATATAAATTCATCTGGTTGAATAAAATGATATGATTCACTCGCGACTAACATATGACCAATGTGAATAGGGTTAAATTGGCCACCATATATCACTAATTTTTCCATAAAAATTAAGGCAGTTCTATTTTTTTGTTTTCGTTAGATTCTTTATATATAACAATGATATTTCCAATAAGTTGTACGAGTTCACCATTAGTCTGTTTTGCAAGAGTCGCCGCTATTTCTTTATGATCATCCATATTATTTTGTAAAATATGCACTTTAATTAATTCTCTTTTTTCTAATGCTTCTTTCACTTGTTCTATCATATTTTCATTTAATCCACCCTTACCTATTTGAAAAATCGGGTCTAAATGATGTGCTTCTTTTCTTAAATATCTCTTTTGTTTACCAGTTAACATAATTATCTCCTTTTTAATTCGTTTTTTACTTTATTTTTCATTTCTTCAATAACTGCTTCTTTGCCAGTCCATATTTTAAAGCTTTCAGCACCTTGATATACAAACATATCCAATCCATTGTATATTGCTAAACCTCTTTTTTCACAAGCTTGTAAAAAAGGTGTTTTATTTGGGATATAAATAATATCACATACTAAAGTATTTTTATTTATATTTTCTATTGGAATAATGAGTTCACTGCTACTTTCATTCATCCCAACAGGTGTTGTATTTATAATAATATCAAATGTATTTAGTATATCCTTAACGTCTGTTAAGCTCATAGCTTCTACATCTAGTTTCCAGTTATCAAACCTAGTTATACTACGATTAGCAACAGTAATTTTATTATTGGTAAATTTCATCATTTCTGACACAATGCCTTTACTAGCACCACCAGCACCGAGCACTAAAATATTATCATTATCTATTGAGCCATGCTTGTCTATTAAGCCTTTAACAAAGCCAATACCATCAGTATTATAACCTATCCACTTATCATCTTTCACTAAAACTGTATTTACTGCTCCTATATGCTCTGCACTTGGAGATATTTCATCTAAATACGGAATAATTGATTCTTTATGTGGAATCGTAATATTAAAGCCATTTAATTCATTTTCTTTAATAATTTCTTTAATGTACTGAAAGTCTTGAGGTGATACGTCCAAAGCGCTATATTGATCATTTCTACCTAAAGCATTAAAATTAGCTACATGCATAATAGGTGAAAGAGAATGGCTTATAGGATGACCAATAACTCCAAATTTCATTTAAATCACCTCTTATAAAATTGATGTTCTCAATGTAACTTCCACTTCTTCAGGTGCAATTACATGTACTTCAGCACCAGCATCAACAGTCACAAATCCTAAACCAGAAATCATAATATCTTGTCTTTCAAATTCAGTTGTAACTTCAGTTTTCTTTAAACGGTCAAAATCAAAGTTTGTAGGATCATATGGTGGCTTTAGAATTTCACCAATTTGACGATTCCATAAATCATCAGCATTTGCTAACTTTGTTCTATGAATATTTAAATCATTAGAAACGAAACATGTTAAAGAACGTCTGCCACCACTTACATAATCCACTCTAACTAATCCACCTAAGAATAAACTTTGTTCTTCATTTAATTGATAAACTTTTGGTTTTATTTCTTTTTTAGGCATTACAACTTTTAACTCTTTGTCCGTTACATAATGTGTCATTTGATGACTTTGAATAATACCTGGTGTATCAAACATATAAGAGTCATCATCTAGAGGGATATCTATCATATCTAAAGTTGTTCCAGGGAAATGACTTGTTGTAATGACTTCTTTCTCACCAACACTTTTCTCAATTAATTTATTAATTAATGTTGATTTCCCGACATTGGTTGTACCTACAACGTACACATCTTTACCGTCACGAACTTTTTCAATTATATCTAGTAAGTCATCAATTCCTTGATTTTTATATGCAGATATTAAAACTACTTCATCAGGATTTAAGCCGTAATCTTTTGCTCTACTTCTAAGCCATATTTCTACTCTTCTTTTATTAATTGCTTTAGGTAAAATATCCATTTTATTTGCTACTAGGACAACTTTTTTCTTACCTACTATATCTTTTAAACGATGTATCATTGATCCTTCTAAATCAAATACATCAACTACATTAACAATCAAACCATCTTCGTTATGGAGTGATTTCAGCATATTTAAAAAGTCTTCACTTGTTAAATCAACATCTTGAACTTCATTATAGTTTTTAAGTCTAAAACATCTTTTACAAATGACATCTTCTTTACTCAAACTAGATTGTGGAACATAACCTGCTTCTTTCGGATTATCAGATTGAAGTGTTGCACCACAACCAATACATTTAGCTATTTCTGTCAAATTTATTCCTCCCAATTAATTAAACCTTTTCTCTTGAAATAGTTTAGGAATCTTCTCTCAATTAAGCGATTGAATTTTGTAACTAAACCATCTGTTTTTTTCACTGGTACTACCATTATTGTATAAAGTCCATTTCTATTACCGCCAAAAACGTCAGTTAACATTTGATCACCTATCACAACGACTTCAGATTTATTAACGTCCATTAAATTCGAAGCTTGTCTAAATGCTTTACCTCTTGGTTTGCGTGCTTTGAAAATATAATCAATGTTTAACGTCGATGAAAATGATGCGACACGTTCTTGATTATTATTTGATACAATCGTTACGGTAATATTTTGTTCTTTCATCTCTTCAAACCATGTTCGTACTTCATCAGTTGGATCTTTAACATCCCAACCAACTAAAGTATTATCTAAATCTGTAATGATTGCTTTTATATTTTTTGATTTTAAATGTTCAGGCTTAATATCAAAAATAGACTGAACATATTCATTTGGCAAAAAGTATTTAGTAAAAATTCCCATTATTACACCTCAATATTATTCTTATTTTAACATAAATTAAAAGGACATTCCTTTTAGTTGAATACAAAATAAAAGTGTTGCAAATCGAATTAGATTCGCAACACTAAATATTATTCAGTAATTTCACGGTCAGATTCTTTTTCAACATCTGTATTCGCAAAAATCACAAAACCAACAAGTGCTGTAGCAATGACAGCGATAGCCATTAATATTAACATGATACTGCCTCCTTATGCCACTCTATTTAATAATAATTTTACAATTTTACTGGAATTCACGCAAGCTACTTTTAAGAATTCTTCAAAAGTAACATCTGATTCTTTATCTGCTAAGTCTGAAACTGCTCTTGTAACAATGATAGGTACGTTAAATTGGTGACACGTTTGTGCTATAGCGCCAGCTTCCATTTCAACGACGCTTGATGTAGGAAAGTTAGATTTGATTTCTTTACGCTGTTCTAACGATCCAATAAAACTATCACCAGTTGCAACTTCTCCAACAATACCATTTAAGTTCAGATTCTCTATAGATGACTTCGCAAGAGATATCAATTCTTCTTTTGTTTCATAATATTCTGGCATACTTGGAACTTGTCCAAATTTATAACCAAATGCAGTCGCATTAACATCATGATAATAAACTTTATTACTGATGATTATATCTCCAATATTTAATTGATTGTCTACTGATCCAGCTGACCCCGTATTAATAACAAGTTCTGGATTGAATTCATCAATTAATAATGTAGCTGTAATAGCAGCATTGACTTTACCAATTCCACTTTGTGCAAGTATAATTTCTTTGCCCTCTAATTGGCCTCTATAAAAAATAACATGTGCTTTTTGGATTGTTTCTATATTTTCAATAGATGACTTTAAAATTTCAACTTCTTCTTCCATTGCTCCAATTATACCAATCATGCTTATCACTCCATCATTTTCATTCTTATTTATATTAACATAATTAGCATACTTTGAAACATGTTTTTAGTTATTCCATAAATCTTGTAATCCTTGTAATGATAATATGCCAGCAATTAATGTAGTTAAGACGGCAATGATACCAATTATAATCATCCAAGCTGGATGTTTATAATCACCAACAATACTTTTCTTTCTAGATGCTATAAGAATTGTTCCTAATGTGATTGGTAATATTAGTCCATTTAATGCTCCCGCAATGATTAGTAATTTTACTGGTTTACCTATTGTTAAGAAGACAATAGATGAAACGACAATAAATATAATTATAACTAAATTTCTATGATTTTTAATAGATGGATGTAATGATTGGATAAAAGTTGTACTTGTATATGCACAACCAATTACTGACGACAGTGCTGCTGCAAACAAAACAACTCCAAACACTTGTTTACCGACTGGACCAAGTACATGTTCAAATACTGACGCAGGCGGATTATCTGGATTTAAAGTAAAACCAGTTATTACTACACCAAGAACAGCTAAGAATAAAAATACGCGCATAACACCTGTTGTTAAGATTCCTGATATTGCTGCTCTATTAACAAATGGTATGTAATGTTTTCCAGTGATACCTGCTTCAAGTAATCTGTGTGCACCTGCAAATGTGATATAACCCCCAACTGTTCCACCCACAAGTGTAATAATTGGTACAATCAGCTTATTTATATCGTCTGGTGCAACCATTTTTTGTGCTGCTTCAACTACTGGTGGTTTTGTTAAAACCATTATATATGCAACTATTGCGATCATCAGTACACCTAAAATTTGTGTAATAATATCTACAACTTTTTGTGCGTTTCTAACTATAAATATTAGAATTGCTAATACACCGGTAATTCCGGCACCTATTCTAACGTCTATCCCAAATATAGCATTTAAACCGAGTCCTGCACCAGCTACATTACCAATATTAAAAGCTAAGCCTCCTATAGCAATTAAAATAGCAATAACTGTTCCTAACCCTTTAAACACGTCATTCGCTATATCTTGCCCACCTTTACCAGCAACCGTGATCACGCGCCATATATTAATTTGAGCACCAATGTCAATTAATATGGATGCGAGAATAGCGAATGCAAAACTCGCCATAAATTGTTCAGTGAATACTGCAGTCTGCGTTAAAAATGCTGGACCGATAGAAGAAGTAGCCATTAAGAAAACAGCACCCCATAAAATTCTTCTATGTTTATTTGTGTATTCAAACGGTTTGTTTAAATCCTCATACCCTTTATTCTGTTTCATAAATTGACCTCCTAGTTCATTGCACTAATTTGTATACTTTCAGATTTAAATTGATTCACAATTTCTTTAACAAAGTCTAGTGCATGTTGGCCATCGCCATGTACACAAATAGTGTCCGCTTCAATCGATATTTCATTGCCATTTATCGTTTTAACTTTAGATTCTTTAACCATTTTAATCACTTGTGCAACAGCCTTTTCAGTATCTTTAATGAGTGCACCTTCTTTTTTACGAGAAACAAGTTGTCCATTATCTTCATAAGCTCTATCAGCAAAAACTTCGCTTTTATAAGTTAATTTGTGCCTTTTACAAGATTCGATTAATTCACTATTTGACAAACCTACAAACAATAGCTGATCATCGAAGTCTTTTACTGCTTTAACAATTGCATCAGCTATCTCAGGATTTTTCGCACCCATTTGGTAAAGTGCACCATGAGGTTTAACATGATAAATCTTAGTATTATGAATTTTACAAAATCCTGACAACGCACCTAGTTGGTAGATCACTAAGTCGTATACTTCATTTGGTGTAACATCCATATTTCTACGACCAAATCCATTTAAATCTTGAAATCCTGGATGGGCACCAATGTGTATATTATGTTCAACAGCCTTTTTAACTGTTTCATTCATAACATGTTGGTCACCTGCATGAAATCCACAAGCTATATTTGCAGAAGTAATCAACTGTAAAATAAGTTCATCATTACCTAGTTTATAATTACCAAAACTTTCTCCTAAATCGCAATTCAAATCAACTTGTACCATGTAGCATTCTCCTTAAACAATTTTATGTTCATGTAAAAATTTAATCGTAATGTCATTTTTTATATATGGTTCATAGCTTAATACGCGATATAGAAAATCTAACGTAGTTGGAAAACCATCTATTACAGTTTCTTCTAAAGTACCTTTCATCTTCTCAATTGCTTCCAGTCTATCTGTTCCTTTAACCAATATTTTAGCAACTAAAGAATCATAATACGGTGGTATTAAATAATTATCATAAAGCATACTATCCACTCTCGTATTAAATCCATTTGGTAAATGTAGTGCTTTTACTTTTCCAGCTGCAGGTCTAAATTCTTTTTCAGGATTCTCAGCATTTATTCTACACTCGATCACATGACCATCAAACCGAATATCTTCTCGACCAATTGTTAAGTGCTCGCCATTTGCCATTAATATTTGCTGTTTTATTAAATCTACACCCGTTAATAATTCCGTTACAGTATGTTCTACTTGGATACGCGTATTCATCTCTAAAAAGTAATATCCATCATCCGTTAGTAGAAATTCAATTGTTCCTGCACTTTCATAATTACAGGCTTTAGCAGCTTTAACTGCATCATCATGGAGTGAAGTGCGTGTATGTTCATCAAGTGCTGCGCAAGGTGCTTCTTCAATTAGTTTTTGATTTTTTCTTTGAATAGAACAATCTCTTTCACCTAAATGAATGACTTCACCATGACTGCTTCCTAACACTTGTACTTCAACATGTCTTGCCTTATCAATAAATGTCTCAATATATACACGTTTGTCGCTAAAATATTTCTCGCCTTCTGATTGTGCCTCTTTAAAGCATTTTTCTAATTCAGATTCGTCATTAACAATTCTTATACCTTTACCTCCGCCACCACTAGCAGCTTTTATTACAAATGGATAATCAACTTCTAATGCAACATTACGTGCTTCTTCAATCGTTTTAACTTCACCAATCGAACCAGGTATAATAGGAACATCAGCATGATACATTGTTTCTCGTGCTTTGATTTTATCTCCCATTAAATCCATTGTATTATAGCTTGGGCCAACGAAAATAATATTCTCTTCTTCTACTCTTTTTCTAAAAATAGTCGATTCAGATAAGAAACCATATCCTGGATGAATAGCGTCAGCTTTGCTCATTTTACAAGCTTCTAATATTCGATCAATGTCTAAATAACTTTCGGCAGATTGATTTGGTCCAATACAAATAGCTTCGTCAGCAAGTTGAACATGCAAACTATTTTTATCGACTTCAGAATATATTGCAATTGTTGTAATGTTCATCATTCTACATGTTCTTATGATTCTAACAGCAATTTCTCCTCTGTTTGCTATTAATAAACGTTTAATCATTTCAATCCCCCTTTACTTTAATGTGATGATTATTTGTCCATATTCTACTGGATCTCCATGACTAATATGAATACCTTCAACAACTCCGTCATATTCACAAATAACTTCATTCAATACTTTCATAGATTCTATGTACCCTATTGTTTGACCTTTTTTAACTTCATCTCCAACTTTAACGAGTGGATTGCTTAATTGTTCTTCATCTTGTAAATAAAATGTTCCTAAGATTTCTGCATCAATAGTTGCATGATTATGTTGTTGTTTATTTTCCGAGATATTGTTATCCTCTTCACTTACTACAGTTTCAGGACTCGTTCCTTCAGATATCTTATTTTTTAAATCTAATTCTAATTCAATAGATTTGTCTTTATAATTCATATAAGAAACGTCATTTCTTTTCATTAATTTGATTACTTCTTCTATTTTTTTGATATTCACGCTTTATTCCCCTTTTATAAGTTTTGCAATTTTTTTAGATTTTGGTCTAATATTACTTAAATCTTTATATTTGTTTAATTTAATAGATTTTATGTCTTGATTCATTTGATGAATATAATCTTTGTAATCTTTTGTAGCTTCTTCTACAGAAACCCACTTAAATTCAATATGGTCATGTGCTTTTAATTGAGCAAGTTTTTCTCGACCTGCAAAACTAACTGTAGCAATTTTGGTATATCCCCCTATAGTTTGGCGATCATTTAAAAGTATAATAGGTTGCCCATTATTAGGTACTTGAACACTCCCTGGTGCGATTGGTTCAGATATAATATCAGCATTTTCTAAATGAACTAAATTTTTGTTACCATTTAATCTATACCCCATTCTGTCTGACATTTCAGAAATACTATATATTTGATTTACTAGTAACTGATGAGATGCCGTATCAAATTGATCAAATTGAAGTCCTTTAATGATCGGAATTGTATGAGGGTCTTCTATACTTTTAATGTTAAAAGTATTGCCTATAATGTCATGATTTAGCGCTTTTTCATTGAAATAAAATACATCATTTCGTTTTAAAGTTCTACCATTATATCCGCCTATTCCACTTCTCGTATGTGTGGAAGCGCTTTCTAAAATGTGTTTAATTTTTAATGATTTATGAAATGCCAAATAACCTCTTGCACCTGATTTAATTGTTTGTATTTTAAGAATTTGTCCCTTCTCAACATATACAGCAGTATTCACCGGAATTTGTTGTTCATCTAAAAATATCTCTGCATCTTGAGCTACAAAAGCAATTATATTTGAAGCATTAAATTGTAATACGGGTCCATTCATCGTAATTTCTAGAACTGCCCCATCATCATTATCAACTAATGCATTAGCTATATTATATAAATATTGACTCATAACTCCTGCTACAGAGAAGCCATCTTTTTCATATTTTGTTCTTCCAATATCTTGTACAGTTGTAAATAGACCTGGCTTTATACATTTCATTTCATTTCACCTACCAATTGACTATAATCAAATCGTCCTCTTTTAATTTCTAAATCAATTTTGTTAAATTCTTCTTCTTCTATAGATTTAAATGAAATATAATCGCCTGCTTCATATAAAATCATAGGATTTCTCTCTAAATTAAATACATCAATTGGTGTACGACCAATAATTTGCCATCCGCCAGGAGACTCTTTTGGATATAAGCCAGTTTGATTATGAGCTATACCGACAGAACCTGATTTAATTTTACTTCTAGGTGTCTCTTTTCTTGGTGTATATATTTTTTTATTTAATCCACCTAAAAATGGAAATCCTGGTAAAAAACCTATTGCATATATTAAATATTTTTCTTCTGTATGTAATTTTATAACTTCAGCTTCAGTTATGTTTGCGTGTTCTGCTACAACATTTATGTCTGGACCATGTTGTTCCCCATAAACAACAGGTAAAGTAATTAATTTTTTAGATTTAACATTATTTTGTAAATTAAAATTAACGTTTTGCAGATTTAACTCTTTAATTAAAGTATCAAAAGAATATTGTTGTGCATCAAAGGCTACCATTAATGACCTATATGAAGATGTCACACTCAATATTGCTGGATGATTAATACCCTCGATATATAACGATATAGTTGAAATTTTTTCTCTTATCACAGAATCAATTTCATTCTTTTCGTAAATCATAAAGTGCGTTTCGTTAATTTGCTGAATATCCAATATACCACCCCTTTATACATTCTTTGTATAATATTCAGATTATTATAACTTTTTTACCTTATCATAATACCATGATTTTTGCATAAAAAAAAAGAGGCTTAGACAAATTAATTGTCTAAGCCTCTAGCTATAATAAGTTCTAGTCTATTTTTACAATTTTAACTTTCATTTCATTGCCGTTTGGTAATGGAACGTTAACTTCGTCATTAATTTTTTTACCAATTAAAGCTTTAGCTATTGGAGATTCATTTGAAATTTTGCCTTCAAATGGGTCAGCTTCTGCAGAACCTACAATTTTATAACTTTCTTCATCATTACCTGGAATCTCAGTAAATGTTACAGTTCTACCAATTTGAATATCATTTTTTGAACCATTATCTTCAATAATTTGTGCATGACGAATCATGTTTTCGATTTTTTGAATTTCTTGTTCAATAAAACCTTGTTCATCTTTTGCAGCATCATACTCAGAGTTCTCAGATAAATCTCCGAAGCTACGCGCTACTTTTATTTTTTCAACGACTTCTGGTCGTTTAACTGTTTTTAATTCTTCTAACTCTTTTTCTAATTTGATATAGCCTTCCTGTGTCATAGGAAATTCTTTTTGTGTTTCCATTCTTCCATCTTCCTTTACTTTGTAATTATTTAAATATTTTTAACTAAGGATTGAATCTTTGTTGTCATGATATCAATAGCTACCTTATTACTACCACCTTCAGGGATGATGATATCCGCGTATTTCTTTGTTGGTTCTATAAACTGGATATGCATCGGTCTTACAACTGATAGGTATTGATCAATTACTGATTCCATAGTACGTCCTCTATCTTTAATATCTCTTGTTAGTCGGCGTAATATTCTCAAATCAGCATCAGTATCAACATAAATCTTAACATCCATTAAATCTCTTAAACCTTCGTTTTCTAAAGCAAATATACCTTCAAGTATTATAACATCTTTAGGTTCGAATCTAATCGTTTTATCACTTCGTGTATGATTTGAATAATCATACGTTGGCACTTCTATTGCATGTCCTTCTTTAAGGTTCTTTAAGTCATGCGTTAATCTTGCATTGTCGAAAGCAAATGGATGATCATAATTTGTCTTTAATCTATCGTCAAATGACATATGTGATTGATCTTTATAATAGTAATCTTGCGCAATTAATGCAACACTATATCCATCTAAGTTTTTCATAATTTCGGATGTTACAGAAGTTTTTCCTGAACCAGAACCCCCTGCAATACCTATAATTGTAGTCTTTCCCATCAAACGATTCCCTTTCTCATCATGTTATTTGGATAAATCGGGCTATCCACTTTTATTTGTACAACTTGTAGTGGATGTCTTGCCGCATCTAATTCTTCTCCATTTTCATCATAAATTTTATTTATGACTTGTGTGAAATTATCTATTTCAGGACCAAAAAACTCTATTTCTTGACCAGGTTTAAAATAATTTCTTTGTTGGATGGTAGCTATTTGTGATTCTGCGTCATAGTCTAACACTAATCCACAAAAATCAAAAGGTGTTTTTTTATTTGCTTCTTTTCCAAACATTTGTTCTTCAAATTGTGGAACACCTTCAAAGAATGCAGGAGCAGTATCTCTGTTCGCACATTTATCCAATTCAATTAACCATCTAGGATCAATTTTAAAGTTTTCAGGGTCTTCAGCGTAACGATCGATCACTTTTCGATATACTGATACGACTGTCGCAATGTAATGAATAGATTTCATACGACCTTCAATCTTTAATGAATCAATACCAATGTCCATCATTGTAGGGATAGATTCAATTAATTTCAAGTCTTTTGGACTCATTGCAAATGGTGTAATGTCTTTACCATCGAAATATGGCTCTAAATCGCCATCATTTTCTACTGAAATTAGATCATAATCCCATCTACAACTTTGGCAACATCCACCTCTGTTAGAGTCTCTTGCAGTCATATGATTACTTAATGTACATCTTCCAGAATAAGCAATACACATAGCTCCGTGAATAAAGGTTTCTATTTCTATATCAACTTTTTCTTTCATTTCTCGCATTTCTTCTGCACTTGTTTCACGCGCAAGTACTACTCTTTCAAGACCTTCTTCTTTCCAATACTGTACAGCACGGTAATTAGATAAAGATTGTTGTGTGCTCAAATGAATCTCTAGATTAGGTGCCACTCTTTTACATGTTTCTATAATAAGTGGATCAGCTACAATGATTCCATGTGCTCCAGTTTCATTTAAATTTTTTAAGTAGTCTTCTAGCCCTGGTATATTTTCATCATGAGCAAAGATATTAGTTGTGACATATATCTTTGCTCCATATTTAGCAGCAAATTCTACACCTTCTTTAATTTCATCCATAGTGAAATTATCGGCATTTGACCTTAATCCATATTCTTGACCACCTAAAAAGACTGCATCTGCTCCGTAATGGACAGCAATTTTCAGTTTTTCTAAATTGCCTGCTGGTGCTAGTAATTCTGGTTTCTTTATTTTGGTCTTACGACTAGCTCCAATAGGTTCTAAAACCTTCATTTTTATCATTCCTTTAATTTAACTTAATAAACAGTTTGTTTAAACATGAATCCTTGATCCATAGGACGATGATCTTTTTGAACTTCTTCAATTGGTTCGAGTAACATAAATTTTTCATCTTCATACAATTCAGGGTCTTCATTAAATAAATCAATGGCTTGTCTGTATTGTTCAGTCACAATATTAATATATTCTTCAGATTGAAGAACACCATCAATTTTAAAAGAGTCGATTTGAGCAGTTAACAAATCTTCTAAATCTTCTATTAAACAAATATCATTAGGACTCATAATATGTGTGCCATTACCATCTTCATAAATTGGATATTTATTACTTCTCTCTTCATCATATAAAAGCATATCTTTATTTTCATTTCTATTTTCAATTTTCATTACTTGATCTTGATACATAAAATAATTTCCAAGTAATTTTCTTTTTGATTGGAACATGCAAGTCATACCGTGGACTTGAACTTCAATTTCAACATTGCTTTTTTCTTTAATTTCTAATACTTCATCAATACTTAATTCACGAGCCAGAACAGCACGTGAAGAGCCTCTATCTCCCCAATAATTACATTGGAAGTGGTTCGTTACAATAGTTTCAGCACTCCAGTTTAATGGGATAGGATTTTCACGATGTTTCATTGACATAACAACGGCAGGATCGCCAAATATAATTCTATCTGCTTTCAATTCATGTAATAAGTCAATATAAGCTTCTAAGTCTTTTATGTGCTCATTATGAAAAATACCATTTACAGCAACGTATGCTTTTTTGCCATGTGCATGAATTAATTCTATAGCTTCTCGAAGTTCAGGTTCTTTAAACTCACCAGCAAGTCTTAAGCCGAATTTTTCTTCACCTATGACAAATGCATCAGCACCTAACTCTATTAGTTTCTCGATATGTTGGACCGATTTAGGTGTCACTAATAATTCTGTCATTTCGTATTCTCCTTTTTAGAAATAGCCATACCATCACCTATGTTTATCAATGTAGTATTAAAGTCAGAACGATTCATTAACCATTGATTATATTGTTGAACTTTCTTAACCATTTGTTTAACATTTCTATTTCTAACAATATCTATATCACTAACAAATCCATGATATAAAATATTATCAGTGATGATAATGCCATCATCATTAAGAAATGGTTCATATATTTCAAAGAATTTCTTTGACTGCGCTTTTGCAGCATCAATAAATATTAAATCAAACTTTTGATTATTAGGTAATAATTCGTATCCCACTGAAGCATCAGCAAACACAACTTGAACTTGTTCTTCAAAATCATATTGTTTAATATTTGTTAATGCTTGTTCATACATTTCTTCACTTCTCTCAATAGTCCAAACTTTAATATTAGGATGACATGAAGCAAAATGCATTGCGCTATAACCAATTGCTGTTCCTATTTCAAGAATATTACGTACATCTTTAATTCTAATCATTTGTTTAACAAATTCTGTTGATATTTTGTCCATTATTGGAACGTTATGCTCTGTAGCATATGCTCTTAGTTCATCTATATTTGATGAATCTTGAAAAAGCAATTGTTCGATATATTCTATATCTTTTTCCATGTTACAACTTCCTTACACTTGAATATAATAAAAAACCCAACTAGTGCTTTGACTAGTTAGTAATTTCAATCATACCATTAATATGTTTTCATAAACATTAGATATTTTACCATATTTCCAGATAAATAGTAAGTATAATTACAAAACAAGAACGCTTATAAATCTTACAATAGCGTTCTTGTTTTACATTTTACTATTTTTCTCTATTCTTTTCTTGTTCTTTTAATGTTTCCGCAAATAATATTTTACCACTTTTCGTGATTGTATAATAATAATATTCTGTATCAGGTGGGTTAATTGTAGAACTTGCAGTTTCATCTGACACGTTACTAATTGGTCCAACTGGAAAACCTTTGTATTCATAGGTATTATATTTAGAATTATTTTTGTAATCTGCATCAGTTAAAGTTTCATTTGGTTCTTTTTTTGTTGCATAACGTACCGTTTCGTCTGAATTTAATGCAATTTGTGGATTATTTTCTATTCTATTCAAGAGTAAAGAAACATACCTAGATTTATCTGTAATTTTTTTCATTTCTAACTCAACCATTGATGACAATGTCAAATACTCATGGAAAGTAATTTTCTTTTCTTCATAATTTGCACGATATTTAAAACCGCCGTTGTCATTGTAAACTTTATATGTGCTATTATAAGTCTCTTTGAGCATAGCTTTCGTTAATTCATCAATTGATACATCATTATTTGAAAATTGATACGTAGATGGCGCTAAATAGCCTTCTAATGGATAACGGATATCTTTATTTAGTACTTCATCAGTAAGCATTTTAGGATATTTTTTCTGTAATTCTTTAATATAATCTTGATCACGCATTTTCTTCAGAAAGTTTTCACGAGTAATTGAAGTATTCTCCTCTATTATACCTGCAATAAGTTCAATATTAGAACCTTCCCTAATTTCAAATTGAACCGCCGTTTTTTGAAATACCTTTCCAGATTCTAAACTTTTAGCTATTTCTTTAGGTGACATAGAAGGTGAAAATTTATATTCTCCAGCTTGAAAACTCGAAATATTATTTAATTTTAAATAATATTTGAAAATAGTAGCATTTCTTATGATTTTCTTGTCAGATAGTTGATGGCTCAACGATTCAATGTTTGTATTTGGGTTCACATTAACGATTATTTGTTCATTGCTATCCGCATTTACTGGTCTCACATTTACTCCTACAACTATTAACCCAACAATAGTTATTAATAAAAATAATAAAAAGAGGATACTGATTATAGTTAAACTAATATACTTCGATAATAATCTAGCATCTTTATATATACTATTTTTTCCCATATGTAACTCCTTATGTAAATTAAATACCCCTAATGATTATATCACATTAAGGGTAAAGTGTACTATTACATATTAATTTTTAAGCTTCATCCATTTCAGTATTAACGATTTCTTCAATCATGTCCCACTCTTCGTCAGTTTCAACAGGTAATAATTTACCGCCTTCACCGTCGTCATTAGCTTCATTAATCATAGGGATTAATTCGATTTCTTCTTCATCATCAGTGCCTTCTTCAGCTAAAATGATATATTCTTTCTTGAATTCAGGATGATAAAACTCTAAAACTTTACGATATAGAACTTCATTTTCATTTTCGTCGATTAAAGTTAATAATTCTTCCTCATTGTTGATTTCTAAGTGTTCTTCATGGTTATGTTCAGTCATTATTCATTCTCCTCATCTTTATTTAATAGAATCTAAATATCCTTGTAAAATAAATACAGCGGCCATTTTATCTATAACTTTTTTTCTTTTTTTACGGGAAACATCTGCTTCTAATAATGTGCGTTCTGCTCCGACTGTGCTCAGTCTTTCATCCCACATCACCATTTTTAATTCTGGTCTTTCTTGTTCAAGTAAGTCCTTAAAATGAATTGATGCCTCACCACGGGGGCCAATAGAGTTATTCATATTTTTAGGCAATCCAATAATGACAGTATCAACATCATATTGATCTATTATTTTAATTAATTCATCAATTCCAAACTCTTCTTTTTCTTCGTTAATACGGAGCGTATCAATTCCTTGAGCTGTCCAACCCATCGCATCACTAACAGCTACACCAATTGTTTTACTTCCTACGTCTAAACCTATTATCCTATTTTTAAGCATTGAGTTCATTTTCTTGCTTTAAATAATTCGATACTAATTCTTCCATAATATCATCTCTATCTAAGCGTCTAATTTGATTTCTTGCTTCGTTATGTCTAGGAATATAAGCTGGGTCGCCAGACAGTAAGTATCCAACTATTTGGTTAACTGGATTATATCCTCGTTCTTCTAAAGTGCGATAAACATTTTGTAGTACTGTTTTGACATCTTCATTCGGAAAATCATCATAGTTAAACTTCATTGTTTTATCAAAATTATTCATCTATTTTTACACTCCCTAACTCCATTAACTTAGTATTGATTATATCATATTCTATTAACACTTAAAATTATAGAGTTTTAATGTAGTTTTTAACAAACTGTAAAGCTTCTGTTACTTTTGATGGATCTGTTCCGCCCCCCTGAGCCATGTCAGGACGACCGCCACCTTTACCATTAGTTATTTGAGCAGCTTCTCTAATAATATCTCCAGCTTTAACTTTATCTGTTAAGTCTTTCGGTACTGAAGATACTAATGAAACTTTTTCACCATTAACACTTGCTAATAATAATACAGTATCTTGTATTCTTGATTTATAATCATCCATTATTGATCTTAACACCTTAGCATTTTCCGCTTCTACTTGTACAGATAATACTTTAATACCGTTAATTTCTTCTACACTATCTTCAATATTACCTGATTTTAATTCAGTAATTGTTTTATTTTTTTGTTGAAGCTCTTTATCTAAGTCTTTATTTTGTTGTTGTATTTGATCAATTTTTTCAATTGTTCTCGCTTGATCTTTAACTTTAACATGTTTCATTACATCTTTTAAAATTTCTTCTGTAGCTTTTAATGTTTCATAAGCTTTTTTACCAGTAACTGCTTCAATTCTTCTTACACCTGCACCAGTACCTGATTCTGAAAGAATTTTAAATAAACCAATTTCGCTAGTATTTCTAACATGTATACCACCACAAAGTTCGATTGAATAAGATGACATTTCAACAACTCTAACTACATCTCCATACTTTTCACCAAATAGAGCCATTGCACCTTTATCTTTAGCTTGCTCAATTGGCATTTCTTGAATTGAAACGGGAATATTTTCCCATATTTTTTCATTAACAATTTGTTCGATTGTTTCAAGCTCTTCTGCTGTTACTTGTCCAAAATGTGAGAAGTCAAAACGTAGCCTTTCACTTTCAACTAATGAACCAGCTTGATTTACATGTGAACCTAGCACTTCTTTTAATGCTGCATGCAATAAATGCGTTGCTGAATGGTTTTTAACGATTGATTTACGAGCTACCTTATTAACAACCGCTTCAACTGTTTTACCAATTTGCACTTGTCCAAATGTAATACGTCCAGCATGTAAGTTTTGACCATTTGGAGCTTTAATAACTTCTGTTACTTCAATTTCAAACTCGTCATGGCTAATAACACCTTTATCTGCTACTTGCCCACCAGAAACAGCATAGAATGGTGTTTCTTTTAAAATGAACTGGATATCTTCTCCACTTTCAGCATGATCGACTAATTGTCCGTTTAAAATAATATCAGTAATTTCTGATTGAATTTCAGATTGTTCATATCCAACAAACTTGCTTGGCGTCGTAATTTTACCTAAAACTTCATTTTGAACTTGCATGGATTGAGTTTTTTGACGTGCTGCTCTTGCTCTTTCACGTTGTTGACGCATTTCATCTTCAAATCCATCATTATCAATTGTGATACCTTCCTGAGCTGTAATTTCCTCAGTAAGTTCAATTGGGAAACCATAAGTGTCGTATAATTTAAATGCATCTGAACCTGAAAGTATATTATCTTTTTGTTTTGCTGAATTCATCATTGTATTTAGAATTGCTAATCCATCTTCTAGTGTTTCGTGGAAACGATCTTCTTCAGATTTAACAACTTTTTTAATGAAATCACTTTGTGCTTTTACATTTGGATAATAAGGTTCCATAATTTCTGCAACTATATCTACTAATTTATATAAAAATGGCTCATTAATATTAAGTGTTTGACTAAAACGTACTGCTCTTCTTAGTAATCTTCTTAATACATATCCTCTACCTTCATTTGCAGGTAAAGCACCATCTCCGATAGCAAAGCTTATTGTTCTAATGTGATCGGCTATAACTTTAAACGCAATATCTTGTTCTTTAGATTGTAAATATTTCACTCCACTAACTGCTTCAACTTGTTCAATAATTGGAATAAATAAATCTGTATCATAATTTGTTGGTACATCTTGTGCAATTGAAGTCATACGTTCTAGACCCATACCAGTATCAATATTTTGATTTGGTAATGGTGTATACGTATGGTCAGCATTATGATTGAATTCACTAAATACTAAGTTCCATACTTCAAGATAACGTTCGTTCTCTCCACCTGGATACATTTCTTCAGCTGGATCTTCCTTGCCGTATGTTTCGCCTCGGTCATAGAAAATTTCTGTATTTGGTCCAGATGGTCCTTCACCTATATCCCAGAAGTTACCTTCTATTCTTATAATTCTGCTTTCCTCTAAACCAATCACTTCATGCCATAAATCATATGCTTCAGTATCTTCTGGATGAATGGTTACATATAATTTTCCAGGATCCATAGCCATCCATTTATCACTTGTTAAGAATTCCCATGCATATTCGATAGCTTCTTTTTTGAAGTAATCGCCAATTGAAAAATTACCTAACATTTCAAAGAAAGTATGGTGTCTTGCTGTAAAACCAACATTCTCAATATCATTTGTTCTGATTGCTTTTTGTGCATTAACTATTTTTGGATTTTTGGGTACTTCTCTACCATCAAAATATTTTTTTAATGTAGCAACACCTGAGTTAATCCATAATAAAGTATCATCATCAATTGGCACTAAAGGTGCTGAAGGTTCTACCATATGTCCTTTTTCAACGAAAAAGTCTATATACATTTGTCTAATTTCACTTGCTTTTAAATTTTTCATTATATTCACTCCTCAAATAAAATAAAAAACGCCCATCCCTCGTAAAAGGGACGAACGTATCGCGGTACCACCCTAGTTATGACAAAATGTCATCACTTTAAGTTTATTCAATTTCTATAAAAGAAGTAGCGTTCAATATATATTGTCATGTTTCGCACCAACCAACATGTCTCTTGTAGCAATATATGATTTACTCGGCTTCTTTATTAGTATTCTATTAGATTATAAGCACTGCGTTTTTAGATGTCAATTATTTCATAAAATCATATGGTGTTTTATCTTTCATATTAATCATCGGATCAATTTCATACATAGTCTCTTCAGTTAAAATCAAATTTTTCATTTGTATAGGCTCGTTTGTATTTTCATTATCTTTGTCATCTTGAAAATACATTTTTAATTTAGTATCGAATGAAGTCATCCGACCATGCCCTAGTGTTTGTATACCTTGGTTAAATGCTTTCTCTTCACCACAAATAACTAATGATTGTTTAGCACGTGTAAGTCCTGTGTATAAAATGTTCTTCTGCAACATTCTAAAGTATTGTCTGACGATAGGCATAATAACAATTGGAAATTCAGAACCTTGTGATTTGTGTATAGAACAACAGTAAGCATGCGTTATTTCTGATAAATCTTGTTTAGTATAAGTAATTTCACTTCCTTCATAATCTACAATTACGACATCTTTACCAAGTGCGTTTTCTTCTGCTTTATACACACCGATGACAACACCTATATCACCATTAAACACATTGTCATCTGGACGATTTATAAGTTGTAGTACTTTATCATTTTCTCTATATTCAATATCACCATACTCTAAATACCTAGTCGATTCATCTTTAGGATTCAGTATATCCTGTAACAGCTCGTTTAATTTATTAATACCAGCTGGGCCACGATAAATTGGCGCTAACACTTGAATATCTTGCATATTATAGCCTTTGTTGACTGCACCTTGTACAACTTTTTCTACGACTGTTGCAATTTGATTACTGCTACATGGAATAAATGATCGATCATGATGTTTCTCATTAATTGAAACTGTCATACCATTTTTAATTTTATGAGCTAAATCAATAATTGAAGACCCTTCTTGTTGTCTATATACCTCAGTTAAATTAACTCTTGGTATTACTTCAGAATCAATCAAATCTTTAAATATTTGGCCAGGACCAACTGAAGGTAATTGATCTTCATCTCCAACGAAAATAATTTGAGCATAATCAGGTACTGCTCTTAAAAATTGATACATTAACCAAGTATCTACCATAGACATTTCATCCAATATAATTAAATGTGCATGTATATCATTATCTAGCACATCATCAGGCTGAGTATCTTTGCTCCACCCTATTAATCTGTGAATCGTCATAGCCTCTAAATCAGTTGATTCACTAAGCCTTTTAGCTGCACGTCCAGTTGGGGCAGCTAATACTATTGGAAAATCAGATCCTTCTTGATAATCGTCATAATTTAAACTAACACCGTGAATTTCAGAATATAATTCACATATTCCTCTTATAACGGTTGTTTTACCAGTACCAGGACCTCCAGTTAATAGCATCATTTTATTGTTAATTGCAGTTTCTAATGCTAATTTTTGTCCATCCGCATATGATACATCATTCATTTCTTCTATTTGCCCAATATGTAGTTGTAAATCACTTTTTTCAATGTCTTTCAATTCATCTTGATGTTGATATAGGCGATGTATAATTTGAACACTTTTAGCTTCCGAATAATATAAAGAAGGTAAAAAGCAGTTATTATCTTCGATTATAAGCTTTTTATCTTCATTCATTTCAATTATCACGCCATTTAATTGATCTTTATTTACCACTTCTGATTGATTATGATTTAACAGTTCGTATGCACCATTTATGAGAATATCTATCGGTAAATACGTATGACCATTTTGTAAGGACTGTTGATCTAAGAAATAGCTTAATCCAGCAATAAGTCGATCATGATGGTCTTTAGATATACCAACTTGTTCAGCAATTTGATCAGCTCTTTGGAAACCTATACCATTTATATCCATAACTAATCTATAAGGTGTTTGTTTAAGAACATTCAGTGTTTCTTCTTTATAGACTTGATATATAGACATTGCTAATTTAGGACCAAATCCAAGTTCATTAAGTTTAATCATAATGCGTTCTATAGCTTGATTTTCTCGTATAGATGCTGCAATCGTATCTCTTTTTTGTTTATTAAGCTTTGGTATTTCTTTCAATACATCTGGTTCATCAATAATTTTTTGAAGTGCATCTTCACCTAGTTTATCAACTATTGTTTCAGCAGTCTTTTTGCCTATACCTTTAAATAAATCACTAGATAAATAATGGATTACACCTTGTTTAGTTTGAGGTAGTTCTTTTTCAAAAGTTTCTGCTTGTAATTGCTTACCATATTTTGGATGGTTTGTAACTTTACCTTTAAAAAGATATGTTTCTCCTTCAACAATTTGAGGAAGATAACCAACAATTGTGACTTCTTGGTCAAAATCTTCATTTGAGTCCATCACATCTACTTTTATAACGGTATAGTAGTTATCACTATTTTGAAATAAGATTCGAATAACTTCACCTTTTACATGTGAAAGATCAAATAAAGATAAGTTTTCCAATGTTAGTCCACCTCTTCTTGTAATTGTTCAAACATATTTATCGCATGACCACTTAGTAAATGATCTGGCTGAATGTTGACTGCTTTTCTAAAATAAATCAATGCTTCTTCTGGATCTTTATTTTTCATATACTTAGCTAATCCTAAATTGTATAATGCATCAACATGATTAGGGTCTTTTTCAAGTACATTTTCTAATTGTGAAATTGCTTCTTCAAACATTTCCAATTGGCAAAGTGTTAAACCATATTGAAAACCTATTTCTACATCATCAGAATTCAATTCATTTGCTCTCATAACGTAAGGCAATGCTTCAGTATGCGCACCTAACTCATTAAAACACATACCTAACATAAAGTTAGTATCAGAGTCATTTAACCCTTTTTGTATAGCAAATTGATATAGTTTAATCGCTTCGTCAAACCTTTGTTGATTGTAATATAAATTTGCAAGACTATAATATGCTCCACCGTGCTCTTCATTTACTGTTATTGCCTTTTGGAAGAACTTCTCTGCCTTTTCAAGTTCATCCGCTTCTGACAAAATAGTACCTGCATTAATATAATTTGTTACTTCATTTGGATTCTCTTCAATATTTTCAAATAAAAATTTGAGTGCTTGATCAAATTTTTTATTTTCTATTAATTTTACGATTTCATTTTCACTATGCATGATTTAACTCCTTTAAATATCATTAATTGTAATTATAACAAAAATAAATAGAGGTGCATCAGAAAAGATAGCACCTCTATGAATTTATACCATATAATCTAATTGTTTTTCAGTTTTGTAAACTTCATCAATAGTTGCGCCACCTAGACAAACTTCGCCATCATAAAGTACAACTGCTTGGCCGGGCGTGATTGCACGGACAGGTTGATCAAATGTCACTTTAATTTGATTGTCAGAAATTTTTTCAACTGTAACGTCTGTATCTTTTTGTCTATATCTAAATTTAGCTGAGCATTTCACAGGTTGTGAGAAATCTATGTCATTAACAAATGATATATCAGATGCAATTAAGTAATTACTATATAAAGCATCATGATGAAAACCTTGTTCTACATATAGAATATTTTCTTTTAAGTTTTTGCCAACTACAAACCAAGGATCACCGTCTCCGCCAATACCGAGTCCATGTCTTTGTCCAATAGTGTAATACATTAAACCTGTATGTTCACCCATATCAACACCATCTAAAGTTTGCATTTTACCATTTTGTGCAGGTAAATATTGAGATAGAAATGTTTTAAAGTTTTTTTCACCTATAAAACAAATACCAGTTGAATCTTTTTTCTTAGCAGTTGCTAAATTTTGTTCTTCTGCTATTCTTCTTACTTCACTTTTTTCTAAT
Organism: Mammaliicoccus fleurettii; assembly: GCF_003970575.1. Lineage (GTDB taxonomy): Bacteria > Bacillota > Bacilli > Staphylococcales > Staphylococcaceae > Mammaliicoccus > Mammaliicoccus fleurettii. Next base: position 48,524 of record NZ_RXWZ01000066.1, read on the forward strand.
TCGCCAATTGGAAACATTACTTTAGATAATTGTTCTTCAGTAAGTTGATTTAAGAAATACGTTTGATCTTTATTATTATCTACTCCACGCAACATTTCTACTTTATCACCTTCACGATTTACTCGTGCATAGTGTCCTGTCGCTACGTAGTCAGCACCTAATTTCAAAGCATGATTTAAAAATGCTTTGAATTTAATTTCTTTATTACACATAACATCCGGATTAGGCGTTCTTCCTTTTTTATATTCATCTAAGAAATACGTGAATACTTTATCCCAATATTCTTGTTCAAAGTTCACCGCATAATATGGTATATCTAATTGGTTACAAACTTCTATTACATCGTTATAATCTTCAGTTGCTGTACATACACCATTTTCATCTGTATCGTCCCAGTTTTTCATAAATATTCCTACAACATCATAACCTTGTTCTTTCAATATATGTGCTGTTACAGAACTATCTACGCCCCCGCTCATTCCTACGACTACACGGGTAGATTGATTATTCATTTTCTTCCTCCTTAAATTGATTATATATTTTCATAATTGCATTTACGATATAGTTAATTTCTTCTTCTGTTGTTAATGAGCTAAAGCTAAATCTAACTGATTGCTTCACTCTTTCGTCCTCACCATACATAGCCTCTAATACATGTGAAGGTAAAGTTGATCCCGCTGTACAAGCTGAACCACTTGAAACGTATATATTAGACATGTCTAATAAAGTAAGCATCGTTTCAACTTCGATAAATGGAAAGTACAAATTCGTAATATGACCTGTTGTTTCAACCATGCTACCATTTAATTCAAATGGTATTGCTCGTTGCTGTAAGCCGACTATTAATTTTTCTTTTAAGTTCATTAAGTGAATATTATTCTCATCCATATGTTCATATGCATCCGTTAAAGCTGTAGCCATTCCACAAATATATGGAACATTTTCAGTACCAGCTCTTCTCTTAAGTTCTTGTTCTCCACCATGAATAAAGGTATCTAGCTGTAATCCTTTTTTTACTAATAGTGCGCCGATTCCTTTAGGACCACCAAATTTGTGTGCCGTAACACTTAACAAATCTATAGGCATTTCATCAAATTCAATTGGCATATGACCTATTGCTTGAACTGCATCAACATGAAAGGTAATATGACGCTCTTCCAAAATTTCAGCTATTTCATATAACGGTTGTACAGTACCAACCTCGTTGTTTACTAACATAATAGAAACTAATGTCGTTTCAGAAGTAATCGTTTGTTTTAATTCTTCTAAATCTATACTTCCTTCAGCATTCACATTTATATATGAAACATCAAAGCCATCACGTTCAAGTTCTTCAAAAACATGTAATACAGAATGATGCTCTATTCTACTCGTTATAATATGGTTGCCCAAATGTTTTCTTTTTTTCGCGATTCCTTTAATTGCTGTATTATTAGACTCTGTTGCACCGCTTGTAAAGATAACTTCATTTGGAGTAGCACCTAATATCGATGCAATTTCTCTTCTAGCTTGATCTAAATACTTCCTTCCATCTCTTCCAATAGAATGAATTGACGATGGATTGCCATAGTGTTCAGATAGTATTTCTGTTATTTTCTCTGTAACAATCGGTTTAACTGGAGTAGTTGCTGCATAATCTGCATATACTTTCATGTTGAACGTCCTTTCTTAGTTTTCAATGTACCTATTCTAGCACCAATTTAAGAAAATGACTAGAACTCTGTTTCTCTATTTCTTTCGTCGGTATATTGCTCTAATTCATTTAATTGATTTTTAATAGAATCAGCATTTAATGGATTCTCAATTTTAAGATTTTCATGTACCAAATCTAGATTCTTTATTGTCCAAATTTGATCTTTAAGCTTTTCTTTAAAATATTTATCATGTGAAATGATAAGTGTTGATCCTTGAAAAGATTGAATTAATTGTATGATTTTTTCTTGCATTTCAATATCAAAATAGTTAGTTGGCTCATCTAATATGAGTATATGTGGATTTGAAAAATACAATTTAACAAACTGTATTCTACATTTTTCACCCATTGATAAATTGGCAACAACATCATTAATTCTATTTTCATTAAAATAAAAATTCGCTAAAATTGTTCTTGATTCCGCTTCTTTCATTTCTTGAATAGACATTATTTCTTCTAACACAGTATTTTTCATATTTAAGTTATTAAAATCTTGTGAAAAATAACCTATTTCTAATTCAGGATGTACGATTACTTCTCCCTCATCAGGTGTCAGTTGACCTAGTATCAACTTGATCAAAGTAGATTTACCTGAGCCATTTTGACCTTCAATGATAACATTTTGATTTCGCTTAATATGAAAAGAGACATCATTAAAAATAGGCTTTTCATTATATGAAAATGTCACATTTTCAAATTTAACTAAATAATGAGATTTGAAGGCGTGATGTTGCATTGAAAATGTTTTTCCTTCCTCTTCAGGATCTGATAAATTGGTTTGTTCAAGTTTTTTATTCATTTGATATTCTTTCGATTTAAACTTTTTCGCAAGCTTGCTAAGTTGTTTTTGTTGATAAGGATTTCTTACTGAAGCTTTTTGTGAAGCTTTTTGATACCATTCTTTATATTTTTTAATTGTTTCTTCAATTGCTCGTTGCTCTTTTTCTTGTTTTTCGTATTGTTGCTTAATCGTTTTATATTCTAAATCTTTTTGTTGCTTGTAATTGTCATACTGACCTGAGTATTTTGTTGCACCACTACTACTCAGTTCCAAAATTGCGTCTGGTGTTTCATTTAAAAAAGTCTTATCGTGAGAAACAAATAATATTGCACGTTTTTCTTGTTTAAATGCATTAGTTAACCACACTTTCATTTCTTCATCCATATGGTTAGTTGGTTCATCAATTAATAATAATCGTGCTTTATCTAATTTAACTTTCAAAAACGAAACTTTTGTTTGCTCACCACCACTTAAAGTAGAAATTAATTGATCAAAGTGCCTTTCTGTTAATCCTAACTTTTTACCTTCAATTGTAATGTTTTGCTCAATTTCGTAACCGTCTAATTCAATATATCTATTTATATTATCCAAATCACTTAGATTTTCTCTTATCGATGATAATTGTGGATAAGTTAACATAATATACTCCATGACATTTAAAGTTCCATATTTAGTTAAATCTTGTTCCATCATTGCTGTTTCAATATTTTCTTTATGATGGATTTTATTTAAAAGTGTAGATTTTCCGATACCATTTATGCCGACTATTGCCAAATGTTCATTTTCTTCAATAATAAATGTTAGTGAAGGTATGAGCAGTCTATTGTCAATCTCTAAAGACTTTTTTGCAAATAAAAATAGCATAATGTTGCCTCCTTATTCCATGCATTACACAGTAAGACACACCATTACACTATTTTAAAATATAATGGTAGCATCAAAATGTAGACATATTTATCCAATCATCATTGTGTAACACAATGGTATTTTTACGTTTTAACATGACGTCGTAAAAATTATTGGATATCCATGCCTATTATTGATGCCACCTCTCTTTAAATTTGGGTTTATTATAACTATAACTATGAAAATAGTCAACTTTTGTTGAGCAGTTAAATAGTGCAACAAGATTACGCTTGATATACTTGCCAATATACAATTAAGTAAGGAGAGTCATATAAATGAAATCTAATTTCCCAGTCTCTGCATTGAACCTTGTCCCATTAAGAAAGGGAGAAACAGAGCAAGACGCTATTAAAAACATGGTCACATTAGCACAAAATGTAGAGAAGTTAGGCTATGAAAGATACTGGATTGCTGAGCATCATAATGCACCTAACCTTGTAAGTTCAGCTACAGCTTTACTCATTCAACATACTTTAGAACATACTGATACAATACAAGTTGGTTCAGGTGGAATAATGCTACCAAATCATGCACCACTCGTTGTAGCAGAACAATTTGGCACAATGGCAACGATGTTTCCTGAAAGATTAAATTTAGGATTAGGACGAGCACCTGGTACTGATATGATGACAGCCTCAGCATTGAGACGTGACTCACATAAAGGTGTTTATACTTTTGGAGATGACATTAAACAATTACTACAATATTTTGGTCCAGAAGAAAATCAATCTTATGTTAGATCTTATCCAGGTGTAGATACAAACATACCCATTTATGTACTAGGATCTTCAACTGACTCTGCTCATTTAGCAGCGCGTTTAGGATTACCTTACGTTTTCGCAGCTCACTTTGCGCCAGAGCAAATGTCACAAGCTATAGAAATATATAGAGATTTATTTGAACCAACAGATTATTTAGACAAACCTTATGTAACAATTTGTTTAAATGTTATTATAGGAGAAACAGATGAAGAAGCAACATTCCTTTCATCAACAATGCATTTAATGTTTTTAGGAATTGTTAGAAATTCACGTTTACCTTTACAACCACCAACAGACCAATTAGAAAATATATGGTCACCACAAGAACAATACATGTCACAATCTAAGACAAACACTTCGTTTATTGGTAGTGAAGAAACAGTTAAACAACAATTTTTAGACTTCCAAGAAAAATATAACGTAGATGAAATAATGGCAGTTAGTTATATTTATGATTTAGATAAACAATATAAATCATTTGAATCATTCAAAAATATCGTTGATGATGTATATGGAGAATAATTAAGAGTAGACAAATTAAAAGAGTCCGGGGCCACAAAGCCCTGGACTCTTTTAATTTATTTCAAGTTACTATTTATGAATTCCTGAATACTACTATTAAATAATACACCACTATTATGACTATCTGGAACGCCACCATAATGTAGTCCAATTACTTGATTATGAGCATTAAATATTGGAGATCCTGAGTTACCACCATATGTACTTAAGTCATATGTTAAGTCACTACCTGAAGCAGACAATACATTACCTTTACTTTCCCATAATGTTGCGATTGGTTTATCTCCAGGATAACCTGTTACTGTAATGTCATCGCCTTTTTGAACAGTTGATGTGTTAGCTAATGTGGCTGGTTGTACCGCATCACCTATAGATTGTCCTTCACTATTTTTACCAACTGTTACGACAGCTAAATCTTCTCCACCTGGTGCTGTTTTATAATCAGTTGCTGTAAATGTTCCAGCTGGGTAATTTCCATTTCCATTTGCTGCTGGAGAAAATTTTAATACTGAAGCATCTCCATTTGTAGCATTTACAACGTGCTTATTTGTCAATACAGTATTTTTACCGATTACAACTCCAGAGGCTATCGATGTTCCACCAATTTCAGTAAAAGCAATTGATTGATAATGTGCTGATGTTGTATTAGTTATTTGTTCACGATCATTTTTAGGTAATATGACTCTTGATGAAGGATCATCTGTTTTGGCATTTGCTTCTAAAGGTAATCCTACAAAACTTAATAATAAAACTGCAACTACGGTTAATATGTAAGCTTTAATATTTTTCATATAATCTCCCCTTTTTTGTAGTGTACAACTATCTTAATATGAATATTAAATCAAAGGAGAAAATTACACTACTTAACCAAATTTCATGCCTAACTGTCATTACAATTCTTTTTAAAGTACAGTTAGGCATGAAATTAAAACAGTTAGGAATTTTTTCCATAAAAAAAGTAGAAATTCAAAGGAAACTGAATTTCTACTTTTTTATATCCCTTTCTGGTATTATTCTGCATACTGTACCAGATTTAATTGTTAAATGATTATATATAGAACATATACCCTTCTAATTCATCTTGATTTGTATAGTTTGCTAAATATTCTAAAGTTGTATTGTCTAATACTTCTTTAACAGCATCACGAATACGAATCCACAATTGTTGTTGTGCTGGTGGTTCATCTTCTATACCTTCAACTGGTGTAATTGGTCCTTCTAACAATCTAATCACATCACCAGCTGTTATATCTGATGGTGCTTTTTGTAATTGATAGCCCCCTTTGGCACCTCTTACACTTTTAATAAGACCAGCATTACGTAATGGTCCTACTAATTGTTCTAAATATAAATCACTTAAATCATTTTCTTCTGCGATAGACTTTAACGATGTACATCCTTGACCGTAACGCTTAGTCAACGATATCATAAGTGTTAAGCCATATCGGCCTTTAGTTGATATTTTCATGTACTACACCTCTTATTTTCTTTAAAAAATATTGTTAACTTATTTTATCATTTTTTATACAATTTGAGTAATTAGAAAGGTTGATCACAAATGAAAAACGAACCATTAGCATATAGAATGCGTCCTAAAACGATCGACGATGTTATAAGTCAAGAGCATTTAGTAGGTCCTAAAGCCATTATTAGAAGAATGGTCACTACTAAAAGATTAACTTCTATGATTTTTTATGGACCTCCAGGTATTGGTAAAACAAGTATTGCTCAAGCTATAGCTGGCAGTACTCAATATAAATTCAGACAACTAAACGCCGTTACTAATACGAAAAAAGATATGCAATTAGTAGTTGAAGAAGCGAAAATGTCTGGTCAAGTCATCCTTTTATTAGATGAAATTCACAGACTTGATAAGGCGAAACAAGATTTTCTCTTACCTCATTTAGAGTCTGGCAAAATCGTTCTTATTGGGGCAACAACATCAAATCCCTATCACGCCATAAATCCAGCAATAAGAAGTAGAACGCAAATCTTTGAACTTTTCCCATTAGAAGAATCTGATATTGTGATTGCTTTAAATAGAGCTTTGGAAGATGCAGAAAACGGTTTGGCAACATATGCACCCGAAGTAGATGATGATGCTATTCAGTATTTTGCAAAAGCTAGTTATGGGGATGTTAGAAGTGCTTTAAATGCATTAGAACTAGCTGTATTAAGTGCTGAAATACTCGATGAAAAGCGTCATGTTACAATTGAAGATGCTCAAGTGTGCATTCAAAAAAATGCTTTTCAACATGATAAGGATGGCGACCAACATTATGACGTTATGAGTGCATTCCAAAAATCAATAAGAGGTAGCGATGTTGATGCTGCTTTACATTATTTAGCTAGACTAATTGAAGCAGGCGATTTACCTACCATTGCAAGACGTTTACTTGTTATTAGTTATGAAGATATTGGCTTAGCTTCACCAGGTGCAGCTGCAAGAACGTTATCTGCTATTGAGGCAAGTGAACGTCTAGGCTTTCCAGAAGCACGTATACCACTTAGTCAAGCTGTAATCGAATTATGTTTATCTCCTAAATCTAACTCAGCGATTGTATCTATAGACGAAGCTTTATCTGATATTAGAAATGGCAAAGCTGGTTTAGTTCCTAAACATTTAAAAGATGGACATTATCAAGGCGCTAAAGAATTAGGAAATGCCATTGGATATAAATATCCACATAACTATGAAAATAGTTATGTGGAACAACAATATTTACCTGACACCCTAAAAAACAAGCAATATTATCATCCTAAACTAACATCCAAATCTGAACAAAAATTTGCTGAAATATATAAAAACTTAAAAAAATGAGGCTGGATATGTCCAGTCTCATTTTTATTTCAAAGTCTTTATTATTTATCTTTGACTCTTTTTACTGGTATATCTTTTAATATATTATTAACGACATAACTCGCACAAATTAAACCTACAACACTAGGTACAAACGCATTTGATGATGGAGGCATTTGAGCTTTTCTCACTTTTGCATTTTTATCTCCAACAACTTCTTTAACATCTTCACGAATCATAATTGGACTTTCATCACTAAAGACTACATTAATTCCTTTATGAATTCCCATCTTTCTTAATTTAAGACGTATAATTTTCGCCATTGGATCAGTATGTGTTTTAGAGATATCTGCGATTTCAAATTTAGTTGGATCTGTCTTATTAGCAGCACCCATACTTGAAATAACGTCTATACCTCTTTCTAAACATTCTTTCATTAAGTGAACTTTATACATAATAGTATCACTCGCATCTACAAAATAATCAATATCATACTCATTGAATAACGCTTCATATGTTTCTTCTGTATAAAACATGTGAAGTGACGTTACTTTACAGTCAGGATTGATTAATTTGATACGCTCTTCCATTAAATCAACTTTAGATTGGCCAATTGTAGTTGTTAAAGCGTGTAATTGTCTATTTACATTTGTTATGTCTACATCATCTTTGTCTATTAATATTATATGTCCGATATTTGTTCTAGCTAATGCTTCGGCTGCAAATGATCCTACGCCGCCAACACCAAGTACAACAACTGTTTTACTTTTCAGTAGGTCTAAACCTTCTTTTCCTACAGCTAATTCATTTCTTGAAAATTGATGTTTCATAGTTTAATTAACTCCTTTACACAAAAATACGCAAGACATAAAGTCTTGCGTACCGATAGAATCCAATTGTGCCGTAATATTAAGTGCTCGATCATTTTGGCCTGCTATATACAGGTGGGTGCCCTGTTTCTTATTTTGCATGTCCTCCTTACGAGGCGTATGCGCTATTAAGAAAACCAATTAAGCTCCCTTGATCAAAAGTGTTAGGTCAAAATATAAAAAGCTTATTACGAACACTTCAGATGACTACCTTATAAATTTATTTTATCATAACTCTTCTAAATAACAAGTATTTAAACTTTTAATTATTTTTCATCTAAATCAAGTTGCAAATGTAATTCATGTAACTGACTATCAGATACTTTACTTGGTGCATCTGTTAATAAACATGAAGCACTTGCAGTCTTAGGAAATGCAATTGTATCTCTTAAGTTTGTTCTGCCTGATAAAAGCATTACTAGTCTATCAAGACCCAATGCGATACCACCGTGTGGAGGCGCACCATATTTAAATGCTTCAATTAAGAATCCAAATTGTTCTTGAGCTTGTTCTTCAGTAAATCCAAGCGCTTTAAACATTTTTTCTTGAAGTTCAGATTTATGAATTCTAATAGAACCTCCACCTAATTCAAAACCATTAAGAACAATGTCATAAGCATTAGCTTCAACATTAGTTGGGTCTGTTTCCAACATTTCTTCATGCTCTTTTTTAGGAGCTGTAAACGGATGATGAGCAGCTACATAACGATTTGAATCTTCGTCATATTCAAATAATGGCCAATCTGTTACCCATAAGAAATTATATTTGTTAGGATCGATTAATCCACGTTCTTTACCAAGTTTGTTTCTTAATTGTGCTAAACTTGCTGCAACAACATCTTTCTTATCTGCTACAAATAATACTAAATCTCCAGCATTTGCTTGTGTATTACTTAATAATTCAGCAGCATGTTCTTCGCTAAAGAATTTACTAATAGGTCCATTTAATCCTTCGTCTGTTACTTTCAGCCATGCTAATCCTTTTGCTCCGTAAATATTTGCGAAAGCTTGTAATTGATCAATATCTTTTCTTGAATAATCATTTGCTGCACCTTCTACAACAATTGCTTTAACTTCTCCACCATTTTCAACAGTAGATTTAAATACTTTAAAGTCCATTTTGGCTGCAAGTTCAGATAAATTTATTAATTCCATACCAAATCTTGTGTCTGGTTTATCAATTCCGTATCTATCTATCGCTTCAGCATAAGTCATACGTGGGAATGGAGTAGTAATATCAATACCTTTGACATCTTTCATAATACGTTTCATTAAACCTTCATTCATTTTGATAACATCTTCTTGATCTACGAAACTCATTTCAATATCAATTTGAGTAAATTCAGGTTGTCTATCTGCTCTTAAATCTTCATCTCTAAAACATTTAACAATTTGATAGTATTTATCAAATCCACCAATCATTAATAACTGTTTAAATATTTGAGGTGATTGAGGTAAAGCATAAAATTCACCATCGTGAACTCTTGAAGGTACAAGATAGTCTCTAGCCCCTTCAGGTGTTGATTTTGTTAATACAGGTGTTTCAACTTCATAAAATTCACCTTCATCTAAATAATTTCTGACTGAACGTGTAATTTGATGTCTCATTTTGAACGTTTGAGCTAAACTTTCTCTTCTTAAATCTATATAACGATATTTCAAACGTACGTTTTCATCAATATCATTCATATCTGTAATAGAAAATGGTGGTGTTTCTGACTCATTTAAAATAATGATATCAGATACTTGTACTTCTACTTTACCCGTTTTGATTTTGTCATTAACTGACTTTTCATCTCTTTTAGTTACTAGTCCTTTTACTTGAATAACGTATTCAGAACGAACCTTTTCAGCAACATTCAACGCTTCTTGAGAGAAATCAGGATTAAAGACAATTTGTACGACACCTTCACGGTCACGTAAATCAATAAAAATTAATCCACCTAAGTCACGTCTTTTTTGAACCCATCCATTTAAAGTAACTGTTTGTCCAATATATTCTTCCGTAATTTTTCCAGAGTATGTTGTTCTCTTATCCATTATGATTCCACCTTTAAATAATTCTCTAATTCTGATAATGACACAAGTGTCTTCTCACCTGTCTCCATATTTTTCACTTCAATTTCTTCTTTTTCTAATTCATTGTCACCAATAACTATTGTATTTCTAGCATTCAATCTATCTGCTTGTTTCATTTGGCCTTTTAACTTTCTGCCAAGATAATCTTTATCACAACTTATACCAGCAATTCTTAGTTTGTTGATTAGTTGAACTGAGAATTGATCAGCTTTTTCACCCATAGTCGCAATGAATAAATCAATCGTATCTTCTTGTTCTATTTCAATTCCTTCTGCTTCAAGTGCAAGCAATAATCTTTCAATACTCAATGCAAATCCTATACCTGTCTCTTTTGGACCGTCTAGTAATTCTAATAAGCCATTATATCTGCCACCACCACATAACGTAGTAATTGCCCCAAATCCTTCAGCATTACTCATTACTTCAAAAGCAGTGTGTGTATAATAATCTAATCCTCTAACAAGATTCGTGTCAATTTCATAGTCAATACCTATTTCATCTAATAAGTATTTAACATCATCAAAGTATTGTTTAGAATAATCATTTAAGTATTCTGTAATTTTCGGTGCATTTTTAACCGCTTCTTTATCTCTATCAACCTTACAATCAAGGATACGCATTGGATTAGTGTATAATCTACTTTGACAATCACTACAGAAAGTATCAATCACTGGCTCAAAGTGAGCTTGTAATGCTTTCGTATAATCTGCTCTCGATTCAGCATCACCAATACTATTTATAACGAGTTTCAAATCTTTTAATCCAAATGATTTATAAATGTGAACAAGCATAGATATGATTTCAACATCTATTGACGGATTTTCTGAACCAATTGCTTCTACACCAAATTGAACAAATTGGCGATAACGTCCTTTTTGTTTTCTTTCGTATCGGAACATTGGACCATTATAATATAATTTTACTGGTTGATTAGGTTCGCCTTGCATTTTATTTTCAATGTAACTTCTAACGACACCTGCAGTGCCTTCAGGTCTTAATGTAATACTTCTATCACCTTTATCTTTAAAAGTGTACATTTCTTTTTGTACTACATCAGTTGAATCACCTACACCTCTACTAAATAACTCAGTACTCTCAAAGATAGGCGTTCTAATTTCTTTATAATTATATAATCTCATTAATTCGTGCAATTTATTTTCAATGTATTGCCATTTATAAGTATCTTTTGGTAATAAATCTTGTGTTCCACGTGGTATATTTATCATAAAAAGTCCTCCTTTAAAATATAAAAAGTCCCTTGTATGTATTTACATACAAGGGACGAATTCTCCGTGTTGCCACCCTAATTAGTATTCAATTAGTTTGAATACTCACTTAACAACATGTTAACGGGTGTTAACCGATCTTACTTTCATAAGATTCCCTCTTCTTGTGTTCAAAAGTACACTCGGTATCCTTATAACTCTCAGCAACTGTTATAATCTCTGTCCTCTACCTGAATTGTATACTATTCAAGAATATACGGTATATAAGATATTTAATAATTTATATT
>NZ_RXWZ01000067.1 GCF_003970575.1 Mammaliicoccus fleurettii
CAGATCTACGGATTTTCGCCATGCCACGAAATTAGCATCATGCTAGCAAGTTAAGCGAACACTGACATGATAAATTAGTGGTTAGCTATACTTTTTTACTTTGCAACAGAACCATTTTTTATATAGGTTAAATATATATCAATTAGACGCAGTGTACAATTACTATAAATTGAAAAAATAAACCCTTTTAATCGTGTTCATTAAAATTATGTAATAGACGTATTATCTTAAAATGTTGGTTGTAATTTTATCAATAATGTCTGTTAAGTCGTTTGGAGTTTCTTGTTTACATTTATCAATCTTTTCTTGAAGTACGTCTAAAACAGCGTTACTAAAAATACCAAAAGTAATAGTAACTTGTAACAAATAACATGTTACTATTACAATAATAAAGAGTTTAATAGATGTCGGCACTGAACCCCTAAAATGGGAGCTTAATAAAAACACTATTTTCTAGGCTGCTAATTTCCTGAATTCTATAGGAGATAAGTAGCCTAGTTTTTGTTGAATTCTAACTTTATTA
>NZ_RXWZ01000068.1 GCF_003970575.1 Mammaliicoccus fleurettii
CTTAATAAAAACACTATTTTCTAGGCTGCTAATTTCCTGAATTCTATAGGAGATAAGTAGCCTAGTTTTTGTTGAATTCTAACTTTATTATAGTTTTTAATGTAATTTTCGACAATATCTATTACAATATCATTAGAGCTATTAAGCTCGCTGTTTAAATAGAATGTTTCACACTTTAGCGAGGAATGAAAGCTTTCTATTGGGGCATTATCAGCTGGCGTTCCCTTACGGGACATGCTTCTGATAATGCCTTTTTCTTCGCATAATTTGTAATATTCATACGAAGTATAAACACTTCCTTGATCGCTATGAAGTACACAATCCTTGGGTATTTCTATTTGATTTAATGTATCATTGACTAACTTTTGGTTTTGATGTGGCCCAATTTTATAAGCAATAATTTCCCCATTATAAGCATCCATTATTGATGATAGGTA
>NZ_RXWZ01000007.1 GCF_003970575.1 Mammaliicoccus fleurettii
ACTATTAGAATGTATTGCACATTCAAAACTAGATAGTAAGCAGATTTTACGGCGTTAAACCGAGTTAAAAATTTTGATTAAGTCTTCGATCGATTAGTATTCGTCAGCTACACACATTACTGCGCTTACACCCCGAACCTATTAACCTCATCATCTTTGAGGGATCTTATAACCGAAGTTGGGAAATCTCATCTTGAGGGGGGCTTCATGCTTAGATGCTTTCAGCACTTATCCCGTCCATACATAGCTACCCAGCTATGCCGCTGGCGCGACAACTGGTACACCAGAGGTATGTCCATCCCGGTCCTCTCGTACTAAGGACAGCTCCTCTCAAATTTCCTACGCCCACGACGGATAGGGACCGAACTGTCTCACGACGTTCTGAACCCAGCTCGCGTACCGCTTTAATGGGCGAACAGCCCAACCCTTGGGACCGACTACAGCCCCAGGATGCGATGAGCCGACATCGAGGTGCCAAACCTCCCCGTCGATGTGAACTCTTGGGGGAGATAAGCCTGTTATCCCCGGGGTAGCTTTTATCCGTTGAGCGATGGCCCTTCCATGCGGAACCACCGGATCACTAAGTCCGTCTTTCGACCCTGCTCGACTTGTAAGTCTCGCAGTCAAGCTCCCTTGTGCCTTTACACTCTGCGAATGATTTCCAACCATTCTGAGGGAACCTTTGAGCGCCTCCGTTACTCTTTAGGAGGCGACCGCCCCAGTCAAACTGCCCGCCTGACACTGTCTCCCACCATGATCAAATGGTGCGGGTTAGAAAGTCAACACAGCCAGGGTAGTATCCCACCAGCGCCTCCACGTAAGCTAGCGCTCACGCTTCAAAGGCTCCTACCTATCCTGTACAAGCTGTGCCAAATTTCAATATCAGGCTACAGTAAAGCTCCACGGGGTCTTTCCGTCCTGTCGCGGGTAACCTGCATCTTCACAGGTACTATGATTTCACCGAGTCTCTCGTTGAGACAGTGCCCAAATCGTTACGCCTTTCGTGCGGGTCGGAACTTACCCGACAAGGAATTTCGCTACCTTAGGACCGTTATAGTTACGGCCGCCGTTTACTGGGGCTTCGATTCGTAGCTTCGCAGAAGCTAACCACTCCTCTTAACCTTCCAGCACCGGGCAGGCGTCAGCCCCTATACATCACCTTACGGTTTAGCAGAGACCTGTGTTTTTGATAAACAGTCGCTTGGGCCTATTCACTGCGGCTCTTCAAGGCTTGCACCCTAAAAAGCACCCCTTCTCCCGAAGTTACGGGGTCATTTTGCCGAGTTCCTTAACGAGAGTTCGCTCGCTCACCTTAGAATTCTCATCTTGACTACCTGTGTCGGTTTGCGGTACGGGCACCTATTTTCTAACTAGAGGCTTTTCTTGGCAGTGTGAAATCAACGACTCGCCGGATACATGATCCAGCTCCCCATCACAACTCAACCTTATAAGTGCCGGATTTGCCTAACACTCAGTCTTGTTGCTTGGACGTGCACTCCAACAGCACGCTTCGCCTATCCTACTGCGTCCCCCCATCGTTCAAACAATCATAGGTGGTACAGGAATATCTACCTGTTATCCATCGCCTACGCCTATCGGCCTCGGCTTAGGTCCCGACTAACCCAGAGCGGACGAGCCTTCCTCTGGAAACCTTAGTCAATCGGTGGATGGGATTCTCACCCATCTTTCGCTACTCACACCGGCATTCTCACTTCTAAACATTCCACATGTCCTTACGATCATGCTTCAACACGTTTAGAACGCTCTCCTACCACTATCCTTACGGATAATCCACAGCTTCGGTAATATGTTTAGCCCCGGTACATTTTCGGCGCAGTGTCACTCGACTAGTGAGCTATTACGCACTCTTTAAATGATGGCTGCTTCTAAGCCAACATCCTAGTTGTCTGGGCAACGCCACATCCTTTTCCACTTAACATATATTTTGGGACCTTAGCTGGTGGTCTGGGCTGTTTCCCTTTCGACTACGGACCTTATCACCCATAGTCTGACTCCCAAGTTAAATTATTTGGCATTCGGAGTTTGTCTGAATTCGGTAACCCTAGAGGGGCCCCTCGTCCAAACAGTGCTCTACCTCCAATAATCATCACTTGAGGCTAGCCCTAAAGCTATTTCGGAGAGAACCAGCTATCTCCAAGTTCGATTGGAATTTCTCCGCTACCCACACCTCATCCGCTCACTTTTCAACGTAAGTCGGTTCGGTCCTCCATTCAGTGTTACCTGAACTTCAACCTGGACATGGGTAGATCACTTGGTTTCGGGTCTACGACCAGATACTCATTCGCCCTATTCAGACTCGCTTTCGCTACGGCTCCACATTTGCTGCTTAACCTTGCATCAAATCGTAACTCGCCGGTTCATTCTACAAAAGGCACGCCATCACCCATTAACGGGCTCTGACTATTTGTAAGCACACGGTTTCAGGTTCTATTTCACTCCCCTTCCGGGGTGCTTTTCACCTTTCCCTCACGGTACTGGTTCACTATCGGTCACTAGAGAGTATTTAGCCTTGGGAGATGGTCCTCCCGGATTCCGACGGAATTACACGTGTTCCGCCGTACTCAGGATCCACTCAGGAGAGAAATAACTTTCGACTACAGGACCATTACCTTCTATGGTTGGTTTTTCCAAAACCATTCGTCTAATTATTTCCTTTGTAACTCCGTATTGAGTGTCCTACAACCCCAACAGGCAAGCCTGTTGGTTTGGGCTATTCCCGTTTCGCTCGCCGCTACTCAGGGAATCGAGTTTTCTTTCTCTTCCTCCGGGTACTAAGATGTTTCAGTTCTCCGGGTGTGCCTTCTCACATACTATGTATTCATATGTGGATAACATGACATAACTCATGCTGGGTTTCCCCATTCGGAAATCTCTGGATCAAAGCGTACTTACAGCTCCCCAAAGCATATCGTCGTTAGTAACGTCCTTCTTCGGCTTCTAGTGCCAAGGCATCCACCGTGCGCCCTTAATAACTTAATCTAATATTTCCTTATACATAATGTTTAAGAAAATAACTGTTATTAATCTGTGATGTCGTCTAAAAAGACGACGCGCGATTATTAAGCTTGAATTTCGTTAGAAATTCACTCGGTTTATTGCTTGGTAAAATCTATTTGCTTACTTATCTAGTTTTCAATGTGCAA
>NZ_RXWZ01000069.1 GCF_003970575.1 Mammaliicoccus fleurettii
ACGAAATTAGCATCATGCTAGCAAGTTAAGCGAACACTGACATGATAAATTAGTGGTTAGCTATATTTTTTTACTTTGCAACAGAACCAACCTGAGAATGAGTTTTTAGAAAAGCAAAGTGTTGTTGATAATATGCTTATAACAGCAAATGGTACAGCATCACTTGAATTTACTGAATCAATTTTAAGAGAGATTGATTTTGATTCTGATAAAAGTATTGAAAAGACAATATTTATGAATAGATTTGGTTTTTATAAATATTGTGAAAAATACGGAAATCCATATTTATAAAGTTGGGTGTATTTGGGTTTTTAGAAACTCGTTTACACTCGTTTCAAAAAAACAAAAAAGGAAGGCTAAAATGAGAGTAGAAGTTAAAGATTATCAACCAAATTGGCAAGAAAATTTTAATAACGAAGCAAAAAAATTAAAAACTATTTTTAACGACGAAATAATTCATATTCATCACATAGGCAGTACATCAATCCAAGGATTAAAAGCAAAACCCATAATAGATATCATGGTAGTAGTGAAAAATATAGAAAAAGTTGATGAATTTAATAAAAAATTGAATGACCTCGGATACGAAAATTTAGGGGAAAATGGTATTCCTAGAAGAAGATTTTTTAGAAAAGGAAAAATAAAAAGAACTCACCACTTACATGTATTTGACTATAAAAATAAAACAGAAATAGAACGTCATTTAGCATTTAAAGAATATCTAAAATCTCATAAAGAAATCGCGAAAGAGTATGGGGAATTAAAAAATAAATTAGCCAAGAATTATCCTGAAGATATAAAATCCTATGTAAATGGCAAAGATAAATACGTGAAAAAAATAGAGAAAAGAGCAATAGATTGGTATAGACAATAAAGCAACGTTGAATTTAGGTAAATAAGTTATATATAAAATCTGTGAGGTATGTCTCTAAAAATGCTGCGAGTATGTATAAAGGTAAAGCGATTAGAAAATATATTTTAAGTAAATTGCTGAAAGCTAACTTAAATGAAAAGTTTTGTTTTTTAGTTTTTCTAAAAAGATTACTTATTTTTCTAATGATTGTTTTATTTAATTTATATAAACCACTGATAACAAAGCACATTGCAAATATTTCGATTATTGTATGTGGTGCTGAAGATAAAACCATGGTGAGGCCTTTATTTAAATCAAAATTGATTGCAAAACCAAATACTATTCCGGTAATTATTGTTGTAGATAATAAATTTAAAAAGTATAAAAATGGGATTGGAATTAAAGAAAGTATCAGCATTTGAAACGGCACTTTAAAACCGTTGTTTAGAATGTATTGCCAAACCTTTATTAAACCATTTGTTTTAGAAATGGTTCCGTGTTGTCCGTCTGTCATATTTTTAAGAGTTTCGAGTGATGGGCTAAAAATAATTGCTAGAATTAAAGTGATTAAGAAAATGGTTGTTGTGAATATGAATATTTTTATGGTTCTTTTAGCATAATTTGGATCTTGGATATTAAACATAAGGGACCTCTTTTTTGTTTGTTTTTGGAACGAGTGAAACGAGTTTCTTCTTGTCTTGATACTATATAGAAATAACTCAAAGATATTAAATGTCATATTATTGTTGGTATGACAGTGTGTTTTTTTATACGCGATAATAAAAAATTTAAATAAAAACCCCACTTTACTCTGGAAAGTAGTGGGAGTTTCCATATGGCGAACCATACTTCACTTGTTACTTATAAATACTTTACGTTATATTTTACTTTTCAAATAGCCTTAAGAGACTTAAACAACCCAACAAAATTAAAACAAAGAGTAAATAAGGAATGATATAAGCGATATACCATAAATAACCCCATGCGGATTGTGTATGTGTAATCGTATGATGTAACGCACTGTACATGCTATCAATACCTAAAACGTGTCCAATCGGACCGGTCACAATGGAAACTAAGGCCATTAATAAAATAACGAAGTATAGGGCGCCGATACCATGCGTCATACTTTTAATACTCGATTTAAACGTGCTATTCAACTTTTGATTTTCTTTTAAACTGTTGTTCAATGCTTCATGCTGTTCTCGGTTAGCCATTCGAATCCCTTTGAGGTCTTCATACATCTCGTATTTTTCTTGTCTAAACGCCTTTGCGACATCCTCAGTTATATGTTTGGTATCAATTTTAGATAACATTTGATTGGAAATTTTAATCACTTTGGTTTCTGTTTTATCTAAGTAGTTTTTAAAGTTCAAGGTCGAAGCCTTTAGTTCGCTTACTAATTGTTGGTTCTGATTCGATCTGTTTTGCTCTTGCTGCTCGAGCTCGATCATCCTGTTCCCGAGCTTCGCGTTCTGCTCTTTCAGTTCGTTCACGACGTTTTCGTTCATTGAAGAGGGTTTGGGTTGATTGGTCGAAAGCTGACCAGTTAAGCGTTGTTCTAGGTTGTCTATGCGGTGATTGATCTTTTGGAGTTCGTTCAGGAGTTGTTGATTTTGATTCGTATTTTCTTCTTCTACGTTGTTTCTCGGCTTCAAAGCCATGTGAAATGCCTCCTTTGTCATAAAAATCTCCTAGTTTGCTGCCACGTACTTTTTTATCTGCTTCTATATGTCTATATGTGATGGTTTTATCCGTCACACGTTCAACAATGATGCCTTTCGGACGTAATTGTTCTTGAAAACTTTCCATATCTGTCGCTTGTGTTTCATCAACGGCTAATCGGATATCATTTTTCCATGATGATTTCCCTTTATCTATGAGATTTTGTTCAGCTTGGGTGTAGCGCATCTCTGCTTGGTTGTTGGGGATGGATAAACCATGATGTCGGCATACCACATCATTTGCTTGTCTGACGTCTTTAAGTGCTTGTTTGTTATTATTGAATTTTTTCCCTGTTTCTAAGTTGATGGCATTAATCACGATATGATTATGTACATGATCGGTATCACTATGCGTATAAATCGCCACTTGATGATCAGGCGCTATTTTTTCGGCTAGTTCTAAACCGAGTGCATTACACTGTTCAGGGGTCACTTCTCCTGGTTTGAATGACTGGATAATCACATGACCTTGGTTGCCGTCTGTTTTACCGTAAACTTCGCGAGAAGCTTTAAACGCACTTTTCGCATAATCGATGTCGCAATTTAAACCACTTTTTTCCTCAGCGCGTTTTTCTGCATAGTTAATGGCTCGTGATGTTGATTTCGTAGCACTTATTTTAGTTGTTGCCATATATGATTCAACTCCTCACGCATGATGGCGATATCTTGTTGCATTTGTTCCATATTTGCGCGTTCGCCATACGTATTTAAAGCTTTCGCGATTTGGTTTAAGTTGCTCCCCAACTTACCCATATCTTTGGCCATCGATTGGCGCGTGACTTTGTCTAATTTGGGCGCCACTAATCGAGCCCCTTGTGCTTTGTTTTTAACAAACAAAGGCACACTCATATTCAAAGTTTCAGCCGAAGCCTGTAACTTTGAATATTCGGATTCGCTCACACGAAAACTAATTTGTTTCGGTGCCTTGCGGTCGGGGATTTGGTTTTTCCCGACAGCTTCGTTACCTTCAGTCATTGTTTTACGTTCGCTCACAATTCCACCTCGCTTTCTAACGAAAGACACGTTGTTCCGTTGATTGTATTATAACATAATACAATCTTCCTCACATCGTTTCAGAGGTTTGGCAAGCATTGGGAATACTAGCCACTTTGTGCCTAGATACCCTGCTTGTTGGTGGATGAATCCCCCAAGCCCCCTGTGATTTTTTCTGCGAAAAAATAGCAAATACGAATAAGTATTTGCTTAGTGCCATGCGCAAAAATGTGCGCATTAAAGATGAGTAATCACTAATTATATAAATGGTATTTATAATTAATGGTTACTCATCAAATATCCCCTCATATGTTAAAATAATAACTAAGCAATCACTCAATTAAAATAGTTTCTATTTTTTGAGTATTTACTCAGTTATGGAGGGGATATAAATGCCAGATCAAAATCATAAAAAAGCTAAAACAATCAATATTAATTTAACTGAAGATGAGTATGAAAAAGTAAAGCAACTTGCGGAAATAAGAAATTTAAATCCAACGGCATATACACGACTTACTGCGTTAGGTAATCGGATTAAACCGACGGTTGTATATCCTGCCGATGAACGCATTGATGCGCTTGAAAAAGAAAACGAAGATCTTAAAATGAAGCTTATGGCAGGTTATGGTCAATATGAAGTTTCAAAAGAAGATTTTGAGAACTTAGAAGAACAATATTATCAGTATGCAGGCTATGTGAATATATTTAAAGACTTTTTAAAGTATGTCCAAAACGATGCGGAATATATCAATTTGAATGGCTATAAAAATGATGAAAAATTAAAAGAAGAGATTAGGGATGCTATTAAAGAATTTAACGGCTAAATAAGGTATTATTAACAATGCAATTGATTAATATAATTGACTTTAAGGAGTTTATTCAAAATGGAAAAAGAAATTAAAACAGAATATAAAATGATTAAAGTGAACAAAGAATTACATAAATTACTTAAAATTGAGTCTGTCTCAAGTGGCAAATCAATGCAAAATATAGCTGAAAAAGCTATCAAAAATTATATTCATATTTTAGAATGTATTGAATAAATATTATGAAATATATAGGTGTTGAAGATGGTGATAGTAACATGGTATTTCTGTAAACACCAAATTAACGATAGTATACTGTAATAGGTACTGGTATTAAGTATCTTAATTTCTATTTAACATATTTCAACTTATCGGAAGTGCATATGCTTCAAAAGATACAAATGATATAATGATAGAGTCGCCTATCTCTCAGGCGTCTAGTTGACGTAGAGAGGAGGTGCTAAAAATGACAGATATCTTTGTTCACATCACGACCACAGTCATCAGTGGTTGTATCGTTGCGCTATTTGCGCATTGGTTACGTAAGCGTAACGATAAGTAAATAGGCGGCATAACCGCACTAAAAAACCCCTCACTATTCCTAGTAGTGAGGGGTTTGGTGCATAAAATGCAGATATCTTTGTTAAATGTATTATAACATCATAATGTGTGGGAATGCAAAATGAATGTAATTATTTGCTATACTTAATAAAATGAACAAATTTAATGTATAAAAATGATTTATTAACCAATAATTGAGAATAAAGGACTGTATAATATATGAAAGTTATTGAACAAAAAAAGAGAGCAAAAGAATTTGCAGCAAGATGGAAAAATAGAGGCGAAGAGAAAAAGGATAGCCAATCATTTTGGCTAGATCTATTAGAACATGTTTACGATATAGAAAATGCTGTAGAATATATTAAATTTGAGGATAGCGTTTTAATAGATAAAACTAGTTTCATTGATGGATATATAGAAAAAACAAATGTATTAATTGAACAAAAAAGTAAAACAAAAGATTTAAAAAAAGCAATAAAGCAATCTGATGGTAGTCTTTTAACTCCTTTTCAACAAGCTAAAAGATACTCAGCAAACTTACCATACTCTCAAAGACCCAGATGGATAGTAACATGTAATTTCAAAGAAATTTTTATTTATGATATGGAAAAACCTAATTCAGAAGAAATAGTTATTAAATTGGAAAATTTAGAAGAAGAATATTATCGGTTAGAGTTCTTGATTGATAAAAACAATGAACATCTTGAAAGAGAAACTCAGGTTTCTATGCAAGCTGGCGAGATAGTTGGAAAAATTTATGAAACACTATTAAAACAGTATAAGAATCCAAATGATGAGCAAACTTTAAAATCGATAAATCAATTATGTGTACGTATTGTATTTTGCTTATATGCAGAGGATGCTGGCGTTTTTGGAAGAAGAAGTATGTTTCATGACTATTTAGTTGACTTTGAAGCCCGATTTTTTAGAAATGCTATTATAGATTTATTTGATGTATTAAATACACCTATCAATTTAAGAGATCCTTATTTAGATGAAAAGCTGTCTGAATTTCCATATGTAAATGGAGGGATGTTTGTTGAAAATGACATTGAAATTCCTCAATTTACTGAAGAATTACGCACTCTTATATTAAATAATGCTAGTAACGAATTCGACTGGTCTTATATTAGCCCAACTATATTTGGATCTGTTTTTGAGTCTACTTTAAATCCAGAAATCAGACGATCAGGAGGTATGCACTATACAGCTATTGAAAATATACATAAAGTAATAGACCCCTTGTTTTTAAATGATTTAAGAAATGAATTAGATGAAATAAAAAAAATAAAACAACCTAAAACATTAAAAAATAAGTTGGAGTTATTTCAAAAAAAATTGGCAAGATTTAATTTTTTTGATCCAGCGTGTGGTAGTGGGAATTTTTTAACAGAAGTCTATATAAGTATAAGAAGACTAGAAAATGAAGCTATTAAAATAATAAAAGGTAATAATGTAATTTTCGATGTTGAGGAGTCTCTTATTAAAGTACATCTTAATCAATTTTATGGGATAGAAATAAATGATTTTGCTGTTTCTGTTGCAAAAACAGCCTTATGGATTGCTGAATCTCAAATGATGGAAGAAACAAAAAATATTGTTTACTCAAATGATCAATTTTTACCATTAAAATCTTATACGAATGTTATTGAAGGTAATGCTCTTGAATTTGAATGGGAAGATATTCTTAAAGGAAAAAGTTTTGATTATATATTAGGGAATCCTCCATTTATTGCTAACAATGGACGAGTTTCTTCAGAAGAGGCACATTCTATAGGTACAATGACTAAAAGACAAAAAAGTGAAAGAGACTCTCTCTTTGGAAAGAAAGGAGGTGTATTGGATTATGTATGTTGCTGGTATAAAAAAGCATTTGAATATATTAAAAACAAAGATACACGCTGTGCTTTTGTTTCTACAAATTCAATTTGCCAAGGACAACAAGTTTTACCATTGTGGGAGGATTTAATAGAAGGAGGTTTGAAAATAAACTTTGCCCATACCTCTTTTAAATGGAATAATGATGCCCATAGTGCAGCGACAGTTTTTGTTGTTATTATAGGTTTTTCTATGAATAATGATAAAACCTCTTTATTATATTTTCCAAATGGGACATTTCAAAAAGTAAAACAAATTAATCCTTATCTAATACCCGCAGAAAATGTACTTATTGGTAAAAGAAAAACTCCTTTATCAAAAAATGCACCTGTAATGTTAAGAGGGAGTCAGCCCACTGATAATAAAAGACTAATTTTAAGCCCTCATGAAAAAGAAGAATTGATTCAAAAAGAGCCATCTGTAGAAAAGTGGATTAAGCCTTTTTCTATGGGAGGAGATTTTATTGAAGGAAAACAAAAATTTTGTTTATGGATGCCTGAAATCAATCCTACTGAGCTATTAAATATGCCTCTAACTTTAAAGAGGATTGATGATGTTAGAGAATATAGAAAAAAATCATCAAAAAAAGCTACTAGAGAAAAGGCTAATACACCATATCGGTTTGACGAAGTGAAAGTTCCAAAATCTGAAGAATATATCGCTGTTCCGATTGTTTCATCAGGTAACAGAAAATATGTACCTATAGGATTTGTGAAAAATGGGATGATACCCGGTAATAAATTATTTTATATTTCTGAAGGGAATTTATATGATTTTGGGATTCTTATTTCGAATGTGCATACGGCGTGGCTTGAGGTTGTTGGTGCCAAATATGGACCAAGTTATAGTTATTCAAACACTATTGTATATAATAACTTTCCATGGCCAAATCCAACAACTGAGCAGAAAAAAAAAATATTGTTAACTGCACAGCAAATTATTGAAGCACGTGAAAAATATCCTAATAACTCATTAGCTGAAATGTATGGTAAATATATGTATTTATATCCAGAACTTATGACAGCGCATCAAAATAATGATCGTGCGGTTATGGAAGCTTATGGATTCACTAAAGTAGTAAATGGTAAAAAAACGTGGTTGAGTGAAACTGAAACAACAGCAGAATTATTTAAATTGTACTCAAAATTAAGTAGAATTTAATAAGATAGTAAGGGCATATGTATTTATAAATACATATGCCCTTACTATTTAAGTGAAAATTCACTTTTTAATATACGATATACAGTTGAACGACTAACGCCAGTCTTCTTAGCAATCTCTTCGCCTGTAAGTTTTTGTTCATCATATAGAAACTTGATTTCTCTTTGCTTGTGGTCAGGTAATGAAGGTCTTCCACCTTTGCGTCCTCTTGCTCGTGCTGCTTCTAACCCTTTTTTCGTACGTTCACTTAATAAGTTAGCTTCAAGTTCAGCGAATGCACTCATCATTGTAAAGAACATTTTGCCCATCGCATCTTTGGTTGATACGTTCATATCTATAATATGTAAACCAATACTGCTTTCATCCAACCATTGAGACAACTCAATTAACTGTTTCGTT
>NZ_RXWZ01000070.1 GCF_003970575.1 Mammaliicoccus fleurettii
GGCTTAATAGCTCACGCTATGCCGACATTCGTCTACAAGTTTAGTTAAGGGTTCTTCTCAACGATCAATAAATTTTCTCGGCATAAATGCAACATTTTTTTATACATTGCTCACTACGTATTTTGATGTTTTTAAATTCTTTTCAGATTCTCTGCTAAGAGCATAAGGGGACACAATGCCACTCCGTGTCACTCAGCATAGCTGAGGTGTCTTCTTATGCTTTATA
>NZ_RXWZ01000071.1 GCF_003970575.1 Mammaliicoccus fleurettii
TAGGCTACTTATCTCCTATAGAATTCAGGAAATTAGCAGCCTAGAAAATAGTGTTTTTATTAAGTTCCCATTTTAGGGGTTCAGTGCCGTTCCTTCCTAATAGCTTCGATTTAGTAATACTCTCTTTTTTAATTTCTCATATATAGATAAACAGTTAATTTAATAGAGTGCGTACATTTCTTCAAGGATATGGTGGTTTATAGGTTACATAGAGTTTGGTTTACTCTAGGGATTTCTGAGAAGAATTATAGGTTGAATTATTTTTAGTATTTCATATGATCAACAACGTTTATTAGAATTTAGTTCTAATTTAATATAGTATTATCCTAATTGAATGTTAGGAAGGTTACTTTTTGATTTTTGTGTGTTTCCTTTCTGGGGAAATTTTAGAGTGAAAAAGGATGAGAAGGCTGAGACAATTTTTGTCTCAGCCTTCAGAGTGTCGACAAAGTCTTAGACTTTGCCGGCATTTTTTTATGCGCATGCTTTCCGCGGGCATGTTCTCAGCCTGTAGTCTTCGAATCATGCTTTTCCCGCAGGAGTCATCGCAAAAAAATACCAAATATTAACAAATTATTTTATAATATAGATGAAGTTTTATTTAGGAGTTGATTCTATGTTAAATAAATGTACGGAAAACAAAACCTATATTAGAGAAATCCGTAGACATGTTTTGCAAGATGATTTAGACATAATCGAAGATTTAAGGTTTATAGATACAATTAAAAAAGCATATAAATTAAGAAGTCAAACATTAAAAAGACGATTTGGCGATGCAAAAGAACAGCATGGTATGAGATGGACTAGAGATAGAGGAATTAAAAAAGTATCCATGGACACCACGCTTATTTGTGCTGCCATGAATCTTAAAAAAATGGCGATGTGGCTCGTAAAAGAGCCACAAACAGCTTAGTTTAAACACAATTTAAGCTTAAATTTAATAAAACAAAAAACAAACTGAACTTATAAATTTAAGTTCAGTTTGTACACAGCCTGTTTTTTACATATTTTTAAGTTTTGTATTAATTTTCTTACTTTGTTGAGCGTTGAATATTAAGAATATGAACCATATGACAAGAAAGATAAGTGTGAATATTGTAAGTGCGCCAATTAAGGGTTCTGGTTGTAGTGGTACCCAATGGTTTATTGTTGAGAGGATAAAGAATGCTATTACGCTTCCTCCTAAATGGATGATCAGTTTAATTGGTAATGGTAGGTTATCAAACTCATAAACGATTGGTAAGAATCCACAAATGGCACCAAATAAATAAACACTTATGACATCCAGAAAGTCGATTGTAACGTTAAATATAGCGATGAATATGAGCATGATACTACTTCCTATACCAATGCCTTGTAAGGTAGATTTTAATATTTTATTCATAATTTTCCCTCCTTATATTCCTAATGCTTTATTTAAATTTTTAACGTATCTTCTTGATATTGTTACTTTTTTATTATTGATAAGTGTTCCAAACAAGTTTCCTGAAAATGATGGAGATACTTTTGTTATATGTTCTATGTTTACAATGGAGGATTTACTAATTTGCACGAACTTGTGACTTGGTAAAGTTTGCTGTAACGCATTGAGTGACATTCTAGTTGTGATGGTTTCTTCAGTTGTTGTAATGCTAAGTTGTTTATCAAATATTTCTGCAAATATAATATTAGCTTTAATAACGAGTGATACACCTTGAGATGTTTTGATGCCTATTTTGTCGGAAGGTGATTCATATTGTTGTATATAGTTTAATAGGTTGTTACCAATTTCTTGTTCATATGTGCTAATGGTGACGTCGGTTAGCGTTTTAGTTGAGTCAATTTGTAAGTGTACATTGAATTGATCTTTCATAGCCATTGCCTCCTTTGGTTATATAGTATGTGTTTTATTCTATTTTGTCAGTAGTTATAGCATAACCGGTTTGATTGAGGGTGTGAGTGGTTGAGAGGGGTATGTATTGTAAAAAAGCTTCCTTTACTTTCACTAATTGTGACTTGTAAAGGAAGCTTTTGTTTATATTTTTAGCATGCTACGGAAACCTCTTGCTCCATAATATGAATCAGCTCCGTTGTGATAGGTGAACACTGTATCGTAGCGTAAATCACAGAATATAGCACCGCCAAGGTTTCTTATTTTGTCTGGAGTTTCTACCCAGCTAGATGATTTTTTATCAAATTCTCCAAGTGTTTGAAGATGTCTGTATTGTTCTTCAGTAAGTAAACTAACTTTCATTTCATTTACCATATCTATAGCACTTGTTTCCGGTTTATGTTTCTTTCTAGATTCTAGTGCTTCTCTGTCATAACATACGCTCCTACGACCTTTAGGACTTTCTTTTGAACAATCTACAAAAAGATATTGATCATCTTCAGACCCAATAACATCAGGTTCTCCTTCAGTTCGTTCCATTTCATTAAGTGACCATAACTGTTCTGGATTAGATTGTAATCGACTTTCTACGTCAGACCACTCTATGTTTTCATGACGTTCTGGGAATTTTTCAAAACGTTTTTTCAATGTTTCAATAAGCTCTGTTTGTTCTTCTTGTGTTAGTTGTTGAGATGTCATATGAATACCCCTTTTTCTTTTATTTTAGCAAAATATAACTTTAATGAAAGTAATATGTAAATCATCATCAAGGAGCAATCATCAAATGTCTAATAGATTAATAAAACAAATAACGGTAGGATTATGGAGCTTATAAGCGCTGTTAGTATCATTCCGATAGAACTAAATGCAGCTGACTCAATATCAGTTTCTAATATTTTAGCAGTTCCTATGGCATGTGATGCATTTCCATATGTCAGTCCTTTTGCTATGGAAGTTTGAAAGTTAGCTAACTTGATTAAATATGAGCCTAATATGCTTCCGATAAGTCCTGTCCCGATAATAAAGAGTACTGCTAAACTGTCTATTCCACCAATTTGTTGTGATACTTGAACACCAACTGCAGCTGTAATGGATCTAGGTAATAATGATGCTATCATTTCTTTTGAATAACCTAGAATATTCAATGTTGTAAATATTAATATGATATTGATAGCTATGCCGACAAGCACGCTAGTTATAATGACTTTGAAATGTTTCACAATCATTCTTCTATATAAGTATAAAGGATAAGCTAAGCATACAACTGTGCAGTTTAAAAAGTTATATATCCATTTACCGCCAGTCATATAGTCTTGATAATCATAATTTAACATAATAAGTACAAATATTATTACAATAGAAGAAACGAGTGCTGGATGGAGAATTGCGATTTTAAATTTCTTTTGAATATACAATGCAAATATGTACGTGATGACTGTTAAAAGAATCATGAATAATGTTTTTAAAATCATGATTTATCACCACTTTCTTCTACACTATTAGATTTTGTCATTTTTTCTGCAACGTATCCGGAACAAAGTGCAACGATACAAGTACTTGCTATAACTAAAATAATTAAGAAGATAAACTGAGAATTAAATTGTTCAACTAAATCCATTGCACCAACAATAGAAGGAATAAAGAAAAAGATCATTGTGCTTAATAGTAAGTTTGCACCATCTTTTATCCACTCTTCTTTAATAATATTGAACTGCAGTAACAAGAATAGTGTAGCAAGACCTATAATACTGCCAGCAATCGGAATGTCTAGAATTTGCTGAATCCAGCTACCAAATATTGTGATTAAATATATGATGCATATTTGAAAGATGACTTTAATAAACTTTGAAATCATAGTAAACAAACCCTTTATTAAAAATTTAAGATGGCTTTAACTTCATCTGAGTATATATTATTTAATTATAGAACTGATTCAGTTAATTTGAAACGTTATTTATATTATGTGGTTTCTCTTTTTCTTTTTAAAATTAAGAGAAGAATATTTAAATGATAGAAGATACGCAATGTTAGATGAAGAATTAAAGGTTATAGATAAGTATTATTTATAAGAACTAGCAAGTTATAAAAGTTTAATTTAACAAAAGGCTTTACAATTTATAACTTATAATGTATAGTAAGTATCAAGTGATATTTCGAGATTAAATTAATTGGTAGTTTTATTCATTGTTAATGAAAGTCCATTTAAGTTTGAAGATTGATTATTGCAAATATATCGTGCAAAAGCACACAGGAGGACTTTTATATGAATAAAGGTACAGTAAAATGGTTTAACGCAGAAAAAGGTTATGGTTTCATCGAAGGAGAAAATGGTAACGACGTATTCGTACATTTCTCATCAATCCAAACTGAAGGTTACAAATCATTAGACGAAGGCGCTTCAGTTACATTTGATATCGAAGAAGGCCAACGTGGACCTCAAGCGGTTAACGTTAACAAAAACTAATATTAAATTATTAGCTTAACACCTCATAACATTGTTATGAGGTGTTTTTTTTGTTTTTATAATATAAATTGTTTAACTATTCTGAATATAATCGTTAGCATTATAGTCGGTGAAATGGTTAAATTAATATAACAACATATAGGAGGTAATCGTTATGACAACAATTCAACATTTAACTGTAGGAAATAAAGAAGCAAATATAACAGTAGAAGCATTTATAAATTTTGCATGTCCATATTGTTCTCATTATTTTGCAGCAGCAGATGAAGTGTTAAAACCTTATATTAATGATGGAAGTGTTCAATATATTATTAAACACTTTGATAAGACTAAGCAAAGACTGCTAAAAGGTACTGTCGCTAATATTTATCTGGATTATAATGACCCTGAAGAAACATTTGAGATTATACGTCACCTATATGGAACACAAGAAGAATGGACATTGAATTTTGAGACGATAGAAAGAAAAATGGAGCAGGAGCTCGCTTTATCCCCACAAAAAAATGCAGATGATCGATCACTTGCTATACATCAAGAAACCTTTGAAAGAGGCATTACTGGAGTGCCTTCAGTCTTCATAAATGGTGAAAAATTTGAATTTAATCCAACTGAAGACGATAAAGCAACAATAAAAGAAAAATTGGAAAAAGCACTACAAAGTTAAAAATTAAGTGTAGATATTTATTTTGGAAGAGAGGCTGGGACAAATTATTTGTCCCAGCCTTTCATTGTTCGGTGTTGATTTTGAGGATGTCTTAGATTAACTATCTAATTAATCTACAACTTGGCTAAACTCTTCGATTAACTGCTGACTTAATCTACAACTTGGTCAATTTCTTCGATTAACTGCTGAGTTAATCTACAACATGGTCGAACTCTTAGATTAACTCCCGACTTAATCTACAACATGGTCGAACTCTTAGATTAACTCCCGACTTAATCTACAACATGGTCATTCTCTTAGATTAACTCCCGACTTAATCTACAACATGGTCATTCTCTTAGATTAACTCCCGACTTAATCTACAACTTGGCTGAACTCTTAGATTAACTCCTAACTTAATCTACAACTTGGCTGAACTCTTAGATTAACTCCTAACTTAATCTACAACTTGGTCAATCTCTTAGATTAACTGCTGACTTAATCTACAACTTGGTCAATCTCTTAGATTAACTGCTGACTTAATCTACAACATGGTCGAACTCTTAGATTAACTCCCGACTTAATCTACAACATGGTCGAACTCTTCGATTAACTTCCGACTTAATCTACAACTAGGCCGAACTCTTAGATTAACTTCCGACTTAATCTACAACTTATCTCATTTTTTCAAAAAACTTATTTATGTCCCACTTCCTCTTAGTTGTAGGGTATCTATATTGGTATGTCAACAAAAACTTAGACAGAATTCATAAGTTTATAAGAGGTTGGCGTTTGATAATTTAATCCTGCATGTATTCTTTCATTGT
>NZ_RXWZ01000072.1 GCF_003970575.1 Mammaliicoccus fleurettii
TGGTATGTCAACAAAAACTTAGACAGAATTCATAAGTTTATAAGAGGTTGGCGTTTGATAATTTAATCCTGCATGTATTCTTTCATTGTTATACCAGTTTATATACATTTTTAATTCAATTTCTAATTGTTCTATCGTATAGAATCTTGTAGTATTTATGAATTCTGTCTTTACTGCTTTAAATATTGTTTCTGCTACTGCGTTATCATATGGATTTCCCTTACGGCTTAAAGAACGGTTAATATTGAATACATCAATTACTTTATCGATTAATTGATTATCAAATTCTCGTCCTCTATCTGTATGGATATAGCTTATATTAAATAGATTTGTTTCTATACTTGCTAATGCTTTGAATACTAAGTCAGCGTTTTTGCGTTGTCCTACACTATAGCCTATAATCTCTCGATTATATAAATCACTAAATAAGCATACATAATGCCATCTATTGTCCACACGGACATAAGTTAAATCTGAAACAATGTATTTATACTGTTTATGTTTTTTAAAGTTACGATTTAAATGATTCTTGGTAGTAGATTGGTTTACCTTGCTTGATGTTACTTTAAATTTCATCTTTGTATAAGTAGAAACTAAGTTTCTTTGTTTCATTAATACACCAATCTTACGCCTAGACACATATAGTCCTCGTTTCGTTAAGGCAATTTTTATTTTACGTGTACCATAACATCGTCGATTAGAAATGAATATATCTTCAATTTCATCTGCTAATATCTCATCATTGTTTTCTTTATTAACTTTATGTTGGTTATTTTGGTGGTAATAGTAGGTACTTCTTGGCATTTGTAGGACTTTGCACATTGCTGATACTGAATATTTGTGAGTATTCTCATTTATCACATCTATTTTCGTCCGATTATCAGCGCGGCTTGCTTTAAAATATCGTTTTCCATTTTTAGCTGTTTATTTTCTTTTTCTAGTTCCATCATTTTCTTTTGTTCTTTTGTAAGATTATCTTTGTGCTCAAAAGAACCAGAGGTTTTTGCCTGATTAATCCATCGATCTAATGCAGATGGGGTTAAATCATATTCTCTAATAATTTCAGATTTTGGTTTTTCATTAAGGTATAAATCAACCATTTGCTGTTTGAATTCATTACTGTATTCTCTACGCTCTCTTCTCATAAAAAGACCACCTACTTTCTTAATTTTAACAATACTTCTCTTTAAAGAAGTTGTCCAATTAAGTGTAGACGGTCCA
>NZ_RXWZ01000073.1 GCF_003970575.1 Mammaliicoccus fleurettii
TTAACTCCTGACTTAATCTACAACTTGGCTAAACTCTTCGATTAACTGTCGACTTAATCTACAACTTGACCGAACTCTTCGATTAACTCCAGACTTAATCTACAACTTGGTCGGACTCTTAGATTAACTTCCGACTTAATCTACAACTTGGTCTATCTCTTCGATTAACTTCCGACTTAATCTACAACTTGACCAAACTCTTAGATTAACTCCTGACTTAATCTACAACTTGGCTAAACTCTTCGATTAACTGTCGACTTAA
>NZ_RXWZ01000074.1 GCF_003970575.1 Mammaliicoccus fleurettii
TCACGATTATGAATAATATTAATAATTCAAAAAACAACATTAAAAATGTTTTTATGAAATCTATAATTGAATCTAACATTAGGATAATGCCTCCGAATTTGTTTAATCAACTTTTTTTGATATATTAATCAAAAAAAGTTGATTAACTTTATATTAAAAGAAGATACTTATAATATCTTACAACAAGTATCTTCATTCAAAACTACCTGTATTTGTTGCTCATTAATTTTATAATAGTTCCATGTACCATGTTTTTCAGCAATAAGAATATTTACAGCTACTAATTTTTTTAGATGATAAGAAAGTTTTGATTGCTTTAGTTCTAATACTTTCTCCAAATCACATACACACAAAGATTTTGTATCGCTTTGACGTATTGAATGCAAAATTTTAAGTCTAATTTTATCAGCAAGTGCATTAAACATCTGTTCATAAAAATCTAATTGTTCTTCCTCAGTTCTATTAGGACTGGATTTAATTACTTCCATTGAATAATCACCTCTTTGATATTTAAATGTCTCTATTTCTGTTTAAGCTCTTTTATTGCTTGGTTAAAATGAGTTTCTGTCATTTCACCATATATATTCGTTTCACCTTTAAAAAACTCTTTCTTCATATATAATATAGCTTTTTTTAGAGAAACTTTCCTTGATATCATAATTAAATTTAAATAACTAACAAAATAATCAACTGACAGTGTACTTGCGTGATTTACTCTCATAAAATTGGACTCCTTTATAAATACTAAAACAATACATCAACTTTTCTTGATGTATTAACTATAAATAATTATTTTAATTTTTGCAAGGTATCAAAACTAGTTATTTACAACGTATCCAAATTTAATACTAGAAATAGGTGGAAACTATATAGACATAAAGCTATATAGATGATAGTCTATTTAATATCTAGGAGGTATTTTTATGTCTTATAAAGAACTATCATCAATATTCAAAATTTTATCAGATCCGAGTAGATTGGAAATACTAGATTTACTATCTTGCGGTGAGTTATGTGCTTGTGACTTGCTAGAACACTTTCAATTCTCACAACCTACGCTCAGTCATCACATGAAGTCATTAGTAGATAATGATTTAGTTACCACACGAAAAAATGGTAATAAACACATGTATCAACTTAATCACGCAATTTTAGATGATATTAATCAAAATTTAAAAGTCATTAATAAATCTAATCAACGTTGTGTGTGTAAAAATATGAAATCAGGTGAATGTTGATGACAATTTTAGCAATTGTAATTTTTCTTTTAACTTTAATTTTTGTAATATGGCAACCTAAAGGCTTAGATATTGGTATTACAGCTTTAATTGGAGCTGTCGTTGCTATCATTACAGGGGTCGTAAGTTTTTCCGATGTATTAGAAGTAACTGGTATTGTTTGGAATGCTACCTTAACATTTGTAGCTGTTATTCTTATTTCATTAATATTAGATGAAATTGGATTTTTTGAATGGTCTGCGATACATATGGTCAAGGCTTCAAACGGTAACGGATTAAAAATGTTTGTTTTTATCATGCTTTTAGGGGCAGTTGTAGCAGCATTTTTTGCAAATGATGGTGCTGCTTTAATCTTAACGCCCATTGTATTAGCGATGGTAAGGAATCTAGGATTTAATAAAAAAATGATTTTTCCTTTTATTATTGCCAGTGGTTTTATTGCTGATACCACATCATTGCCTTTAATCGTTAGTAATTTAGTTAATATTGTTTCTGCAGATTACTTTAATATTGGGTTTATTGAGTATTTTAGTCGAATGATTATTCCTAATATATTCTCTCTGATTGCTAGTATTCTTATTTTATGGTTATATTTCAGAAAATCTATACCGAAAACATTCGATACAGAAAATCTTACAGCTCCAAAAGATGCAATTAAAGATCCGAAATTATTTAAAGTTTCATGGGTTGTATTAGCAATATTACTCGTGGGTTATCTTATAAGTGAGTTTATTCAAATTCCTGTATCAATCATTGCTGGTATTATTGCTTTTATCTTTGTGATGTTAGCTCGTAAATCTAAAGCAGTTCATACAAAACAAGTGATTAAAGGTGCACCATGGAACATCGTTCTATTTTCTATTGGTATGTATTTAGTTGTATTTGGTTTAAAAAACGTAGGTATCACAACAATTTTAGCTGATGTATTATCTAATATTTCAAGTCATGGATTATTTAGCAGTATCATGGGTATGGGCTTTATAGCAGCATTCCTATCCTCCATTATGAACAACATGCCAACTGTTTTAATAGACGCTATTGCTATTGGACAATCTAATGTAGTAGGTACTATTAAAGAGGGAATGGTATATGCGAATGTAATCGGTTCTGATTTAGGTCCTAAAATCACGCCAATTGGATCTTTAGCAACATTATTGTGGCTCCATGTGTTAACACAAAAAGGAGTAAAGATTTCTTGGTGGACATACTTTAAAACTGGAATCATTATTACTATTCCAGTACTATTTGTAACACTTTTAGGTTTATACCTTACACTAATCATATTTTAAGAAAAGAGGGTTTATTTATGGATAAGAAGACAATTTATTTTATATGTACTGGAAACTCATGTCGTAGCCAAATGGCTGAAGGTTGGGGAAAGGAAATATTAGGAGAAGATTGGAATGTCTATTCTGCTGGTATTGAGACACATGGTGTTAACCCTAAAGCAGTAGAAGCTATGAAAGAAGTAAGTATTGATATCTCAAATCATACATCAGACTTGATTGATAATGATATCTTAAAACAATCAGATTTGGTCGTAACCTTATGTAGCGATGCAGACAATAATTGTCCTATACTACCACCAAACGTAAAAAAAGAACACTGGGGATTTGATGATCCAGCAGGTAAAGAGTGGTCAGAATTCCAACGTGTTAGAGATGAAATTGGCAAAAAAATTAAAGAATTCAATAGTTGAATAAAAAATTAATCAGCGATATATAAGGAGCTCTTTATGTATAATTATATAAATATATTTTTTGTTGCATTAAAACTGGGTTTATTATCATTCGGGGGGCCAACTGCTCATTTAGGTTATTTTTATGATGAGTATGTTAAGAAAAGAAAGTGGCTTGATGAAAAGGAGTACTCCGATTTGGTAGCACTATGTCAGTTTTTACCTGGCCCTGCAAGTAGCCAAGTAGGTATTGGTATAGGAACTATAAGAGGAGGCATCGGGGGAGGTATTATCTCATTTATCGGTTTTACACTTCCTTCTGTAATTATACTGATGATATTTTCAACACTATTTACTAATAGTGATGCAAGTTTTACTTGGTTGCAAGGTTTAAAACTTGTAGCTGTTGCTATAGTCGCCCAAGCTATTATAGGAATGGGTAAAAAATTAACAAATACTAAAACTACTATTATATTAGCATTATTTGTTCTTATATTATCATTATTAATAGATAATCTTTATATACAAGTTATTGCGCTATTAATAACTGGTGTATATGGTCTCATATTTCTAAAACAAACTTCAACAGATAGAATTAAAATAAAAAGGAAATCATTTAAGTTACCAAAAAAATTAGGTTTTATTTCATTATCATTATTCTTTTTACTATTAACTGTATTACCGATAGTTAGTTCTGTGACAAATAATCTATGGTTAAAAATGTTTGATAGTTTTTATAGATCAGGTTCTTTAGTTTTTGGAGGTGGACATGTTGTCTTGCCTTTATTGAAAAATGAGTTTGTACCACAAGGATTAATATCACCCGATAACTTCATAACAGGTTATGCAGCCGCTCAAGCTGTTCCTGGTCCATTATTTACGTTTGCTTCATATATTGGTATGACTATAGCAGGCTTTGGGGGAGGACTTTTGGCTACTATTGCTATTTTCCTACCAGCGTTTCTTTTGTTATTTGGAATCTTACCATTTTGGGATGCTATTAAATCTAACACTTACGCTGAAGGATTTTTAAAAGGAATAAGCGCAGGCGTAGTCGGTATTCTTATCGCTGCTTTGTATAATCCAATTTGGACTTCAACAATTAAATCAGATTTAGATTTTGTACTAGCCAGCTCATTATTTATATTACTGATGTATTTTAAACTGCCGTCATGGTCTATTGTTTTGATAGGGATAATATTAGGTGTTTTATTTTATTAATACAAATCACAGGATGTAAATAGTACTTAAAATGCTGATAATTATATAACGAGAACTCCGGTTAAAACCTCGAAGTTCTCGTTTTTTTGATGTTAATATACACATGTAATGTTATTTCTTTTTAATATGTCAATATCATTATGCGATAAATTATAGTCAGTAATTACAGTATCTATTTCATTTAATGCTAAACTTTTATGAAGGTACTGATTGTGATATTTATCTTCTGTGACAAGTAAAACTAAGTGCTTAGAATTTCTTCTAAATGCCTGTTTTATTAATGCTTCCCCCTCAGTAGTTTCTGTTGTACCTTTCTCTAAATCAAATCCTCTGCATGAAACAAAAGATATGTCTGCATTGTATGTCAGAGCATCATTAAAAGCTTTAGATCCATTAATGGTATTTCTCTTTTTAACTACTGTTCCTCCTAAAATATTAATTTGAGCTTCTGTGAATTCTGATAAAAGTGATGCTGTGAGAACGCCATTAGTTATAATTTGTAAGCCTTCAAATTTAGATAACATTTTAATAAGGTGTAACGTAGTAGTACTGGAATCTAAAAAAATGACCATATCATCATTGATTAGTGTTTTTGCTTTTTCAGCAAGTTTATGTTTGTTATCTTGCTCATTAAAATTAATAATTTTCATTAAATAGGGCAAATCTATTTTTTGATTGTCTATAATCATAGCACCACCACGAGTTCTTCTGACTAGACCTTTTTTTTCTAATTCTATTAAATCTCTTTTGACTGTTGCTTCGCTATACTTTACTAAGTCAATTAAATCTTGAGTTCTTGCAAATTGAACTATTTTTAGATGGTTAATTATAATTTGTTGTCGTTCTTCAATAATTTTAAGCATAAAATAGACCGCCTTTATAAATTATTAATTATATAACTTTGCTTTTCCTACAGTATTCAATAAATTCATTTTATAATCAACTACTTCTTTTAATCTTGCATATGCAATTGGATAGATTTCGTTGGGTTCATACATATTTTTATTTTCAATTAAAGTCTTTCTAATCCCTTCAAAGAATACGCTTTTCAAATCAGAACTTAAATTAACTTTTCCTACTCCATGTTGTACAGATTCACGAACTTCTTCGTCAGGGTTTCCTGAACCACCATGCAATACTATTGGTATGGATAATCTGGAATTAATTTCTTTTAGTAATTCAATATTTAATTTGGGTTGTTTACCTTTTGGATACAAACCATGAGATGTTCCTATTGCTACAGCTAATGTGTCAATATTAGTTTGATTAACAAAGTATTCAGCTTGGTCAGGATCTGTATATATTATCTCATCCGCTCCACCCTCACTAGAACCATTATTACCAATGGTACCTAATTCTGCTTCTACTGAAACGCCAACATTATGTGCTATTTCTACAACTTTTTTAGTAATAGCTATATTATCTTCAAATGATTTTGTTGAAGCATCTATCATCACAGATGTATAACCATTTCTAATTGCTCTTGTAACATCATATAATGTGCCACCATGATCCAAGTGAATTACAACAGGAACTTTACTATTTAAAGCATATGCTCTAACTACAGAAACAAAGTGGTTTCCAAGATATTCAATTTCATCAGGATGTATTTCTAGAATAACAGGGGCATCAAGATATTCTGCTTTTTCCATAATGGATTTAAGCATGTCAAAGCTACATATGTTAAAAGCTGGAACTGCGAATTGATTATCATTTGCTACTTTTAGTAAGTCTTTCATATTATATAACATTAAATCTCCACCTTATTTATATTAAATTAATTAAATCTTATTAATTTGTTCTTCTGAAACCTTTTTCTTTAATAATCCTACAGATAATGCAGTGACAAGCGTTCCACTTATAATTGCAATTAAATAAATGAATAAATGATTAATAACATTAGGTATAAACATGATCCAAATTCCGCCGTGTGGAGCTAAAGATGTTACACTTGTTCCCATGGATATTGCAGCAGCAGTAGCAGAACCTAATATTAAACTTGGTATAACCCGTAGAGGATCAGCAAAGGCAAATGGTATAGCACCTTCAGTAATATATGAGGCGCCTAACACCCAACAAGATTTTCCTGAAGTTCTTTCCTCTAGAGTGAACTTGTTTTTAAATATTAGAGTTGCTAATGCTAAACCTAGAGGGGGTGTCATACCTGCTACCATACATGCTGCAATAGGGGCAGTAACACCAGCTGACATCAATCCGATAGAAAATGTTGAAATAGATTTATTGATTGGTCCACCCATATCAGCAGCCATCATTGCTCCAATCAATAATCCGAATAAAATTCCAGAAGATTGACCTAAGCTATTTAACCAATGTGTTAAAGTATCAAGTAACCATGCAATAGGGGTATTAATAAGGAATATCATAGAAAGCCCAACTATTAAAATAGAAACTAAAGGTACAATAATGAGTTGATAAAGTGCTGAAATAGATTTTGGTATTTTAACTTTATTAGCCAAAGCATCAGTTACATAACCAGCGATGAGCCCACTGATCATTCCTCCCAAAAATCCTGAACCATCCACGGTTGCTAGAGTACCTGCCACTAACCCAGGAGCAAATCCGGCTCGCCCCGCAATTGAAGATGCAATACCAGCGGATAAGGCTGGCACCATTAATTGAAAAGCGGTGTCACCACCAATTTTAGAAAGCGCAGCTGCTAATTTATTATA
Organism: Mammaliicoccus fleurettii; assembly: GCF_003970575.1. Classification (GTDB taxonomy): domain Bacteria; phylum Bacillota; class Bacilli; order Staphylococcales; family Staphylococcaceae; genus Mammaliicoccus; species Mammaliicoccus fleurettii. Next base: position 6,828 of record NZ_RXWZ01000074.1, read on the forward strand.
TGATTCTGAATTAGGATCAGATGCATTGATCCCAAAGGCGAAACTAATAGCTATTAAAATCCCGCCTGCTATTACAAAGGGGAGCATATAATTTACACCGTTCATAAAATGATTATAAATGCCAGTTTTGTTTGTAGATCCGTTCTTTTCATTATTATCTTCAATGTATATGGTTTCAATATCATTCAAACCATCATTTATTACATTTTCAGGATTCTTAATAGCTTGTGCAGTTGAAATTTTTTTAACTTTTTTACCACCGAATCTATTTAAGTCAATTTCTTTATCAATAGCGAGTAAGATTAAATCGGCATTATTTATTTCTTCTTGGGTCAAAATATTCTCGATTTTTGACCCCTGAGTTTCAACTTTTATATTGTGACCAAGTGTTTTTGCTGTAACTTCTAATTTTTCTGCTGACATATAAGTATGTGCAATTCCTGTAGGACAAGCTGTAATACCTACTATATTCATAATATTCCTCCTATACAGATAAAATTTTTGTAATTTCATCTGCTTGTTCAGCATTTTTAATATATTGGCGAAACTCTGAATCCATTAGTAATTTAGCTAATTCACTTAGTAAATCTAAATGTGATTCATGAGTGTTTCTTGGTAACGCAATAAGAAAAACTATATATATTTTTGTGTCATCTAATGCAATATAATCAGATAACCTAGAAGTTTTTGCGAAAGTAATTATTGGTTTATTTATATATTTTGACTTTGTATGTGGTATGCCAAATCCATCTTCAATTCCCGTTGAAACAATTTCTTCCCGTTTGTATAAATCGTTTAGAAACTTTTTCTCATTCTTTAAATAACCTTTTTCATTCAAAACTTCAGTTAGTGAATTAAATAGTTCATTTTTTGTATTGATTGATTCATCAAAAATAAAAGTATCTTTATCAATAAGTTCAGTTAGTTTCATAGTATTTCCCCCTTTCACCATTAAAAGTAAGCGCTTACTTGTTGGGTACAATCATATCAATAGTATTCAAACTGTTCAATAGTTTGAATGATTTATGTCATATAGAGTAAAATGTTATACAAATCATTTATTTTAGTGAACGAAATCGTCCAAAAATTAATGTATAGATAATCTAAATACATGTTTATATGAAATTTTTGTTAAATGATATTTAGATATTACAAAATTTTCAGAAGGCTTTCGTTAAAAAACCAAATATTAGAAGTTAATAAAGATGAGCATGAGACGTAGATTAATTTGGCAGTTAATCGAAGAGATTGGATAAGTTGTAGATTAACTTGGTAGTTAATCGAAGAGATGTTGTAAGTTGTAGATTAACTCGATAGTTAATCGAAGAGATGTTGTAAGTTGTAGATTAATTCGGCAGTTAATCTAAGAGATTGGTTAAGTTGTAGATTAACTCAGTAGTTAATCGAAGAGATTGGTTAAGTTGTAGGTTAACTCAGTAGTTAATCGAAGAGATTTGTTAAGTTGTAGATTAACTCAGTAGTTAATCTAAGAGATTTGTTAAGTTGTAGATTAACTCAGTAGTTAATCGAAGAGATTGGTTAAGTTGTAGATTAACTCGGTAGTTAATCGAAGAGATTGGATAAGTTGTAGATTAACTCAGTCGATAATCGAAGACATCTCCCCAATTAATCCCAATCAATACTTAACTAATCCGTCTTCGATATATTTCTTACTATTTTTATAAGCATTAAAGTAGCGTGTTGATTTCTTATGGTGGTATAGTTTTATTTCATAAGGAGGATTTACTAAAATGAATGAAAAATATGAACCTTTATTTAAGTCTTTAAAATTACCTAATGGTGTAGAAGTTAAAAATAGATTTGTCTTAGCACCTTTAACTCATGTTTCTTCAAATGAAGATGGTACTATCTCAGATATTGAAATTCCATATATAGAAAAACGTTCTAAAGATGTAGGGATTTCTCTTACTGCTGCTAGTTATGTTGAGCCTTTGGGACAAGCTTTTCCTGGACAACCTTCAGTTTCTAAAGAGGAAGATCTTCCAGGATTAACTAAGCAAGCTGAAGTGATGAAGAAAAATGGTGCGAAAGCTTTAATTCAAATTCATCATGGTGGTGCAATGTCTCTACCTAGTTTAACGCCAACTGGTGAAGCGGCTGCTCCAAGTGAAGTTGCAGTACAAGGCTTTGGACAAAAAGAAAAACATACAGCTCGTGAATTAACTGTTGAAGAAATAGAACATTCTATTGAATCGTTTGCTAATGCAACTAAAATAGCAATTGATGCAGGCTTTGATGGTGTAGAAATTCATGGTGCTAATCATTATTTAATTCACCAATTCTTCTCACCTTATTACAACCGTAGAGAAGATGAGTGGGGAGACCATTTAAAATATCCTTTAGCTGTTGTTGAAGCGGTTACTAAAGTAGTGCGTGAACATGCAACACCAGACTTTATTGTAGGATATCGTTTCTCTCCTGAAGAAGTTGAATCTCCAGGAATTTCTATGGAGTTAACTGAAGAGCTAGTTAAGACACTTTCAGAACAACCTATTGATTATTTACATGTTTCATTAATGGATATCCATTCTACAACAAGAGAAGGACAGTACAAAGGTGAACAACGTGTGAAATTATTATTAGATTGGATCAATGGTCGTGTTCCATTAATTGGTATAGGATCAATCTTTACTGCAGATGATGCATTAGCAGCTTATGAAACAGGAGCACCTTTAATCGCAATAGGTAGAGAATTATTACTTGATCATCAATTCGTTTCAAAAATAGAACAAGGTAAAGAAGATGAAATCGTTTCAGTATTTGATCCAGAAAGAACTGACAAACATGAATTGCCAGAACCATTATGGAAACAGTTTAACGCTGGATTTTATCCATTACCTAGAAGAGATGAAAAAGCTTCAAATACTAAATAAACAATTATATATTTATAGAAATAAAAAGGCAGTGAGACAGAAATCTAATTTATTAAAAAAGATTTCTGTACCACTGCCTTATTTTATAGTTATATCTATGTCGGACTTATGATTAATGTCTTCTAATGAATCTGGATTTGTAATAGTACCAATAGGTGTATAACGATAAGTTGCATCAAACGATTTATAAAAAATCACTAAATAAGAATCTTGATATAACATAATATCACCTTTGTTAATATGCTCGACTTCTTGAGTGTTTGTAGGGAATCTCTCATTAAATTTATGATATTTCTCATTGTTATTTAAGTCATGCATCGTAATTGATAAAGGTAATTTATCTAGCAAATATTGCGCTGTTGCATTATCGAATATATTTGCTGAAAAGGTTTTTGAGTCAATAGTGAATGTAACTTCAGACATACAGATACGCTCCTTATAATAAAAATAAACGCTATAAATTAAACGTTTAAATTTGAATTAAATTGTTTTAACAACTTTAGCTGGGCTACCAGTTACAACTGTATTTGCTGGTACATCTTTTGTTACGACAGCATTCGCACCGACGATTGCATTTTCGCCAATAGTAACGCCTGGCAATACTGTAGCTGCTGCACCAATCCATGCGTTTCTTTTAATAGTAATTGGGCTCACAATCAATCCTCTACGCTGTTCAGGGTTTGTAGGATGATTGACACTAAGTAAATTAACTCTAGGTCCAATTAATACATGGTCTTCTAAAGTAATGCCTCCTAAATCTGTGAACATAACATTACTATTTATAAATACAGATTTACCAATAGATAAATGCTTTCCAAAATCTGAGTACAATGGTAAATTAACTCCAACAGAATCATCTACTTTTTGTCCTGTTATTTCTGATAATAATTTTATTGTTGAATCGTGATCATGATATTCATTGTTTAGCTTTGATATTAATTTTGAGTTAGATTCTACTATTTTATTAATTTCTTCAAAAACAGACTCTTTCTCACTAACAACGTGTCCCCATATATTTTCGCTTAATACATTTTTAAACATATTGTTCTCCTTTTATGATGACTTTATCTATTTTATTATAATTATACCCTTTAATTTGAAAATAATTTGTTATAAATGATTTTTTAAAAAAGTTACGATTTTATCCATTACCTAGAACAGATGAAAAAGCTTCAAATACTAAATAAAAATGAAAAAGGACTGAGACAAATCATTTGTCTCAGTCCTTTTGTTACTATTTTATTATCAAGTTATTGACCATATATAATTTTAGTCAAATAACCATTTTCATCAAAGAAAGCTTTATATGAAGCATCGTTTGTATTATAAGGAATCATTGTGCCATTGCCACTATCTGGACCTTCGTCTCCCATATCGTTAGAGGCATGAGCTTTTTTGAAAGCTTCTTTTGTTACTGTATTTGGTTTAGTTTTAAAACTTATTTGAATGACTTCGTCTTTATCATTAAAATCTACAGTCGTATCATAAACTTTTTTAGAATAGGCATAATCTTTATAAGCTTTTGGATCTACTTTATAACCATCGATGGTAACATTGTCATATTTAGATGCACGTACGAAATTATAATCTAGTGTAAAGTAAGGATCGTATGTTGTATAACCTTCGTATTTATACCAAGGAATTTGTGCGTTTGTTTCTGAAGTACTTTGTGTATTTGTACCACTAGATCCACCTACACCTTGACCCCATTTTTGAACTTGTTCTGCTGCTTGAGCTTCTGAATTACTCGTTGTCATATATGCTGCTGAAGAACCTACGACAAGTGTTGATACAATGACAGTTGATGCAAGTAATTTTCCTGCTTTACGCATAATAAATCACTCCTTAACTTTTGAGTATCTCTCAGCTATAACTGCTTAATCAATGTTCAAATACATAAATCTTTGGACAAGTTATTAAACTAGGACATCTTTCCACAAATGTTTGTGATTATCACTCCTAAAAATGTGTCAAACGCTATGACTAAGTGTAATAATACACCTTGATGATACAACAAACAGTCATAAATGTAAATATATCTGGTGGATGGAAAAGTTGGTTTGTAAGTTGTAGATTAACTCCTCCGTTAATCGAAGAGATTGGATAAGTTGTAGATTAACTCCGCCGTTAATCGAAGAGATTGGATAAGTTGTAGATTAACTCAGTCGTTAATCGAAGAGATTGATTAAGTTGTAGATTAACTCCGCCGTTAATCGAAGAGATTGTGTAAGTTGTAGATTAACTCGGTAGTTAATCTAAGAGATTGGATAAGTTGTAGATTAACTCCGCCGTTAATCGAAGAGATTGCCGAAGTTGTAGATTAACTCAGCCGTTAATCGAAGAGATTGCCGAAGTTGTAGATTAACTCAGTCGTTAATCGAAGAGATTGATAAAGTTGTAGATTAACTCCGTCGTTAATCGAAGAGATTGCCGAAGTTGTAGATTAACTCCGTCGTTAATCGAAGAGATTGCCGAAGTTGTAGATTAACTCAGCCGTTAATCGAAGAGATTGTGTAAGTTGTAGATTAACTCCGCCGTTAATCGAAGAGATTGCGTAAGTTGTAGATTAACTCAGACGTTAATCGAAGAGATTGCCGAAGTTGTAGATTAACTCCGCCGTTAATCGATGTGTTCCACCAAGACATAGATTAACATTATGTTAAACTAAATTTCATATAGCATTTTATTAAAAAGAGGTGTTCGGTGTGAATCAAGATGATCTTAAAAAACGTGTTGCATATGAAGCGATAAATTATATTAAAGATGGTATGGTGGTTGGCTTAGGTACGGGGTCGACTATGTATTATGCTATTCAGAGTTTAGGTGAACGTATTAAAGAAGGGTTAAATATTAAAGGTATTCCTACTTCTGAAAAGACTGCTGAATGGGCGCGTTCTAACAATATTCCGCTTACTGATTTTTCTGAAGTGAATCATTTAGATTTAGTGATTGATGGGGCGGACGAGGTTGATGAGAACTTCCAACTGATTAAAGGTGGGGGTGGTGCACTTTTACGTGAGAAAATTGTCGCAAATGCTACGGATCAATTTATTGTGATTATTGATGAATCTAAATATGTTCAGACTTTAGGTAAGTTTAAATTACCTGTTGAAGTAGTACCTTTTGGTTGGGAAGTGACTGCTCGTGAAATTGAAGTTCTAGGTTGTAACGCTACTTTAAGAATGGACAATAACGGTATATTTTTAACTGACAATGATCATTATATTTTAGATTGTGATTTTAAAGTGATTAACAATCCGGAAAAGTTAAACCAAGACTTAATTTCTATTGTTGGAGTAGTTGAGACTGGTTTATTCATCAATATGGCTCGAAAAGTCCTAATCAGTTATTCGAATTCTGGAAAAGTTATAGAAATGAATAATTAATAATAAGTTCATAGTAGTTAATAAACAGTTAATGGTTTAATGTTTATATAGCGCATACACTTAACATATCAACTAAAGAGGAGATGTGTTAAATGAATTTAACAAAGACAACTATAGGTGCGTTTGCATTAACAACAACATTATTATTAGGTGCATGTGGCAATGATGACATGAAAAAAGATGAGAATATGGATACTAAAAGCGAAATGAAAGATAAAGATATGTCAAAAGACAACATGAAAGATAAAGATATGATGATGTCTGGCATGTTCAAATCTATGAATGATGAAATGGTGGAAGGTAAAGCAACGATTAAAGATAACAAATTAATGCTTACAGATTTCAAATCTTCTAAAGCACCAGATTTACACGTGTATTTAACGAAAGATGGAAATGTTGATAAGGGCATGGAAATTGATAAAGTAGATTATAACAAGATGGAACAAACTTTTGATTTAAAAGATATGGACACATCTAAATATAATGAAGTTACAATTTATTGTAAAAAAGCACATGTCGTATTCGGAAGTGCAAAATTAAAGTAAAATAACTTCAAATTCTAGGGGGAATTCAGGACAACTGAGTTTCCCCAATACTTTATTAAATGGAGCATGTCATGAAAAAAGTATTTCAATTTTTATGTTTAATCGTTCGCTTAATGAGCGGATTGATGATTTTTATACAAGGTTATGAAAAATTCACTGGAGGATTTAGTTTAACTGGACTAACACACGTTATTGCTCAAAACGAAGATTCCCCGATGTGGTATAAGTTGATGTTTGAGTATATGATTGAACCATATACTACTTTGTGGGAGTGGGTTATTCCACTTGGAGAAATGATGATTGGTATTGCACTAGTTATTGGTTTCTTACAGAAATATGCAGCACTTTTTGGTATATTTATAATGATAAATTACATATTAGCAGATATGATTTTTACGTATCCAATTCAGTTATTAGGTTTTATTATGATTGTATTAAATATGGATAAATTACGTAATCTATCAGCATATGCTATTTATAATATGTTTATGAAAAAGGAAGCAGGATAGATAATATGGCAAATATTTTAATAGTAGATGATGAACAAGATATTTTAGATATTTGTAAGACTTATTTTGAATATGAAGGTCATCATGTCGTTACAGCATCTAATGGACAACAAGCTATAGATTTAATGAACGATGATATCGATTTAATTATTTTAGATATTATGATGCCTGAAAAGAATGGCTATGATGTTGTAAAAGAAATGAAAACTAGACAGTTAGATATTCCTTTTATTTATTTAACTGCTAAAACACAAGAACACGATACGATATATGCATTAACATTAGGTGCTGATGATTACATTAAGAAACCATTTAGCCCACGTGAACTCGTATTAAGAGCACATAACTTATTAAATCGTACTCAAAAATATAATCAACAAGCGTATTTAACTTTTGGATCACTACAATTATGTAAACAAGAAAAAATTATAAAAGTTAATCACGAAGAAATTGCATTAAGAGTGAAAGAATTTGATTTACTATGGTATCTCGCTGAACATGAAAAAATGGTCATATCTAAATCAGAACTGTTAGAAAAAGTATGGGGATATGATTATTATGAAGATGCCAATACAGTAAACGTACATATTCGTCGTATTAGAGAAAAGCTAGAACAACAAAATTACAATGAATTTGTTATTAAAACTGTCTGGGGTTTAGGGTATAAATTTGAAAGGGCGAAATAAATGCTAACTATTAGAACACAAATCATCACCGCATTTATAAGTAGTATCGTATTAACGACGCTTATTTTAGCAGTAGCATATAAATGGATGTGGTTTGATGCGAACACAACATTGTTACTTACCATAAGTGCCATTATTTCAAGCTGTCTTACTACATTTATATGTATTTTGTTTATCAATCCATTAGTTAAACGTATCAGATTGATGAATAAACAAACTAAATTAATTGCTAATGGAAATTATAATGAAACAAAATTAAAAATTGATAGCCCGAAAGAAATGAAAGAATTGAGCGACTCATTTAATATGATGGCTCACAATATAGAGGCTAAAATTGAACAAGTGAAACATGAGCAACAAGAAAAGAGTGAAATGGTACAAAATTTAACGCATGATTTAAAGACCCCGTTAGCTAGTATAGCTTCATATGCTGAAGGGTTGAAAGAAGGCGTGATTACTGGCTCAAGTGAGCAACAAAAAGCCTATGATGTATTAATAAAACAAGCACAAAGAATATCATATATGTTTGATGAGTTAACAAGTGTAATGGAACTCAATTTAAACAACGCAGAAACATACAAACTTGAAACGATTTATATAGATAAACTTTTTGTAACAATTTTACAATCTTACGAACGACAATTATCAACTAAAAATCGAACAATAGATATACAGCTGTGTGAAGAAATAACGTCGATTAAACAATATAGAATTCCTCTAGAGAGAATTTTAATTAATATAATTGATAACGCATTTAAGTTTACACAAGCAGGCTCGAGAATAGAAATAAAAGTATCAAAAGAAGCGGATCATTCAATATGTATCGCTGTTTCAGATGATGGTCCAGGTATAGCCGAACAACATTTAAATCGCATCTTTGATCGAACATATCGAGTTGAAGAATCAAGAAATAAAGATACAGGTGGTTCTGGTTTAGGACTCTATATCGCTAAAAATCTCGCACAACAAATGGACGGACATCTTGAAGTAGAAAGCAAAGTAGATGTAGGTACAACATTCTATTTAAAAGTGCCGATGAAATAATAAGGAATCTTCAGTTAAGAAGAAGGAGTTAGGACTATATGAGCATTAAAAAAATTTTTGAAGACAATGAGCCAATCGCACATAATAAATATAAGTATGTCCTGTGGGAGTCTATACTACTTTCAATTATATGTATGGGAACATATACAACTATAGGGTTAGCAAGTAATTTAGTTGTGCTCGCTATAGGACTCATATTATTTATAATGCTCATATATTTAATATCAAAATTTCAGTTTAAATTGATACAGTTTAAACCACTTGAGAAAAAGCACCTATTATATGGATTAATAGCTACAATACTATCTCTTGCAATATATTGGACCATTTCAGCTATAATAGGGCAACCAAGTAACCAAGTAACCAAGTGGATGTGTATAAAGATTTAAACACAATGCCGATTTTTATATCAATTATCATATTTGTAATTTTAGGACCAATATTTGAAGAACTAATATTTAGAGGATTTATTTTAAAAGGTATGTTCAAAGGACATTTGCTGGCAGGGTTTATCGTATCAAGTATCCTATTCGGACTCATTCACGGACCAACAAGTATAGGAGAATTTATAATATACTTTGCACTCGGACTCATCTTTGGCGCATTATATTTAATCACCAATCGAATCGAAATCGCCATAATTTGTCACGGATTAAACAACCTAGTACATATATTGATATTTTTGTTTGTGTATAAATAATAGATAAGCGGGCAGTAGTGTTTGTAAGGGACAAAATTCTAAGAAATGTCCGTAAGAGTGTGTGTTAGGGACAAAATTCTGAGAAATGTCCGTAAGAGGTGTCGTTAGAGACATAATTCCGAGAAATGTCCGTAAGAGGTGCTGTTAAGGAGCACAATTCAGAATTCTGCCAGTAAGAAGAGTCTAAGGAGCACAATTCAGAATTTTGCTAGTAAGAACAGTCTAAGGAGCACAATTCAGAATTCTGCTAGTAAGAACAATCTAAGGAGCATAATTCAGAATTCTGCCAGTAAGAACAGTCTAAGGAGCACAATTCAGAATTCTGCCAGTAAGAACAGTCTAAGGAGCACAATTCAGAATTCTGCTAGTAAGAACAGTCTAAGGAGCACAATTCAGAATTCTGCCAGTAAGCGCAACCCCACCAACCGCACCCCCACTAAGCGCAACCTCAGAACCACACTAAAAAAGGTCTAACCAATATAATGAACGGATCTTCTCAAAGTTTGGCACTATTTAGTGTCTACTTGAAAGGGGATGTTCAGATTGGTTAGACCTTTTGTTACTTAGTAGTCATTTTTGTGGCTAAGTCTTTTATTGTTGTTTTATTGAGTTCTTCGATAATTTTTAAATCTACTTCTGTATAAATTTCATCTAATGCTGTTTGTATATTTTTACCTATTAAGCAGTCTGGGTTTGTGTCTTGGTGTATTTTAGCGAAATGTTCTTCTTCTTGTATGAGATGGTATACGTCGCCTAATGCTATTTGATCGGCTGATTTAGATAGTTTGTAACCTGATTTACCTTGTTGACTATCTATTAAATTACCGTTCTTTAAAAATTTACATATTTTTCTTACGAGTGTAGGGTTACTGTTAATGCTACTTGCTATATATTTACTTGAGATTGGTTCGTCATTTATTGATAGCAAAGATAGTATATGGATTGCGACCGATATTTGTGTATTCACGCTTTATCACCTCTTAGATTCATTATTTATTATAACTTTCAAAGATGATAAAAGCGATAAGAATTGGAAATTATTTTGAAACTACAGAAATTCTTTCTTGTACATGGTTGCCTTCAGTTGCTTCGTCTATTAATGCAATAGCAAAGTCTGCATAACTTATTTTACTTTCACCTTTGCTGTTTAATGTTAATTTTTCTCCAGCAAGTATATAGTCTCCAGATCTTTTTCCGTCAGCTATAAATTCTGCTGCTGGACTAACAAACGTCCAACGTACATCATCTCTTTTACGAAGATCGTCTAGTGCTTTTCCTTGAGCTGTTGAAAGAGGTTTATAAGCATCTGGAAAGTCAGGAGTATTATATAATTGCGTTTCTAATTGCTCATCAACATATAAACTACCAGCGCCTCCAACAACGATTAGTCTTGTATTTGTATTTGATAAAATATCACTTAAATGTTGGATAGTGTCTTGGTGTAAATGAAGTTTACCTTCTCTAAATTCACCAAAAGCATCGATTACAACGTCAAATTGTGTTAAATCTTCAGTTGTTAATTCAAAAATATCTTTAATAATAGATTGTTTAGCAATAGTTTTATTTTCATTACGTACGATTGCAGTAACATCTAAATTTCTATTCACTGCTTCTTCTGTTATCAGTTTACCTGATTTACCATTTGCTGCGATTACGCCAATTTTCATTTTGAAAAACCTCACTTGTATTTAATTTGAATACAAGTTAAGTATAATATGTCTCATTGTGTTTGTCAAAAAGCGTGATTCATAAAAAAAGACTGCTATGCGGATATCCACATAGCAGTCTTTGATATGATATTAAATCTTACCACCAATTGTTAGCTTGACGGAATGCAATTGCAGCTTCTACTGAACCATAACGTTCTTTAGCATAGTTAATCATGCCTTTAGTTTGTTCAGTAACACTACCAGTACCCCATGCTTCTTTAGTTTGACCAAGACCTCTATATCCTAGTTCATTAACAGCGTTAGGGTTACCACTTGATTCAGGCATTACAATATTATCCCATAATGCTTTTGTACCACCAGCAGCAATAAATTCTTTGTATACTTCGTTTGTATTAGATGTATCGGCTACTTGTGTAGTTGTATAGTTAGTATTTTGAGTTGAGTAGTTTGTATTTTCACTTGCATCTGCTTGTGCTCCAAAACCAGAAGCAATAATTCCTGCTGCAGCTGTTGTTGCAAATAATAATTTTTTCATAATAAAATTTTCCTCCATAAGCAATAAATTAAATTTATATATTTTGTCTCTTGATTACTTTATACACTTTAACATCAATTTTGATATCATAGGTTACAGTAGAATAAAAAAGAAATGTCTTTTATGACAGGAATATTAAAAGAATTATGGATTTATGACAGTCTGTAATTTTTCAAAAAATAGAAAAAGAGGTATGACTTATGGAAAGAATTAAACTAAAAATGTTCAGAAATAACTTAGAAAATTTCCCTCAATTCGAATTACCAGAAGGATATACGATAAGAATGTTTAGACAAGGCGACGAACACAATTGGGCTAAAGTTGAAACTGCAGCTGGAGAATTTAAAGATACTGATGAAGCACTAAAAAGATTCAATAAAGAATTCGGGTCTAATATAGAAGAAATGAAATATAGATGTCTTTTTATAGAGAATAAAAGTGGAGAAGTAATAGGTACAACAACAGCATGGTTTGGTCATTTAGAAGGCATAGGAGAAAATTTAGGAAGAATACACTTTGTAGCAATTAAACCAGAATATCAAGGAAAGAAACTATCGAAGCCGTTATTAAGCACAGCATTGAATAAAATGATTGAACTTGGCCATGAGCAAGTATATTTAACAACACAAACGACAAGTTATCCAGCTATAAATATGTATTTAAATTACGGATTCGAACCATATGATACAGACGGACAAGATCAAAAAGGCTGGATGATGATGGAAGAAGTATTAGATAGGAAGCTAGATATATAGAATAGAAGTAATGAGGATGAGGGTGTGTCCGTGAATTTATCAAGACGAGTCCGACATGATAAATAGAGCGGTTGAATTTATCAAGACGAGTCGAACATGATAAATAGAGCGGTTGAATTTATCAAGACAGGCCCAACATGATAAATAGAGCCCGTGAATTTATCAAGACAGGCCCAACATGATAAATAGAGCCCGTGAATTTATCAAGACGGGTCCAACATGATAAATAGAGCCCGTGAATTTATCAAGACGGGTCCAACATGATAAATAGAGCCCTTGAACTTATCAAGACGGGCCGAACATGATAAATAGAACGCCCGAACTTATCAAGTCAATGCGAACTTGATAAATTCGGGCGTTATTCTCAATATAATATTAAGTTGTCATATAGTCGCCACCGTTAACGTGGATGACTTGTCCTGTAACATAAGTGGAATCTTGTGATGCTAAATAAACATATGCCGGGGCATTCTCACTTGGTTGTCCTCGTCTACCAAGTGGTGTTTCAGAACCAGCGTTTTCTACTTTGTCTTTATCAAATGTTGCTGGTATTAAAGGTGTGTATATTGGTCCAGGTGCTACTGCATTAACGCGAATACCTTTCTCTGCTAATGATGAAGCAAGTGAACGTGTAAATGATACAATCGCGCCTTTAGTAGCAGAATAATCTATTAAATGTGCTGAACCGCGATACGCAGTAACACTTGTTGTATTAATAATCGTATCTCCTTTATTTAAATGAGGTAGTGCAGCTTGAGATAAATAGAACATTCCGAAAAAGTTCGTTTCAAACGTTTCTTGTAATTGATCTTTCGTAATATCTTCAAAATGATCTTGTGGATATTGAATACCACCATTATTAACTAATATATTCAGTTGACCGAAATCTTCAATAACTTGGTCAACAAGTTCATTGGCATGTTTGTCTTTTTTTAAATCGTGTTTATATGCTTTTGCTTTAACTCCGATTTCTTCAAGTCTTGCTAAAGCATATTTGGCATCTTTATCTTCGTCATAATAAGCAATTGCAACATTTGCACCTTCTTTAGCAAACAGAATTGCAGTTGCTTCACCAATTCCAGAATCTCCACCTGTAATAAGTGCGACTTTGCCTTTTAATTTACCAGCAGCCTTATAATCTTCATCTTCAATAATAGGCTTTGGCTCCATTTTATGTTCTATACCAGGCTGTACGTCTTGAGTATAACCTTGTATTTCTTCATGCTTTTTGTCGAATTTGTCCTTCATAAAAGTTACGCTCCTTCATTTGAAATCATATTAATAAATACCCAAATAAAGGAAATTGAAACAAATTACACTGCGCAAAAATTATTGAAATGTGCTTAAAATTGCATAAGTACTATCGATATGTGGCGTAGATAATTGATGCTTTTGACTAAGTTGATAAATATAACCTTGAATATATTGAGTCTCTAAAGGTCGGTTATTTATCATGTCATAATACATGCTTGTTCCCATGTCATCTGGATAACCATCATATATCTTCATAATGCTATTTTCTAAATCATCATTAAAATATACACCTTCAGCTTCAGCAACACGTTTGCCTTCTACTAACAAGTTGTAACACAGAGTTTTGACTTCAATAGCATTCAATACTTTTGCTGGTTGTCTCGTTAATGCCGTTACTGTATTAATACCTAAATTAACGATCAATTTGTACCAAACCTGTTCGGCATAGTCTTCAAGACACTCAATATTAAGTAAACTTTGTTGAGTAGATTGTTGTAAATCAATCGTGTAATCATTAATAGGAAGTTTTAAAGTCCAATCTCTAAAATGTGTAACGTGATGACCATCTTTTTGACCACTTATATAAACAACTGCTTGATATTTATTAGGATGATCAATTTTTTCTAGCTGTCCATAACCATTTTGAGTTAAAATAATAACGCTATTTGAATGTATGACATTGTTAAGGTAAGGGATGATTGAATCAAGTTGGGTCGTCTTGACAGCAATAAATAAGACATCTACTGTTTCATTTGCTTCTTGTAACGAATGAACCGTTAGTTCATGTTGCTCATTTTGGTTGTATTCTTGAAATTGGACGGTTGAATGAGACCTCCCAAACAGTGAAACTATATGACCAGATTGATTTAATGCGTATGCGATAGCAGTACCAACTGCACCAGGACCGATTATTCCAAACTTTTTCATTTATTATTTTCCTTTCAATGTTAATATATACATAATAACAAAAATGAGAAGGTGGTACGGGATGAAAACAATTAATCAATTGTTGGCCATGAAGGAACAAAAAGAAAAAATATCCATGATTACAGCGTATGATTATCCAAGTGCTAAACAGGCAGAACAAGCTGAAATAGACACAATACTTGTAGGCGACTCATTAGGAATGGTTGTTTTAGGATATGACAGTACAGTAGAAGTAACGATGGAAGATATGATTCATCATACTAAAGCAGTTAGAAGAGGCGCACCAGAGACTTATATCATTGTTGATGTGCCATTTGGTGCAGTGGGTATTGATCATTCAACTGATATGAAAAATGCCGTACGATTATATAAAGATACGAAAGCAAATGCAGTCAAAATTGAAGGACCACATGTGACATTAATTGAAGGATGTACTCAAATCGGTGTACCAGTCGTTTCACACTTAGGATTAACACCTCAAAGTGTAGGTATTATGGGATATAAATTACAGGCTGGTTCAAGAGTAGAAGCAGAACAATTGATAGCAGATGCGAAAGCTGTAGAACAAGCTGGTGCGGTGATGCTCGTTTTAGAAGCTATTCCTAGCGATTTAGCAGAAGTTATTAGTGAACAATTAACAATTCCAGTAATCGGTATCGGTGCAGGTAAAGGAACAGACGGACAAGTATTGGTATATCATGATTTATTGAATTATGGCTCAGAACATATCGCGAAATTTGTTAAACAATATGGTGACTTTTCAAATGGTGTAGAAGCATTAAAATCATACAATCAAGAAGTGAAAAGTGGCGCATTCCCTTCAGAAGCGCACACATATAAGAAGAAAGTGATGGGAGAGACAGGTAAGTGACACAAGAAGTAACGTTTATTAAAGACATGGTAGGGATTACATCAAAATATATAACACAAGGTAAAACAATTGGATTAGTTCCAACAATGGGTGCGTTACATGATGGACATTTAAAAATGATGAAACAATCAATAGAAGAAAATGATGTAACAGTAGTAAGTATTTTTGTGAATCCATTACAATTTGGTCCTAACGAAGATTTTGATGACTATCCAAGACCTTTTGAATCAGATTTAGAAAAGTTAAAACAAATCGGTGTAGACTATGTATTTCATCCTACAGTAGAAGAAATGTATCCTGGTGAATTAAGTATGACGATAACAGTAGGTCACTTAGCACAAGTATTAGAAGGCAAAAAACGACCAGGACACTTCGATGGTGTTGTAACAGTCGTTAATAAACTGTTCAATATGATACAACCAACCAATGCATATTTTGGAAAAAAAGATGCTCAGCAATTAGCAATAATTGAGAAAATGGTAGAAGACTTTAATCATACAGTTAATATCGTGCCAATAGAAATCGTTAGAGAAGAAGACGGATTAGCCAAAAGCTCTAGAAATATTTATTTAACAGAAGCAGAAAGAAGAGAAGCGGTTCACCTGTCTAAAAGCTTACAATTAGCAAAACAATTATATGACCAAGGTGAAAGAAAAAGTAATTTCTTAATAGAAGAAATTACACAATACCTAGAGAAAAACATAAGCGGTGAAATCGTAGAAGTAGCGATATATAGTTATCCAGAATTAGAAGAACAACACACAATAAAAGGACAAATATTTATATCACTAGCCGTTAAATTTAGCCAAGCAAGACTTATCGATAACATTATTATTTAAGTTGTGGAGAATAGCACTCCCCGAACGTCGGATATATATAATCCAACGTTCGGGGAGTTTTTATATGGAGAGTAGATTAAGAAATAAGATATATTCTGTTGAGGTTACCTCAATTTTTGAAAAAATGAGCTAAGTTGTAGATTAATTCGGAAGTTAATCGAAGAGATCGGCTAAGTTGTAGATTAATTCGGAAGTTAATCGAAGAGATCGACTAAGTTGTAGATTAATTCAGAAGTTAATCGAAGAGATTGGCTAGGTTGTAGATTAATTCGGTAGTTAAGCGAAGAGATCGACCAAGTTGTAGATTAAGTCTGAAGTTAATCGAAGAAATTGACTAAGTTGTAGATTAATTCGACAGTTAATCTAAGAGATCGACTAAGTTGTAGATTAATTCGACAGTTAATCTAAGAGATCGACTAAGTTGTAGATTAATTCGGAAGTTAATCGAAGAGATCGACCAAGTTGTAGATTAATTCGGAAGTTAATCGAAGAGATTGGGTAAGTTGTAGATTAATTCGGGAGTTAATCGAAGAGATTGACTAAGTTGTAGATTAATTCGGGAGTTAATCGAAGAGATTGACCAAGTTGTAGATTAATTCGGAAGTTAATCGAAGAGATCGTCTAAGTTGTAGATTAATTCGGGAGTTAATCTAAGAAATCGGCTAAGTTGTAGATTAATTCGGTAGTTAATCTAAGAGATTGGCTAAGTTGTAGATTAAGTCTGAAGTTAATCTAAGAGATCGGGTAAGTTGTAGATTAATTCGGTAGTTAATCGAAGAGATCGACTAAGTTGTAGATTAATTCGGCAGTTAATCGAAGAGATCGACTAAGTTGTAGATTAATTCGGAAGTTAATCTAAGAGTTTGACCAAGTTGTAGATTAATTCGGGAGTTAATCTAAGAGGTCGACCAAGTTGTAGATTAATTCAGAAGTTAATCTAAGAGATCGACCAAGTTGTAGATTAAGTTGGAAGTTAATCTAAGAGTTCCACCAAAACTTAGATTAACTCCATCATTAATCTAAGACATCCTCAAAATCAACACCACACAATGAAAGGCTGGGACAAATTAATTTGTCCCAGCCTCAAATCATTATATTTGTAGTGGATGACGGGATTGAAATGTACTAAATAAGCACATTTCAATCCCAACCGTTCTACTTCTATACGTTTCTCAATTCTACATGCTCACTTAGTTCTCTTGCTTTGGCATCTTTTATTTCTATGCCTTGTGCTTCTAGTTGTGCGATTGTTTCGGAGAATTGTGGTAAATATGCTTTATGTGCGATGAGTAATTCGTTCATTACTTGTTTGGCTGTTTCACCACTTTGTATTAATGGATTTATGATAAAGGCTTGTAATAATAAGCCATAGTCTCCGGTTACTGCTGCTTCTTCTACACATAGTTCCATATTTTTCATGACTTGTAACCATCCTCGTTCTGCTGGGTGTAATGAGCCGAATGCGATTGGTTGTGCGCCTGTTGCATTGATATATGCTGATACTTCAACTACGTCTTCTGGTGCTAAGTCTGGTACTGCGCCATTATTAACTGTAGAGACAACGACGTGTGTATTTTTATTTGATGCGATTGAAGCGATCGTTTCACAAGCTACGTCTGAATAGTGTGTCCCGCCTCGTTTGCTTAATTGTTCTGGTTTATGGTCTAGATGTTCATCTTTATACAGTTCAAATAATTCTTTCTCAGTTTGTCTAACTTGTTCTGCACGTGTACCGATTTCTGGATCATGATATTCTTTAAGCGCATGTTCTAACATTTCTTCTGCACGGTAATAATATCTATGATAGCCACATGGAATTAAATTCATTTGTTGCAATTGTTCTTCAAAAAATGATACATCAAAAATATTAGAAGGTAATGACGATGCATCTTCTACGAGCTTTTTATTCAATTGTTCTGTTACATCGTTCCCTTGAGCGTCTTTTACCCGATGCCAATGAAAATGATTTAATCCTGCGAAGTGATGCGTAAGTTCTCCTTCTTTAACATTCAACATTTCAGATTCATTAATTAAACTATTAACTGGTACATTACATAAGCCGAGTACTTTGTCCCATTTCCCATATCGTACAATTGCATCTGTCACCATACCACTAGGGTTTGTAAAATTGATTAACCAAGCGTTTGGACAGAGTTCTTTCATATCCTCAACGATATTTAATAAGACTGGAATTGTTCTTAGCGCTTTAAAAATACCACCCGGTCCATTTGTTTCTTGACCTAAGAATCCGTGAGATAACGGAATACGTTCGTCTTTAATTCGAGCATCTAATAACCCTACTCTAAATTGCGTCGTTACAAAATCTGCATCTTTTAATGCTTCTCTTCTATCCAAAGATAAATGTATCGTTACATCGTAAGGAGAAGCGTCCCACATTCTTTGTGCCATCTTACCGACAGTTTCTAATTTTTCTTGACCTTCAGGAATATCAACTAACCAAATTTCACTTAATGGCAAAGACTCGTAACGTTTAATAAAACCTTCCATCAACTCAGGTGTATAACTACTACCGCCACCGATTGTCACAATTTTAATACCTTTTTCCATTTAAAATACCCCCTATTGATTTCTTTCTTATACACGTTAAGTATAGAATAGAAGTAACGATTAAAGAGGCGAATGCGCTATTATCAAATGAAATTTACAAATTTCCTTCTAAAAAGATAAATGTTTGTAATTAATTTTTACAAAGGGGAGTTCTAAACATGTTATTAACCGAAAGAATGAAAGAAGATATATTTTCCGTAGCAGAACAAAGCATCATTCATTATTTGTTTGAAGAACGAGAAAAAGTAAAAACTAAAACATTAGAACATATATCTAAAGTAACGTATACACATCCTTCCACAGTGATTAGAATCGCGAAGAAATTAGGTTATGATGGATGGTTAGAATTAAAAGAACATTTCTTAGAAGAAGTAGAATATTTAAATCGACATTACGAATCAATCGATGCGAATTTCCCGTTTGATGCAGCAGATAATAATATGTCCATCAGCCATAAATTAGCATTGTTAAACCAAACGACGATTAATGACACACTACATTTAATTAATAATCAAGCATTAGATTTAGCAGTAGATTATTTAGTAAAAGCAGATACAATCAAAATAT
Organism: Mammaliicoccus fleurettii; assembly: GCF_003970575.1. Lineage (GTDB taxonomy): Bacteria > Bacillota > Bacilli > Staphylococcales > Staphylococcaceae > Mammaliicoccus > Mammaliicoccus fleurettii. The sequence continues at coordinate 26,578 of NZ_RXWZ01000074.1, forward strand.
TTGGACTCTATCATAATTTAATGATTTGTGAAGAGTTCGAAATGAAGATGAATCAAATAGGCAAAACTGTTAAACTATGCACGTTAGAACCACATTTTGAAATAGAAAAATCTACAAAAGACACATGCGCAATATTTATCTCTTATAGTGGAGAGAATCAAAGCATATTAAAACTATTGCCAATGTTAAAGAAGAAAAAAGTTCCAATAATCGGATTAACGAGTATAGGAGAGAACACAGTAAGTAAATATGCAGACAGTACTTTACGCATATCAACACGGGAAAAGCTTTATTCAAAAATCAGCAACTTCTCAACAAGAGATTCAATAGGATTTCTAATGGATATACTTTACGCATGTGTATACGGACAGGATTATGAACAACATACAAACTACAAAATCAATATTGCCAAGAACTTTGATCATCGCGTTACACATAATAAAATGATTCAAGAAAATCAGTAAATGAATTTAATTTCGAACAATTTTAAATTGTGTAATTAAAAAGTTAATTCATGTAAAAACAATATGAATTTAGGTGTAAAAATTTAAAATATTATCTTTTTATTTATAATAATGATGATATAATTATAATATGTAAAATGTATTATTTTTCCTATTTTTAAGAAGTACGTCAATTTAATAAATACATAGAGTAGACTTAAAGTTTAAATATTTCTTTTATACATAGGATAATCGCTACAGAATAAAACAAAAAGATATATTTGATAAGGAGATTTTAAATGAAAAAAATTGTAAAGTTTATGTGCATGTCAATAGTTTCTCTTTATACTTTGAATATTTTGTGGAATATTCAAAGTACATTACAGGATTATTTAC
>NZ_RXWZ01000075.1 GCF_003970575.1 Mammaliicoccus fleurettii
TTTAAAAACCTTTCCTTCTAAAATAGATTTAAATAGCATCGAAATTTCCGCAAATAAAGTTAATATTTTATTTGAAAAATTAGTGAGTAGTATATTTAATGAGTCTCAAGAAGCTTATTTAATTAGAAAAGTAGGATACAATGTTTTCAACACAAATGAAAATAAGTAGCCTTTTAAACTAATAGGTAAAAGGGGAGAAGGGTTTATGAAAGTTAGACTATCAGAATATAATCGACTATGGAAATTAATGTACCATGAAGAGTGTGAACATTTGTATGAAATATTAGGGCAAGAAATTATTAAATGTGAACATTTTGGTAGTACATCGGTTGAAGGTATGAAAGCAAAACCCGTTATAGATATGATGGTTATTGTTAAAGATATTACTCAAATTGATACATATAATGATACTTTTAAGAACAAGAATTATGATGTAGCTGGAGAATGGGGAATTAAGGGTAGGCGATTATTAAGAAAAGGCGGAGAAAATAGAACACATCATATCCATATTTATCAGTTCGATAATCTTGAAATAGATAGGCATTTAAAGGTTAGAGATTATTTAAGAGCGCATAAACAAGAAGTGAAAAGTTATAATAAGATTAAGGAAGAAATTACAAAAGATGTTGATGATACAAAGATATATAGATAAAAAATATGATTATGTTAAAAAGTTAGAAGAAAGAGCAATTGAATATTTTAAATAATATACCAATAATAGGTAGTATGATATTGGGTAAATTTTAGAAGGTTTAAAATGTATTTTATAGGCATCGTACCTTCAGAAGACATATATACAGAGCTAACTAACTTGCAAGAAAAATATATGAATAAAATTGGCGTAGAACCTCATGTTACACTAAAAGCGCAAAGCCAATTAAATGAAAGCCGTGAGAGATTAAATCAAATACACAATATTATCAGCAAAACAAAGCAATTTTATATTACACCAAAAACTATTGAATTTTTTGGGGAACAAGTTTTATATTTATCATTATATTCCCCTGAATTAATCAGATTGCATAATAAATTAGTTGATACATTAAATGTACCTAAAGAATTAAAAGAGTATTATTTTGAAGGTGAGTTATTCGTACCACATATTACAATAGGTAAAACGACATACTTCAACGATATAAGTTCAGGAAATAATTATAGGACATTGTTAGAAATGAAAAAAGAGTTACAGAATAAAAACATCTTTAATCCATAATAAAGGGTTTTTATATGAATGAATTTTTAAGTGTATGATTAATTTTAATAATAGTGGCTGTACTATTTTTCACTAGTTACTCACTTATAGATAATATTGATTTTTAATTTTATAATTGTTTTTGTCGGCCCCACAGTGATTTCTAAATCTCTAAAAATTAAAAAGAAGGGGATGCCCTTCTCTTTTTTTTATTTGTAAATTATCACAAAATCAAATAAACACATAGCATACCTACACTGTTTTAATTTCATTGACAGAGAAAAATTGTTGGTTAGCAGTAGCATTGATAGGGGGAAGTAAATTTAAAAAATAGTATTACGGAAGTGATGAACATGTCAGTAATTGAAACGGAACGATTAATCCTACGTGAATTAAGAATTGTAGATAAAAAAGATTTAGCTAAAGTGTTCTCTGATCCTCTATCTATGCAATACTATGATCATCCGTTCAATGAGCATGAGGTGGAAGAATGGCTTAATTGGAATATTGAAAATTATACTACCTATAATTGTGGTTTATGGGCAGTTATTTTGAAGGAAGATGGAACATTTTTAGGTGATTGTGGAATAACGATGCAAAATATTGATGGAGAGATATTACCTGAGATTGGATTTCATATTATTAAAGAATACTGCAATAAAGGATATGCGTCACAAGCGGCGAAAGCCTGAGTTGAATATGCTTTTAATATTTTAGGATATGAACAAATATATTCTTATTCAACTATTGATAACCTCCCTCTCAAAAAGTAGCAGCAAAAATAGGGATGGAGAAATATAAAGTGTTTGATAAGAATGGTGTGCATCATATTGTTCAAAGAGCCAGTAGAGAATAGAAAGGGTTTGTAAGTAATGTCTTAATAAGTTATTTTTGAATCATATGATGAATTTATAGGCATAATAGTTCTAATAGTGGGGTGAGAATTTATGGATAAATTAAATGAACTGTTAAAAAGTAAAGATGTACCTAGAAATACAAAAGAAATGGTACTATCTATGAATAAAGATGGTTTACAATTATTAAATGACTGTTATGATGTAAATTCTAAATTTTATAGAAGTGTACAACCAGAAATAATTGCTCGTCAATTTTATGCTGATCCAAAAGTGGTAAAAAACTTATACCATTATACTAATGTTGAAGCATTTGAAAAAATTATAGTATCTAAGCAATTCTTAATTGGATCTATACACTATATGAATGATACTAATGAAGTGAAATATGTTTATGGGTTAATGGAAAGTGAATTAAAAAACTTGAATGCCCCGGAAGATGTTGTTTCTATTATAAAAAGGTTAAACACCGAGTTACCTTATGATACTTACGTTTGGAGTTTTAGTGAAAATAATTATTCACAGGCATTGTCAAACTATGGTGAACTTGCCTTAGGTTTTGAAAATTCAGAAATAATGCGAAATCTTGGTGAATATTATTCGAGAGGACGATCGACACTTGATGAATATACAATTGGAAATGCTTATGTATTTCCTTTAAAAGTAGAATATAATCTTCAAATACAACTCGATTATATTAAAGAATTAGCTAGAGCATGGATTGTTGCACATGACAATATTAAGTATGATTCATCAGACATGTCGGAAGTGATTTTAGGTATAGTACAAGCATTATATTTCTTCTCTCTATTTTTTTAAAATCCATATTTAAGACAGGAGGAAGAAATTCGTTATATTATACAAAATATAAATAGTGATAGTTCTTTAAATCCTGAAACTCAAATGAACGATAAACCATTTGCAGTTTGTAAAATGACATCAGAGATGCTTAAGGAAGTAATCATAAATGGAGATAATGCTGATAAAAAAACTAAAATTGAAGCACTATTGAAAAATCATTCATTTGAAGGTACAAAGGTTAGTATTACAAAGCTTCCGTATTAATATCTTGTAAGGAGTGATACTTTGAAAGGTTTGGAGCAATCTTGGGATATATATGTTTCTGAATTTATAAAAAGAGATACTAAAATAGAAGAAATCAAAAAATATTTGAATAATACTTATAAGAAAGAACTAGTTCAATTTAGTATTGTTGGAGCAGAAATTGCTTATAACCGTTGGAGAAATAGACTTGCTAATGAATGGTCAGAATTAGCAAATATAGTTTATATAAAATGCTACAAAAATAATAGAGAAGAATCAAGACCAATTATAGTAGGAGTTACTAAAACAGGTAAGATGGGTAGTATAGATATCGATTTAAATGTCGATATTAATATAGGTAGAAAAAACTTTGAAATATCTGGACGAAAATTTTTAAAAGATAATGACTTAGACTTTGATTTTAGTTGGATATACGCAATAAGTTGTGATAGTCCTATGGAAGCTCTCCTCATAGAAAGAGCGATTCAGAATGAATTCAATCTGTTTCCTAGTTAAATATGAATTGAATGTTTTAATTGTATATAAATACTCAGATAAATGAGGTAAATTATGGAGATTAAAGCTTATACCCAAAAATATGAAGACTCATGGATTCGTTGTAGAACATTATCGTTTCTTTACACACAGTATTACGATGATGTATTGCATAACAAACCTGAAATACATGGGATAGAACTGATTTGTATTGAGGGTGATATAGTTATTGGTCTAATCGATGTTGAAGTTAGTAATTCATATTGTAGTTACGATAAGAACAAACGTGAAGCAATGATTGAAACCATCGCAGTACATCCAGACTATCAATTTAAAGGAATTGGAAATATGTTATTAGCGGAAGTTGAGAAAAGATTATTCCAAAAAGAGATAGAGTATATCGAAGCTTGGACTCGAGAAGATGAATCAAGTAATAAGTGGTACATAAAAAATGGATTTGAACAGTTTAACTCGTATTATCATGTATTTACAAATGGCGACGTTATTCCGGCCAACGCTAAATTTCAACCAATCTATAGTTTCGGGTATGTGTTAGATAGAACTCAGATAGATGAGGATGCGATAGATAGAATATACGAGTGTAGGGGCTATGTAAAACAGATATAAATGTAATTTAATAATTGATATAAGAAAGAGGAATCTATGAAATTATTACTTGCATAACCTAAACAAGAACAAGCCATCGAACAACTAGAGCTTGAAGTTATTAACAATCCCGAAGTTGATGTATTTCTATTTCCCGAAGGATACATATCTGATAATGAGAGACTACAAGATGTGTCAAAGGTAGCAATGATAATAATGTCACTATTGTAAGTTCGTATAGGAAAGACGATAAAGATATTGCAGTGGTTATCGATAAGAATGGAAAAATCATTTATACACGTGCAAAAACAGAATCTGAATCTATTGAAAAGCTAGTTCAGCCGTTACATTTCAAGTTAGGTGACTATAATGCAGGTTATATCTTATGTATGAAAATTCTAAAAGGAGTTAGAGATTTTAAAACAGATGAGCAGTTAGATATTATCTTTCATCCAATCGGAGTAGGTATGTTCAGTGAGGAACAATTGGATGAATGGATAGAAGCGGCACAAAAGTTAGCAATAAAAACAAAATGTAAGGTGATAGGTACAAGTCATGCAGATGGTTCATATAGAAATTGTGAAGTAACCATACCTATAGATTATATGATTAATCGAGAAGGAAAGGAGAGGTATTATTCTTTTCAAAGAATAATACCAAATCTAAAATTATAGAAATTTAAGCATTCAATAAACCCTATACAGAATTAGAAATTGAATATTACTATGGTGCAATATTCGGAAAAACGAAAGATGGTAATCCATTTATTAGGAAGTTAGGTGAAGATGCAGAAGTGCGTGATTTATATGGCTATGATGGAAATAGTACAGTGTACTCATCATTTGGAAGTAAGATATAAGCTACTCCAATTATACGAACAGGAGATGATTGATATAAATATACAAGAAATTTGGGATAATAAATTATCTGAAGATCAAAAACTAGAATATAAACAATATTTCTTTACTAATGGTAAGTTTAGCTCAATATCTGACAAAGAAAAGAATAAGTTACTTCAAGTTATTAGCTCATTTGCGAATACTACTGGTGGGACAATCATCATAGGAATAGGAGAAGATGATAATCATAATCCAGCTCAACTAAAAGATGTGGGAATAAATGAGCAGAACTTAGAAACTTGGGAGCAGTCTTTTAGACAATACATTAGTAGCAAAATAAAACCCGTTATTCATGGAATTAAAATTAACCTAGAGACAATTGAGAATATATCTTCTCAGAATATATATACCTATGAGTTTAACTAAGCCACATGCTGTTAACAATAGTAGTAGAGATGATTTATATATAAGATATGGAAATATGACAACACCAATGTTATTTGAAGACATTCGTAATGCTTTCAATGAAAAAAACATAACTGAGAACAAAATCATAAATTTTAAGAATGAGAGATTGAGTATGATTTTAGGAGGAGAAATTGCTGGAGATCTAGAAGGAGACACAGCAATGCTTATTCATATTATTCCTCAAACTAGCATGAAACTAAATAGTTATACTGACTTGAGTAAGGCGGAGACAAATCATAAAATTGATGTGTTCAGTCCTACATCCAGAAGTATTATGAGAAGAGGATATGTAAGTTACAATATGGACGGTCTTTTGGTTTCATATGAATCTTCTAAAAAAATTGCAGCTTATACTCAATTTTTTCATAACGGGAGCTTAGAAATTACTGAAATAAGAATGATGAATATGGATAGAGAAAATCGAAATGAGAAATTCATATATAGTTGGTTAAAATTAGAAGAAATGCTAATTAACAAAGTACGTGACTTTACAGAGGTAATGAGTGAGCTAGAAATACCGAAACCGTATCTTTTATTCGTGACGCTATTAAATACTAAAGGCAAACAGAGTCAGGGAGATTTTGAAAATTATCCAATTAAGCCGTTTATTAGAAATGTTATACATTCAATGCCCGCATTTATTATTGAAAATGATAATTATTTGAATTCAATGTATCCATTGATTACAAGTCTTTCAAATGCCTTTGGATTAAAGGATTCACAGTTAATTAATGCGGAAAAGAAGTTGCCTAGATTTTAATTAACTCTAATTACAGTACTATAATATAAATTAGATAATTGTATAGATGTAAATAGGAGGAACCATGACAGAAAATTTACCGATTTTTAATAAGAATCAAATGACAGGTGCTAAATCAGCATCATATCTAAAGTATATATTGCAGAGATTCTGTTTAGTAAATGAGATTGATCAAACTCAAGATATTGGTATAGATTTTAGTGCTACTATACTTAATAATAATCGACCAACAAAATTGAATTTTTATATTCAATGTAAGGGAACAGATAATCCAGGGATATATCTAGATAGTGGCAAAGAAAATTTTTGTTATAGTATAGCTACTTCGACTTTAAACTATTGGATCCAAAAACAGGATGTAACATTTATATTTTTAGTAGATTTACCAAATCAAAATATCTATTGGGCTAATCCATTAGAACAAGTCCAAAAAACTAAGTTAATAAATCAAAAGTCAGTAAGCATTAAAATTCCATTAAATCAAATTATTAATTCAAATACGAAAAATACACCAGATGACATCCAATTTAATATTTATAAACATTATTCTAATTTCTCATCAGCTGTCATAATGAATTTAGAGAAATTTGAGTCTGAAATTGAAAATGGGAGACAGAGTTTTAATGAACAACAATTAGACACTATTATTTCGAATCTCAGTAAACATCATAAAGAAGTAGAAAGAAAATTTATAGAAGTAAGTGATAAATTAAAAAGAAGATTAGAATATGATTTTAAAAAAGCAATGTATTATGCAATAAAAATTGATCAGATGGATGAAATAAAACATCAGTATTGTCCAAAAGGAATATTTCTTACAGAATTTTCTAATAAAGTTAATAATCACAGATATAGCATTGAAAGTTTATACGGGTTAATAGATACTTCTTCTAATTGTGATTTGGATATTTTATACACCCTATGTAAGATAGTACATGAATTTATGATAGACATACTCTTTTTCTATAGGGAGTTAGCATATGAAGATAGTCCATTTACTTCTCATGCTGATATAGAAAAAGAGATTTCAAAATTAAAGCTATAAAAGTAAATCCAAATATGCTTCTGAAAGAATAATAGTATATACAGGATTTATTATTAATATAGGTAAATCAAGAGAAAATGAATAAAAAACCACTAATTCAATAGATATTCTTATATTATAATGCAGTGTATGCACCTTTATATAAATTTAATGATTTTAGTATAGTTAAAGTCAATAATGTGCAGGGGATTATAAAAGTTAATATCTTTTTTAATGGTCAGATAATTGATCGTAGTGAGATTTTTTAACAGGATTTTTTCATAAGAAATTGGTGCTATTACTTTAAGAGAAGATTTTATTAAAGCCATCAATGATATAAAATATTGACGGATTTAAAACTATAATAACCTCATTCTTAAGAGATACACTCACCTATATCAAAAATAATAGAATTTTTGGAAAGTATAGTCCTACCATAAATAAATCTAAGTACATTCGTTTTGAATGTACTTATTTAATTCTAACTGAGACTTTTTAATTTTTTAAGTTTGTTATCTGATATGTCATATAAAAAAATTTCTGGCATCTTCATTTGCTTCCATTCTTCATAGCCGAAGTATCCGTCTGTAAGGTGATGGAATAGAACTGCAAATGCTGTCCCATGTCCACAGATGATAATATTACCATCTATATTACTTATTATTTGTTCATAAGCAATCAGTAATCGTTTAGCGACATCGTTCAATGATTCTCCATTTTCTCGTTTATAATCAAAATCTTTCCATTGTTGTTTAGAATAAAGAGGGAAATCTTGAATCCATGATCCAATTTTTCTTTCACGTAAATCATTAATAAGATTGATAGGTAGGTCTAATGATAAAGCAGTAGGTTCAATTGTATGAACAGTTCGTTGATAAGGACTGCTATAAATAGCTTGGATATTTTTATCTTTGAAGAAACGTTTAAGTTCGTCAGCATCTCTATGGCCATCAGTAGTTAAAGGAGCCAATTTATCCTCTTGTATAGTGGTATCTCTTTCAGCATGCCTGACAAAATAAATGATAGACATTAGTTAACCCCTTTCTAAATAGTGTAATTATTATTGATTATAATATTATTTAAAGAATGAAAGAACTAAAAAACCTCACTCATGTAGGATACACTGATAGTTATCATAAATAGGTGGGGGTTTTATTGTTTCTTAACTTATATGTATTTAAAATCGAAATTAAATATAAGCAATTTGGAAAAATTTTTGGATTGGAAATGCGAGGTGTTAGATAATGAATTATATATTTCCAGTAGGCTTAATAATTCTTCTTCTTATTCTTATCACACTGTTTATTCCTTTAGTTATTATGTTTTATGCATTAATAAAAAATGATCCAGAGATATTATAAACAAATCGAATAGGAGGTAAGGTATTAAAGGGTGAACAATTTTTCATGTGTTTAATGATAGGTATAGTTATATTGTTATTTTTATTTTCAATTTTTTCTAAATCTATCTGATCAACTTTAAGACAATAGCTTTTTGGATAATAATTTTGAAATTGTAAAGCTTCATTTTAATTTTTTCTAGGTTATTATCCTATTGTTTTGGAGTTGATAAATAATATTAGAAAAATGGAAAAATTAACACAGCTAGTTCTGTTACTTACACTTTTAGCTTCTATAGCATCCTTAATCATATCTCTGGTTAAATATAATAATTTATTCGAAACTACACTACTAGATGCTAGCATCAATTATCAGATTTATGCTTTATTATAATAATTGTTTTTGTAACAAATAAAAAGGCTCCTAAATTCTTAGTGAATTAGGGAGCCTTTAATATTATTTTGAACAAAATGAATTGTTTGAGTTTGCGTTATTCATCATCCTTCTACTATTTTTTAACACTACTCACCAAATATTTTTAGGTCAACCTAAAATAATTTGTCAACAAACAAAAAATGTGTGACAATTGTTAAGATATTTTTAAGAAAGGGTAAAATAATGTTAAGAATAATAAGAAGCATTAGAATTCGCATGAAGTATTTAGATTTAGGCATTATGTCTTGTTTTATAATTCTAAGTATTATAGGTGTGGTTATGATTTATAGTGCGAGTATGGTAGCTGCTTCAAGAGGAAGTTTAACTAATGGAGTGCCGGTAGAGGCTAATTTTTTTATGAAGAGACAATATATTTTTGTAATTTTAGGGTTTATTTTACTTTTAATTATTAGTATGTACTTTAATATCAACGCTCTTAAAAATAGTAATATGCAAAAGTTTATTGTTTTGGGAACAATCGCATTACTATTTCTGACATTGATAATAGGTAAAGAGATCAATGGCTCAAAGAATTGGATTAACTTAGGACTATTTAGTATTCAAACATCAGAATTTCTAAAGTTAGTGGCTATTTTTTATCTTGCATTTATATTAGATAAACTTCTAACAAATAGGCGAAGTTATCAATTGAAAAATTTGGTTCCTCCATTATCTATATTAGGTTTAGTACTTGTATTAATGCAAGGAGATTTAGGTGGAACATTGCTAACATTGGCAATTATTGCCTCTATTTTAATATATTCTGATATTAAAAATAAAATAAAATTGCAGATATTTATAAACTTGGGCGGTATATCAGGACTCATACCATTAACAGGTGTAACTCTACCGTTATTAAGTTATGGATGCTCATCCATGCTGAGCATCAGTATAGCACTAGGAAGTATGCTAGCAGTAATAAGACAAATTAAGAAAGAGAAGTTTATATAAATACAAAAAATATACAAACAAAAATATCAATTTTAATTTTCATCATATTATTTTTCTTTCAAATTGAATTTGTTCATAATGAGTTCATATAATAGGTGTTAAATAAGTATATGAAATTTGGAGCAAATAAACGAAAGAAGGCTTGAATATGAAAGAGAAAAAATATGATATTGTTGTAGTATTTTTGTTGATTGGTGTATTTATGGCTGCGCTTGATAACGGGATTATTAGTGCAGCATTAACTACAATTAACCAGTCTTTTGAAATTACGGCTCAGATGGGGTCGTGGGGTATTACGATTTATACGTTAGGTATGGCAATATCAACACCTATTGCCGGTAAACTTGCTGATATGTTTGGTCGAAAAAAAGTGTTTATAGTTGAAGTGATATTATTCGGTTTAGGATCATTACTTGTGGCACTGAGTCCAAATTATACATTCTTCATCATTGCACGACTAATTCAATCGTTTGGTGGCGGGGGTTTGTTTGTAATTGCGAGTTCGCATATTATCTCTGCTTATAAAAAAGAAAAACAAGGAAGCATGCTCGGTGGTCTTGGCGCAATGAATGGTATAGCATCAGTGCTTGGACCTAACATAGGTAGTTTGCTCATTAATGTTAGTGGAACATGGCATTGGTTATTCTTAATTAATGTGCCAGTAGCAATTATGATTGTTATCTTTATGATGATCAAAATGCCTGAAACACAAGAGAAAGTTAGAACTAAAATTGATAAATATGCAATAATGCTATTCTCATTTTCTACTTTATTAATGATGTTTGCGATTAATAATATTCAAACTGGGAACATCACTGGAAGTATATTTAGTTTGTCAGTTATCGGATTGATTATACTAGCGATTATTGGATATGCCATCATGATTTTAATAGAATATAAAAACGAATCCTCTGATGTAGATTCATTTTTGCCTTACTTTCTATTAAGAAAACCAGCATTTTCAATTACTTTAATCATGGGTGTATTATCTGGAATGTTAATCGGCGCTATTATCTTTATTCCATCATTCGTTGAAAATGTATTACACGTAAGCGCCGCGAATAGTGGTTATTGGATGACACCACTTGCTTTAGCTTCAGGAGTTGGTGCTTCAATGGGCGGTAAAATTGTAGATAAAAAAGGGGCGATATTTGCCCTAGTTGTTGCCAGTATTGTGAGTATTATCGGCTATGGTGGCTTAGCACTCTTTACGTATGAAGCCGTTGCATTTTTTGTATTTTCAATTATTGCAGGACTAGGATTTGGCTTTACAATTGGAGCGCCAATGACAGTATTAGCAACACGTTCAGCAGACTCTAGTAAAAACAATAGCACAGTTATTGGTACTTTATCCGTATCGAGACAAGTAGGTATTACAATTGCACCAACACTATTTGCTACATTTATACAGATTGGTTTCAGTCAAACGGGAACTAAAATAAAAGAAAACTTAAGTCAAGCACACTTTAATATAAAGGATATACCACATAAATTTATGAATTCAATGCAATCTGATTCAGGTAGTATATCTAAGACACTAGATCAAATTAATCAGATTCCATAATAAAGCAATGAGAGATGCTATTACAAACGGTATTATAGAGGCAACACATTTAGCTTATATGCCAGTATTTTTGACAGCAGCAATTGCATCAATGATTATTTTGATACTTGTTATCGTCTTTAAAAAAGAATTTAAATATTAATGTTGATTTCACTGATACTTATGCAGACATGTTAAAGCTTTAAATAAACAAGGTGCAGCGATATAATGAATGATATGGGGGGTTTATTTTGTTTAAGAAGATAATTGCATTCATTAGTTTAAGTATAATGGCTTTGTTTGGTTATGTTAGATTGAAAGAAAAGCGTAGTTTTAAAAGTTTTCTTTATGAAATGATGATTAGAATAATGAAAATGAAGAAACCTTACTTAAGTATAGAAAATGCTAAAAATGAAATTAATAAAGTAAAGTATCAAACGGCTGGAGAATTTGAAGGGACAAATTATAAATTCAAAAATAGTGTCCAAGTAGAAACGTTACAAGGGTCGAAGATATATATTGTGAATGATAAACCTAATTCGAAGCAAAAGGTTGTTTTATATATACATGGTGGCGCTTGGTTTAAAGATCCTTTCAAAGCTCATTTTGAATTTGTTGATAAACTTGCGACAGAAATAGATGCTAAAGTGATGATGGCTATATATCCTAAAACACCTCACGCTACGTACAAAGAAACATTTGACTTACTCGAAGAAATTTACAAAAATGATATTTTGAATAATGAGGACACAAGTCAAATTATAATTATGGGAGATTCTGCAGGTGGACAAATATCATTATCATTTTCTCAATATATTAAAACGTTAGGATTAGCGCAACCGAGTAATATTGTATTAATTTCGCCAATTCTCGATGCTACATTATCTAATCCCGAAACGTATGTATATGAAAAAATCGATCCAATGTTAGCTACACTAGGAAGCAAATATATTATAGAACTCTGGGCAGGAGATACGCCGATTGATAATTGGAGAATTTCTCCAATGTTTGGCGATTTAGAAGGCTTAGGTCATATTACAATTTCAATAGGAACGAAAGAAGCGTTATATCCAGACGCGGTTAAATTTTCTAATATTTTAAATTCAAAAAACATCGTGCATGATTTCTTACCAGGACTTAATTTGTTCCACGTTCATCCAATATTAAATATACCGGAAAGAACGCAGTTTTTAGATCAAATTAAAGATATTATCGAGAGAACTGAGTAATGGAAATTAATTATGTATATAAAAAAGAGCTCATCTGTAATGTCAGATGAGCTCTCAGAGTGTCGACAAAGTCTTATACTTTGCTGGCATTTTTTTATGCGCATGCTTTCCGCGGGCATGTTCTCAGCCTTTAGTCTTCGAATCGCTATAATTAAAAATTAGATAACAGTTTCCATTTGTGCTTCAAATTCATCGAGTAATGCACGAACTTCGTCTGCTGTGTTTGTATTCATCAATTGATTGCGCAGTTCGCCAGCACCTCTCATGCCACGTACATAGATTTTAAAGAATCTGCGTAAACTTTTAAATTGTTTAGCTTCATTTGTAGAATATTTTTCGAACAATGTTAAGTGTAATCTCAACAGATCTAATAATTCTTTACTCGTATGCTCGCGTGGTTCTTTTTCAAAGGCAAAGGGATTATGGAAGATACCTCTTCCAATCATTACACCATCAATGCCATATTTTGTTGCAAGTTCAAGACCTGTTTTTCTATCTGGTATATCACCGTTTATCGTTAGCAATGTATTTGGTGCGATCTCGTCGCGTAAATTCTTGACTGCTTCGATTAATTCCCAGTGTGCATCTACATTACTCATTTCTTTACGCGTACGTAAGTGTATAGATAAGTTTGCTATGTCTTGTTCAAAGACATGCTTTAGCCAATCTTTCCACTCTTCTATTTTATAGTAACCGAGGCGAGTTTTAACACTTACCGGTAGACCACCCGCTTTAGCTGCTTGAATAATTTCGGCTGCAGTTTCAGGTCTTAGAATTAAGCCAGACCCTTTACCTTTGCCAGCAACATTAGCTACAGGACAACCCATATTCAAATCAATACCTTTAAAGCCCATCTCTGCCATACCGATACTCATTTCTCGGAAATGCTCAGGTTTGTCTCCCCATATATGAGCGACAATAGGCTGTTCATCTTCACTAAAAGTTAAGCGACCACGAACACTGTGTATACCTTCAGGGTGGCAAAAGCTTTCAGTATTTGTAAATTCAGTGAAAAACACATCTGGTCTAGCAGCTTCACTGACAACATGACGAAAGACGATATCAGTTACATCTTCCATAGGTGCCAATATAAAAAATGGACGTGGTAATTCACTCCAAAAATTTTCTTTCATAATATATTTAAACCTTCTTTTCTATTAATATCTCGACTTTTTGTCCATGATGATATTACCACAAATTTTCAATTTACACAAAAGGATGTTGACCAGTCACATACTAAAATGAAGAGATGTTTTTAGCTAAACAATAAGAATAAATGCATTTTAATCATTTTATTTATAAAAAAATAATGCCCATATATTATGGACACCATTTTTAAAAATATTACATTGTACTTGTATCAATAACGAAACGATATTTAACATCTGAAGATAATACTCTATCATACGCTTCATCAATTTGATCAGCCGAAATTAATTCGATTTGTGGTTCAATGTTGTGTTTTGAACAGAAATCTAACATTTCTTGTGTTTCTCTAATACCACCAATTGCTGAACCTGCAAATGACCTACGATGTCCTATTAAATTTGCAACTCGTAATGATATAGGCTCTGCTGGAGCACCAACGTTAACGATTGTACCGTCTAATGCTAATAATTTAAGGTAATCATCTATTTTTAAATTAGCACTTACTGTATTAATAATTAAATCAAATGAGCTTGTAAGTTGTTCAAATGTTGCTTCATAACTTGTTGCATAATAATGAGAAGCACCTAATTTCAAGCCGTCTTCTTTTTTATTTAATGTTCGTGATAATACTGTTACTTCAGCACCCATAGCATGTGCAATTTGAACAGCCATGTGTCCAAGTCCACCCATACCGATAACGGCTACATTTTTACCTTCGTATGCTTTCCAGTGATTTAAAGGTGAATACGTCGTAATACCAGCACAAAGTAATGGTGCAGCGGCGTCTAAACCAATATTATCAGGAATGCGTAGTACAAAATCTTCATGTACGACTATATGTGTTGAGTAGCCGCCTTGAGTTGGTTCACCATATCTATCCGTACCTGCATATGTTCCAACGTTTCCTTTTAAGCAGTACTGTTCTTCGCCGTTTTGACAATGTTCACATTCACCACAAGAGTCTACCATGCAACCAACACCGACACGGTCATCGATTTGATATTTACTTACATCAGAACCGACTTCTTTAACAATACCAGCGATTTCATGACCCGGTACTAATGGGTAGTTAACAGGACCCCATTCTCCATGTGCAGTGTGAATATCTGAATGACATATTCCTGCGTATTTAATTTCTATTAAAATATCATGTTTATCAAGATCACGTCTTGTGATTTCTGTAGCGTAAAAATTGGAATCCGGACTGTTTACAGCTCTTGCTTTAGCATTCATCATAAATTAATTCCTCTCTTACTAATGTGATAGAATATCATGATTAATATTCTTCATTGTACATAATAGACCCTTGAGTATAGGCTACGTCAATTAATATGACTCACATATGAAGTATGTTTTAACACTTACCGGTAGACCACCCGATTTAGCTGCTTGAATAATTTCAGCATCAGCTACAGCACAATCCATATTCAAATCAATACCTTCACTGATATAAATTATGAGTTTACTTTAATGTGTTATGTTGATGATTAAAAAATCGAATTATTTCTTGTGTAATTTCAAATGTAACGCGTGAACTTTTTCTGCTAATTCTTGAACTGGACCATCGACATCTGCATTTTCAATAATTTGATGGATTGGTAGACTTTTTACTGGTGATGGAGGTGCGCCGATCTCACTTAACCATGTATTTAGTTGTTCAGAAGAACTTGCATAAACGATTCTACCAAGACCTACCCAACCATGTGCAGCGGCACACATCGGGCAGTGTTCACCTGAAGTGTAAACCGTTGCTAGCTTGCGTTCTTCAGGTGATAAATGATTTGCTGCCCATTTTGCTATTTCAAACTCAGGGTGTCTTGTATGATCACCACCACTAACATGATTATGATCTTCAAATATAATGTCACCTTCAGAACTTACTAAAATAGATCCAAACGGTTCATCACCTTTATTCAATGCTTGTTCTGCTAACGCTACACATCGTTTTAAATAAGTAATATCAGATTGACTAATCATCTAATAGCCTCCTCTGTCTTTATAATTTCAACGTTAATAAAATATATCATTCATTACAAATGAATAGTAATCCTATAAATAACTAAAAAATAAGAAGGCTGAGACAATTAATTGCCAGAGCCTCCTCGTTTTTATTATTTTTTTAAGACATCTTGATATTCAGGTGTCTTATCTATTAAAACTTTAGCGAAAGGGCATAATGGAACCACTTTTAAGTTGTTTTCTCGTGCGTAATTTACACCTGATTCAACCAATAATTTCCCAACATTTTGCCCACGTAATTCATCAGACACTTCAGTATGGTCGATAATCATTAGATTTTCGCCACTAGATACATAAGTCATTTGTGCTAAAAAATTCTGCTCATCTTCACCGACATAAAATTTATTTGTGCCATGTTTAATTTCCATCAGAGTCACCACCTTGAGAATATAAATAGCTAACCTATTTTAAATGATAAACTTAAAAGTGGAAATGTAAAATAATATGGTTTATTTTAATTGAACACTATTTATAATCATCAAAGGGGGATAAAAATGAGAAAAAATTATACAGGTGACACTATCGATGTTTCATTCGAACCTAAACGATGTATTCATGCAGCAGAATGTGTAAAAAATCTTTCCCAAGTGTTTGATACAGCAAAACGCCCATGGATTATGCCAGATAATGCAACAGCAGATGAAATTGCAAGAGTTGTAGAACTCTGTCCAAGTGGTGCATTAGAATATAATAGAAAAGATGGATAACCAAACGAACACCACGAAACAACAGAAATTAACATCGGAGAAGACAATCAAATATATATAAAAGGCGATTTCACATTGGATGTAAATGACGAAAAATTACATTTAAACCGCGCCATTTTAAAAGGAAACCAACAACTTAGTGAGAATCCATTTTACGAAAAGTAGAATTAATGTGTAGATGATTATGAATAAAAAAGAACAAGCGCTTTTAAATAATTTATAGATATTGAGTTAACCAATGATGAGGTTAACTCAATATTTTTGTTTTTAATTAGTTAATTAAAGTGTTTTTGTAACGATGCGCAATTGAAAAGTTCCCAATAATATTTGAAGTGTAAAATGATTTTTAATTTCTTTGTTCACAAAAGTAAAAATTACATTGCTATAAATTATTGAACAAGTATATAATATTATAAAAATAGTGTATTTTACACAAGGGGAAAAGGGGACGGATATAGTGAACAAAGTGGGGAGACATACTAATAGTGTCATTATAATATTAATTATGCTTTGGTTTTCTATATTATTTTCAATGAATACGGCACATGCTGCTGTTAATTCTAGTAATCCATTAACTGAGGGAAATGTGAATGAACTAACGTCAGTCGAGCAAATTAATACAACTGATAAATCGACTAAGACAGTTAATGGAAGTAGTACGTATACTCAACAAAAGGAAACAGTGCTTCCTAATGAAAATAAAGTTCTAGAACAAAAAACAATAAATTCTATTCCAAAAGAGATAGTTAAAAGCAATTCTACAAAAGAAGCTACACCAGTAGTTTCAAATGCTAAAGTGCAGCCTAAATCACAAACTACAACAACTAAAACAGTGAAAGTTCCGCCAAAAGTTGTACCAAACAAGAATACAACTAGCACTCCTAAAGTAGCTAAACAAACTACTAAACAAATTAAAGCTAAAGCACCATTAAAAACTGTTAAATCGAAAACGACTAATACTAAAAAGGCTCAAACTACAAAGGTAGTACCAAAAAATAAAAAGACAACAGCTCCAAGTAAAAAGAAGACAGTAAAAGTCGTGTCAAAAGCAAAACCAAAAGCGAAGGCAAAACCAAAAGCGAAGGCAAAGGCAAAACCAAAAGCAAAGGCAAAACCAAAAGCAAAGGCAAAGGCAAAACCAAAAGCAAAGGCAAAGGCAAAGGCAAAACCAAAAGCAAAGGCAAAGGCAAAACCAAAAGCAAAGGCAAAACCAAAAGCTAAACAAAGTAAGACAACTAAAAAAGCAAAAACTACAGCTAAACCTGTTAAAGATATAAAGCCAAAAGTTACATCAAAAACAACTAAAAAGAAAACAACAAAGCCTAAAAATCTTAGTTACTATAACCAAGCTCCAAAAGCATGGTCTTCAAAAATACCTGGTAGTGACAATGTACGAGACTTTGGTCAAGCTACAAAAGCATCAGGTATCGATGATGCATTGAAAATTATGAAAGCTTCTGGTAATAAAGGTGTATCTATATCACATACGAAAGCTAAAGCAGCTAATATTGCAACTGTATTTAACTGGAATCCTACAGCAAAAATGTTAACTTACGGTACTGGCACAGCAATTGGTAAACATACAATATTAACAGCAAATCATGTTATCAATAATCAACAAGCACATAAACCAATGACTCCTTCAAAAGTACAAAATCTTAGAGTGAACATTCTGCAAGAAGGTTCAAAAATTACGCGTACACTCAATGTCATTGGTGTTAAAATGATGAAATATGGCGATGTTGCCTTATTATATACAAAAGAAGATATTTCAAAATATATGAAAATACGCAAAATCGCACCAGAAAAATCAATTAACAATATAAAAGCCAACACACCAATTCATATGTATCATTATGGATTACCTACTGGAAAATACAAAAAAGATCCTATGGGTACAATGTATTATTCAAAAGGAAAGTATTCACTTATGGCACGTAATGTAAATCCAATAGGCTATTATCAAATGATGGCAGAACCAGGATCTTCAGGCGGCGCAGTTTTAAATAGTAAAAATGAAGTAATAGGTGTGCATGCTTTCAGAATAGATTCAGGAGGTTATAAAAAATATCATTTGAACACAATGGCAGAATTAAGAAGTAAGTTACGCAAAGAAATTATGAAATTAATAAAGTAACTGGATAAAGATTATATATCTAGGTTATTTCTTGGGAAATAAAGTAAGGAAGTGGGATAGAAATATCCTAGAAATTTAATAAGAGCAGAAATTCATTATTAAAATTGAATCTCTGCTCTTATTTTTTATGAAAATCATATATGTACCAGAATCTTTTCATTGTATGGTGTTGATTTTGAGGATGTCTTCGATTAACTCCCGACTTAATCTACAACTTGGTCAAACTCTTAGATTAACTTGGTACTTAATCTACAACTTAGCCAAACTCTTAGATTAACTTCTGACTTAATCTACAACTTGGGTAAACTCTTAGATTAACTAAAGACTTAATCTACAACTTGGTCTATCTCTTCGATTAACACCCGACTTAATTTTCATTTTATTTTTTCAAAAACTTATTTATGCCTCAGTTTCGTCTTTTAAAATAATTTTTCTAAAAAATAGACATTGGACAACTAAATCCGTTATTATATTGATATTCATTCTATCGTTATAGGACAATGTATTTACTACAATAAGGGGTGTCATATGAAGATAAATAAAATCATTAATAATAATGTGATTAGTGTCACCCAAAACAACCAAGAACGTGTTGTGATGGGGAAAGGGATTGGGTTTCGTAAGCAAGAAGGCGATATTGTAGAGGAGTCAAAGATTGAAAAGATTTTTGAATTAAATAACCAAGAAATATCTGAGCGCTTTAAAACGTTATTAATTGAAGTACCAATTGAAGTTGTTCAAGCGGTCGAAAAGATTATTGAGGTTGCGAAGAATGAATATAATAAAGATTTAAGTGATACGATTTATGTTGCACTTACTGATCATATTAACTTTGCTATTGAACGTCAACGTGAAGGTATGGCTATAAAGAATGGCTTGTTATGGGAAATCAAGAAATTCTATCCTACTGAGTATGAGATTGGTTTACGTGCTTTGGACTGGATTGAAGAAATTGTAGGCGTTAAATTATTAACTGATGAAGCGGGATTCATCGCAATACATTTATTAAATGCAGAACATAATAATTTTGCAGATTTTAATCAAGTGACAGAAATGGTGCAGAATATTTTAAGTTTAGTGAAGTATCATTTTAGATTGGATTTTGATGAAGAGAGTTTAACTTACTTTAGATTTATGACGCATTTGAAATTTCTTGCACAGCGTATCATTTCTAAGAAACCGCTGAATACAAACGAATTTGAACTGTTCGATATTGTGAGAGAGAAGTATAAAGATGCGTATAAATGTGTGAAGAAGATTGAAGTATTTTTATTGAAAAAATATCAATATGAAATGACACACGACGAAGCTTTATATTTAACGATTCATATACAAAGATTAATATCTAGAAATGTAAGCGTTGACAATTGATAATTTTGTGATATATTTATGTTAAGAAAAACAAAATAAACAATTAATTGTTTAGGATTGTAACTGTTCGGCAGGCGAGACCTAAACCATTAATAGATGAATTTATCTTAGGATAAGTGTATCTATTTGTGGTTTAGGTCTTTTTTTATTGTTCTAAACAAGACGGGAGTGAAAGTAATGGCAAATGATCAAAAAATGGCTGATGAAATACTAAAAAATATCGGCGGAATTGGTAATGTAAAGAATTTAACACATTGTATGACACGTTTAAGATTCGTGTTAAAGGATGAGAGTAAAGCAAACGATGAGAACATAAAAAATATTGATGGGGTAATGGGTTTACGTAAACAAGGTGGACAATACCAAGTTATCGTTGGTAATAACGTTTCACAAACATATACTGAGTTAATGAAATTAGGTGTAAGCGGTGGCGCTAAAAGTAACGAACCTGTTGAAAAGAAGAAATTAACATTTAAACAAGTTGGTATTAATATATTAGATGCTATTATTGGTACGATGTCACCATTAATTCCTGCCATTATTGGTGGGTCAATGATTAAATTATTAGCAATGCTTTTGAATATGACAGGCGTATTATCTGTTGATAGTTCAACTTATAATATTTTAAATACTATAGGAGATGCACCATTCTTCTTCTTACCAATGTTAGTCGCAGTATCTGCAGCTAGGAAGTTTAATAGTAATGTATTCTTAGCACTCGCAATAGCAGGCGTCATGGTTCACCCAGTATTTATGGAAATTATGGAAAAAGCAGCTGAAGGAAAAGAAGCAACATTCGCATTTGTTCCAGTTATGTCAGTAAAATATACGTATACAATTATTCCAGCAATTGTTATGACATGGTTGCTGAAATATATTGAAGATTTTGCAGATCGTATTACACCAATCGTAATGAAGAATTTCTTAAAACCAATGTTAATCTTATTAATTGCAGCACCTATTGCAATTATTATTGTTGGACCTACGGGTATTTTAATAGGTACAGGGTTATCTGAAATTGTATTCTTTGTACATGATAAATTAGGATTCTTAGCAGTAGCAATTGTTGGTGCGTTATGGCCATTATTAGTTATGACAGGTATGCACCGTGTTTTCACACCAACGATTGTTCAAACAATTGCAGAAACTGGTGAAGAAGCTATGGTTATGCCATCTGAGATTGGTGCAAACTTATCTCTTGGTGGGGTTTCACTTGCAGTAGCACTTAAGACAAAAAATAGAGAATTAAGACAAACATCATTAGCAGCAGCGTCATCTGCAATTATCGCTGGTATTACTGAACCTGCATTATATGGGGTAGCGATTCGACTAAAACGTCCAATGATTGCATCAGTTATTACAGGTTTTGTGGCAGGTGCAGTAGCCGGTTTAGCAGGACTTGCGAGTCATTCTATGGCAGCACCTGGACTATTTACGAGTGTTCAGTTTATAGATCAAGATAATCCAATGAGTATTTTATGGGTAGTTGTTGTAATGGTATTATCAGTTGTACTGTCATTTATTTTAACTTTAGTGATTGGATTTGAAGATATTCCAGAATCAGAAGATGAATTATTAGATTTAGGTACGAAAGATAATATTACGGTTGCTTCACCAATTGAAGGTATAATCAAACCAATTTCAAGTGTGCAAGATGATGTCTTTAGTAGAGAAGTAATTGGAAAGAGTATCGCGATTGAACCAACAGGTAATACAATATATGCACCAGTAACGGGTACAGTGACTTCAGTCTTCCCGACTAACCATGCTATTGGTATTACTGGTGATAGTGGAATAGAAGTATTAATTCATGTAGGTATTGATACAGTGAAATTAAATGGTGAACCATTCACAACTGCAGTTGAACAAGGAGACCATGTCAATGTTGGTGATGTAGTTGGAACGTATGATTTAGCTCAAATTATTGAAGCGGGTTATGATCCTACAACAATCGTAGTCATTACAAATACAGAAGACTATGAATCTATTACATCATTTGACAGAGCGGACGTTGAAGCATATACATCAATATTAGGAGCGGTTAAATCATGACAATAAAGACTTTTCCAGAAAATTTCCTTTGGGGTGGTGCTATAGCAGCCAACCAAACTGAAGGTGCATGGACTGAAGGTGGCAGAGGGTTAAGTAATATAGACTTAATCCCTCATGGTGCTAATCGACGAGACATTAAAATAGGAAATAAAAAATCCGAACTAAGTGATGAAGAATATTATCCAAGCCATACTGGTATTGATTTTTATCATCATTATAAAGAAGATATTGCGATGCTTGCTGAAATGGGATTGAAAGTTTTTAGAACATCTATTTCTTGGAGTAGAATTTATCCGAATGGTGATGAATCAACACCGAATCAAGCAGGTATTGATTATTACACTGATTTATTTAAGACATGTAAAGAACACAATATGGCGTTACTCGTAACACTTGCACATTTTGATATTCCGATGGGGATTGTTGAAAAGTATAACGGTTGGAAGAATAGAGAAACAATCGATTTATATGTTAAATTTGCAGAAACATGTTTTGAAAACTTTGGAGAATACGTGAACTATTGGATTCCATTTAATGAAATCAATGTTGTGTTACACAGTCCATTTTCAGGCGGTGGCTTAAACTTTGATGAAACTGAAAATAGAGAAGAATTATTATATCAAGCAGCACATTATATGTTAGTTGCAAGTGCTAAAGCTGTAGAAAGTTGTCATCGTATCACACCGAAAGCACAAATTGGTTGTATGATCGCAGGCGGTAGTTTCTATCCTTATAGCTGTAACCCAGAAGATGTTTGGCAATCAATGAATGATGAGAGAACAAATACATTCTTTGTAGATGTACAAGCAAAAGGAAAATATCCTTATTACATGGATGCATTCTTTAAATCTAAAGGAATCAATATTGAAATCAGTGAAAGTGATAAAGAAATATTAAAGCAAACCGTTGATTTTGTCGCGTTTAGTTATTATGCATCTCGAACATCTATTGCAGATATATCAAGAGTAGAAGCAAACGAAGGCAACATTATTGTATCCGCCAAAAACCCTTACTTAAAAATGAGTGATTGGGGATGGGTCATAGATCCACTTGGATTAAGAATTACAATGAATCAAATATATGAAAGATTTGAGAAACCACTATTTGTCGTAGAAAATGGATTAGGAGCAAAAGATAAAATAGAAGCGGACGGTACTATACAAGATGATTACCGAATTGATTATATGCAACAACACATCGACGCAATGTATGATGGCATACAAGATGGCGTACCACTACTAGGTTATATCAGTTGGGGAATTATTGATTTAGTATCAGCATCAACTGGCGAAATGAGTAAACGATACGGTATGATTTATGTTGATAAAGATAATGCTGGTAATGGAACTTTAGAACGAAGAAAGAAAAAATCATTTGATTGGTATAAACAAGTGATAGCACAAAATGGAATAGAAATAAATTGATGAGTTAAGGCAAAACTTCTGGATTGCGCAGAAGTTTTGCTTTTTTATTTTTCTATATAAATAGATTTCTGTCCCGCTCTCTTATTGATTTATACTTAAGATGGGTAATTATCAAATTAATCATAAATTGTTCAGCAGAAACTTCTGAAATATATTAGTATAGAATAATAGATAACAAATGTAAGATATTAGACAACGTTTTATCAATATAATAATGAAAGGGTATTGGTTATGTTAAAAAGTACCTTAAAAAAGATACCAATTGCTATAAGTGGGTTAGCATTGGGAATCATGGCGTTAAGTAATCTGCTTTACCATATACATTTACCGTCAGTTGGAATGATTTTCTTTATTATTTCCTGTGCAATAATTTTAATCTTTAGTTTGAAATGGATCATTTATCCTAAAATGTTTTTACAAGAACTTAAAAATATAAATACATTCGCAATTCTACCTACTTTTCCTATGGCATTAATGCTATTAGTGTTTATAGTTAAGTCAGAATTTATGGTAGATAATGTTGTTCTGAGTATAATTTGGTACGTTTCTATTTTATTGCATGTGAGCTTTATTGTTCTATTTATTAGTTTTTATGCTTTTAGAAATTATAAGTCATTACCAAATACGAGTTGGTTTGTAATGTTTGTTGGAATAGGTGTTATCGGTGAAACATCATCAGGTTTCAATATTAGAATTGGTCATATATCAACTATTCTTGGGTCTATATTTTTAATATTGATACTTGGTTATGTGTTAATTAATAAAGCGTGGCAACACTATAATCAAGAACAATTTCCTATGGTAATTATTATGAGCGCACCTGCAGCATTATGTTTAAATGGATATATCTTGAATAATGAAAGTTATGCTATGTGGTATGTATGGATGTTTCTAATTCTTTCACAAATATTATTTTTATTTACTTTAATATTTTTACCTAAAATTATTCAAAATGGATTTAAAGTTTCCTTTTCAGCACTAACATTCCCATGGGTCACAACGGCAGCTTCATTATATAACGTGAATCATAAAATTTATTTTATTGATATATTATCTAACGGTTTCAATGTGCTATTCGCTATAGAAATTATATGGGCAGGAATCATCGTGCTCTATGTCCTATACAAATATATTATGTTCTTAATTACTAAAGATGTCGTTTATAGTTAAACTGATCATTTATTATATGCTCTCTACCTTGATAAATAAATTGAGGTAGAGAGCTTTTGTATTAATTGTCTAAATATTAAAAAATAATCTACACTTTTTAAAATGTGTAGATTATTAATAAAATTTAATATTTATTAAAAAAAGTAGTGGAAAATTACAAGACAATTATGTAATATAAAAAAGCACGATTTTTTAGACGACAAATTATTGCGAATAAAATATCATGTAAAACACAAAATAAATTATAAATTTTATTTTTGTGATATTTATTAACTTAATTACGGGAGATTTATTCTAAACGCCGATTGTAAAATTAAGCTAGACACATAAGAAAAGCCACTCGTGATACACTCAAAATGAATTTCCAACCAAAGAAATCATAGGAGTG
>NZ_RXWZ01000076.1 GCF_003970575.1 Mammaliicoccus fleurettii
TTACAATGCCACTATATAAATTACTAATTATATTATTTGTTACTGTATTATTAACATCTGTAGTGACATTCGCCTCTTATAAATTCGGATTAAATTTTGGTAATGACAAGCAAAAAAGTCTTAATAAAATTGAAGAAGCATATGAACAAATCGATGAAGACTATTATAAAGACGTTGATGATGATAAATTAACACAAGGTGCCATCGACGGTATGATTAAATCGCTTGATGATCCTTATAGTGAATACATATCTGCTAAAGAAACAACATCTTACAACGAAGAAATCTCAGGTGATTTTGTTGGTATAGGAGCAGAAATGGAAGTACATGAAGGTTTTGTAAGAATTACAAGTCCAATGAAGGATTCACCTGCAGAAAAAGCAGGTATACAACCACTAGATATCGTTACAAAAGTTGACCACAAATCTATCAAAAATAAATCATTAAATGAAATTGTTGAAAAAGTACGTGGTAAAAAAGGCTCAACTGTTACATTAACTATTAAAAGAGAAGGAAAAGAACCTTTTGATGTAGATATTAAACGAGATAAAATTCATGTTACTAGTGTTGACTATACTAAAAAGAAAGATACTGGCGTAATTGCCATTTCTAAGTTCCAAAATAAAACAACTAAAGAATTAAAATCAGCCCTAAAACAAGCTAAAAAAGATAACGTAAAACACGTTGTACTAGATTTAAGAAATAATCCAGGCGGGTTATTAGATGAAGTTGTTACAAGTGTTAATTTATTTGTAGATAAAGGTAAACCAGTTATTTATTTAGAAACTAAAGGTGACAAACCTCAAGCAGTAGAAACTGAAAATAAAAAATTGTCAGGAATTGACGATATGGATTACTCTGTATTAGTTAATAAAGGATCCGCAAGCGCTGCAGAAATATTCGCAGGAGCTTTACAAGATTACAAAATTGCAGACGTCCTAGGCACTACAACTTTTGGTAAAGGGATTGGACAAGTCCATAAGGAATTTAATGATTCAAGTATACTTAAATATACGAACATGAGATGGTTAACACCTAATAAATCATATATCCATAAAAAAGGGATTAAACCTGATAAAAAAATCTCTGCACCAAAATATGAAGAGATAGAAATCATCGATCCAAGTAAAACTTATCAAAAAAATGATAATTCAAAAGAGATTAAATCAATTAAGATTGGTTTGGAAGCATTAGGGTATAATATTAGCAATGAAAATGGAAAATTCGATAATGAACTAGAAAGTAATGTAAAAGCATTCCAAAATGATCATAAATTAGAATCAAATGGTATCTTTACAGACGACACTACTAAGAAATTCATAGAATTATTACGTAAAAAAATACGTAGTGAAGATAAACAATTAGATGAAGCTATTAAATACATTCATAAGTAGATGGAGGTAAGTAAAAATGAGAACAGCAACACGAGCAGATATACTTCACATAAATAAACTTACAGAGATGGCTAAATCTATTATGTCAGCTGATCAAAATCCACAATGGGATCATCGATATCCTATAGAAAAAGATTTCTATGACGATATTGATAAAGGGCATCTTTATTTACATGAAGTGAATGATGAAATAGTAGGTTACATTTGCATTAATCAAGTACAAGCAGAATGGTATCAACAATTTGATTGGCCAGTAAGTACTGAAAATGCACTTGTTATACACAGAATGGCAACGAATCCTGAGTATAAAGGAATTGCACAAATAATGATGCAATTCGCTCTTGATTATGCTTCACAAAATGAGCTATCAATCGTGTTAACAGACACTTTTTCGCTAAATAAAAGAGCACAAAAATTGTTTAATAAATTTGATTTTATAAAAATGGGTGAATATGAAACAGATGAATTTCCATTTGATAAAAA
Source organism: Mammaliicoccus fleurettii (assembly GCF_003970575.1). Lineage (GTDB taxonomy): Bacteria > Bacillota > Bacilli > Staphylococcales > Staphylococcaceae > Mammaliicoccus > Mammaliicoccus fleurettii. The sequence continues at coordinate 1,878 of NZ_RXWZ01000076.1, forward strand.
TGCACCATTTTATGCTTATTATAAATTGATAGAAAATGAGGAGAAATAAATAATGAAGAAAATAGCTTTTACCGGTGGCGGTACGATTGGACATGTAGCTGTAAACTTAGCACTTATACCTGAAGCAAAAAAACGTAACATTGAAACGATTTATATAGGTTCCAAAAATGGTATAGAAAGAGAAATGATTACGAATTCTGCAAAAGACACTAAATATATTGCTATATCAAGCGGTAAACTTCGAAGATATTTATCTTTTGAAAATTTAAAAGATATTTTTAAAGTTATGAAAGGTGTATTAGATGCTCGAAAGGTTTTAAAGAAAGAAAAACCTGATCTTGTTTTTTCAAAAGGTGGTTTCGTAAGTGTACCGGTCATTATGGCTGCAAAATCATTGAAAATACCAACAATTATTCATGAATCTGATGTTACACCAGGCTTAGCTAATAAAATTGCTATGAAATTTGCAACAAGAATGTATACAACATTTGAAGAAACATTAAAATATGTCCCTACTGATAAATCTGATTATATCGGTGCCATTATTAGAGAAGATTTAAGAGATGGCTCTACAGAAGAAGGCTATAAATTAACAGGATTTGATTCGAAACTTCCCGTTCTCTTAATTATGGGTGGTAGTTTAGGTTCAAAAGCACTTAATAAAGCAATTAGAGAAAATCTTGAATATTTAACTAAAAAATATCAAATTATACATTTAACAGGTAAAGGTCATCTTGATGAAACAATCAAAAATGAAAATTATGTTCAATATGAATTTGTTTCCAATGAACTGATGCACTTTTATGCTATTACAGATACTGTTATTAGTAGAGCAGGAGCAAATGCAATTTATGAATTCGCAACTTTAAAATTACCAATGTTATTAATACCCCTTGGATTAGATCAATCTCGAGGTGACCAAATTGATAATGCTAAGATTTTCGAGAAAAAAGGCTATGCTAAAGTATTACAAGAAAAAGATGTTAATCAATCAAATTTAGTAAGGCAATTAGACAAATTAGAAAATGAAAGAGATGACATTATTGACAAAATGTCTCATTTCAAAGAAAGTTATACTAAAGAAACATTATTTAATAAAATAGAAGAAGACTTAAAGTAAGGGGGATATCGAATGAGCCAAGCTAATCGTACATTATTAATACTTATTTTCAGTTTGATTTTTGGTGTTATAGCTTTCTTTCATGAATCAAGACTAGGTAAGTGGATTGATAATGAAGTTTATAATTTTATATATTCAACAGAAAGTTTTATCACAACTTCTATTATGCTTGGTTTTACAAAATTAGGAGAAGTTTGGGCAATGATAGCTCTATCATTGATAGTAATTTGCTACTTGAAATTAAAAAAATATAACATAGAGACATTATTTTTTGCAATTACAATGATATTATCAGGTACTTTAAATCCACTTCTTAAAAATATATTCGATAGAGAAAGACCAACTTTATTGAGACTTATAGATATTTCTGGATTTAGTTTTCCAAGTGGACATGCCATGGGATCTACCGCCTTTTTTGGATCATTGATTTATGTTCTATATAGAATATCCAACAAAACAATGAAACCATATTTAATCGGATTGTGCCTCGTATGTATAGCAATGATCTCTTCATCTCGTGTATATTTAGGCGTACATTATCCAACTGACATCATTGCAGGTATAATTGGTGGTGTCATTTGTATTCTATTAACTCAAAGCATGTTAAGAGCTAAGTTATAAATTAGGCTTAAAAATTGAACCACATAAGAAAAAAACACCCAAGTGATTTGGACAGAATCACTTGGGTGTTTTACTTTTATGGGCATAAAAGGGGGTTATAGAAAATGTTCAATCCATACTTAGAGGGGGAACTCTTTTAGTTGATTGATAATCATTTTCAATTACTATTATACTCAAATGAGAATGAATGTCAATTAGTTATTTGAAATTTATACTATTTTAAATGATAAAATAGTTCTGCTCATATATAATGAACTTATTAAACATGAAAATGTTACCTTCTAAATAGAGGGGGAACTCTTTTAGTTGATTGATAATCATTTTCAATTACTATTATACTCAATTGAGAATGATTGTCAATTAAATAGAAAAATTTTTATAAATTATTACGAGGTGCAGTTATGAAAAAAATACTCATCATAGAAGATGAACAAAATTTAGCTAGATTTATCGAATTAGAACTTAAGCATGAAGATTATGAAGTAGAAATATGTAATGATGGAGAAAGTGGTCTTAAGCAAGCTTTATCTGAAGATTATAATTGTATTCTTCTTGATCTCATGTTGCCAAAAATGAATGGATTAGAAGTATGCAGACGTGTTCGTCGTGAAAAAGAAACACCTATTATTATGATTACGGCAAAAGGTGACACTTACGATAAAGTTATCGGGCTTGATTATGGAGCGGATGACTATATTGTTAAACCTTTTGATATAGAAGAATTATTAGCAAGAATTCGTGTGATTATTAGAAGAAACGTAACTACAGAAGATGTGAGTCACACAATAACAGTAAATGATTTAACTATTGATAAAAATGCATTTTCAGTTTCAATTCAAGGTGAAAATGTGGATTTAACAAAAACTGAATACGAATTATTATTATTACTTGCTCAAAATCAAAATTTCGTTCTACAGAGAGAACAAATATTAAATCACGTTTGGGGTTATGAATCTGAAGTTGAAACGAATGTCGTGGATGTGTATATTCGTTATTTACGAAATAAACTTAAACCGTACAAAAAAGAGAACATCATCGAAACGGTTAGAGGAGTGGGATATGTGATTAGATCATGAAACAGCAATCATTAAAAACAAAATGGATGATGCTCACCACGACAATAACCTTTATAATATTCGCTTTATTTAGTATGTTCATTATTTATTTCATAAGCTTATATTTAAAAGATCAAGAAACTAGTGTAGCTACAAGAAGTGCATATGACACAGTTAATTTATTGAAGACTAAAACATTAGGTCAAATAACTTCAAATGATATAAACGCTACAATTACTGATAATCAAAAAATAGTACTTTATGATAAATTTGGCAAACCTATTTTCGAAGAAACACATAATAACAATTTAGACTATACACCGAAATTCGAAAAAGTAAGCCACCATAAACTTTATGAAACGAGCAAAGATAATAGATCTTATATTGTCATTTATACGCCAGTAAACACAAGCTATTTCAGTGGCTATGAAGCTATAATTCATCCACTCGATAATTACAATGCTATTATTAAATTCATGATTATTTTGGCTACAATATTTGGATTTATTGCTTTATTGTTAATTGCGATTATTAGTTATATATTCTCGACACAAATCACTAAACCAATCACGATTTTATCCGATAAAATGAAGCAAATACGTCGTGATGGCTTCCAAGAAAAACTAGAAGTTCCAACTAACTACGAAGAAACTGATGATATGATTCATACTTTTAACAATATGATGGAACAACTTGAAGTTTCTTTTAATCAGCAAAAGCAATTTGTTGAAGATGCATCTCATGAATTGAGAACACCACTTCAAATTATTCAAGGACATTTAAATCTTATTCAAAGATGGGGTAAGAATAATCCTGAAGTATTAGAAGAGTCTTTAGATATTTCGATTGAAGAAATGACGCGTATTACAAAACTAGTAGAAGAATTACTTTTATTATCAAAAGATGCCCGTTCTAGTACGGGTGATGAAATAGATATTGTAGATATAAATTATGAAATTCGCTCAAGAATTAAATCATTAAAAACATTACATCCAGACTATACATTTAACTTTGAGTCAAATTTCAAAGCAATTAGGATGAATATTAATCGATTTCATTTTGAACAGATGTTATTGATATTTATAGATAACGCTATGAAATATGACACAAAAAATAAAAACATCGAGATTAACACAAATCTTAAAAATAGAAATATCACAATTGATATAATTGACCACGGAATGGGTATACCTAAAAAGGACCTAGATTTTATATTTGATCGGTTTTATCGAGTTGATAAATCACGTTCACGAAAAGAAGGTGGGAATGGCTTAGGACTATCAATTGCTAAGAAATTAGTCAATTTTTATGATGGTACTGTGAAAGTAGATAGTGTCGTAAATGAATACACTAAAATCTCAGTTGTATTTAAAGAATCTTTTATAAATAAATAAGTGTGTTTAATGTCAAATTAGCCTTTAACTCAATACTGTTAAGTGCTAAAATGGAAATGTAAACGGTTTATAATTTTCTTGGAGGGTGGAACATGAAGAATGATAATCATGTCGAAGCACCTGTAAGATTTGGAACTAACTTAGGGTTAATGTTAGAAATGTATGATAATTACGTTAATGATCCAGAGTCAGTACCAGAAGACTTGCAAGTGTTATTCGATGAATTAACTAGTAACAACACAGGCGCTAGCCTACAATCAAGTACTGGGGTGGACAACTCAAGTGTGAAACGTGTAATGCGTTTAATTGATAATATCAGACAGTATGGACATTTAACTGCCGATATTTATCCAGTATACCGTCCAGAAAGAAAAAACGTACCTAAATTAACACATCAAGACTTTGGACTATCAAAAGAAACGCTTGAAAAACTTCCATCTGTAATCGTATCAGATCATTTTGATGGTGAATTTAATAATGCATATGAAGCAATTGAATATATGACTTCATGTTACCAAGGTCCTATAGCTTTTGAATATACACATATCAATAATAATGAAGAACGTGTATGGCTAAAAAGATATATAGAATCAACTAAAACTATTGAAATTACTAAAGAAGAAAAACTTGAATTATTAAAAAGCTTAGCCGAAGTAGAAGGCTTTGAAAAATATATCCATAAAAATTTCGTAGGTGCAAAACGCTTTTCTATTGAAGGCGTGGACACATTAGTACCTATGTTACAACGTGTTTTAAAACGTACAAATGCTGCAAACATACCAAATATCCAAATTGGTATGGCTCATAGAGGTAGATTAAATGTATTAACACATGTGTTAGAGAAACCATATGAAATGATGATTTCTGAATTTATGCATAAAAATCCTTTAATCTTCTTACCTAAAGATGGTTCATTAGAAATTACTGCTGGTTGGACTGGGGATGTTAAGTATCACCTTGGTGGTACTAAAACAACAAGCAAGTATGGAATAGAACAATCTATTACGTTAGCAAACAACCCAAGTCATCTTGAAATCGTTTCTCCAGTTGTACTTGGTAAAGCTAGAGCAAACCAAGATACTACAATCGATGCTGGTAGACCTAGTCAAGATGTAAATAAATCACTAGCTGTATTAATACATGGTGATGCTGCTTTCCCTGGTCAAGGTATTAATTTCGAATCAATGAACTTAAGTAATTTAGATGGATATACAACAGGTGGTTCATTACACATTATCACTAATAATAGAATTGGTTTTACGACTGAAGCAACTGATGGTCGTTCAACTACTTATTCTACTGATGTGGCTAAAGGTTATGATTTACCGATTATCCATGTAAATGCTGATGATGTTGAAGCAACTGTTAAAGCTATTGAAATGGCTATGGACTTCAGAGAAAAATTCAACAAAGATTTTGTAATCGACTTAGTTGGATACAGAAGATATGGCCATAATGAAATGGATGAACCATCCATCACGAATCCAATGATGTATAAAGCAATTAAAGAACATCCTTCTATTGAGTTGTTATATGGAAGAAAACTTGTCGAAGATGGTATCATTTCTGAAGATGAAATGAATCAAATATTTGATGATGTTTCTAAGAGACTAAGAACTGCACACGATAAAATAGATAAAGATGCACAAATTGATAATCCGGAAATGACTTTACCTGACAAAATTAGTGAAGGTCAAGACTATAAGCTTCAAAATGCTACTTTTGAAGAATTAAAAGCTATCAATGAAGCTATGTTTGATTATCCAGAAGATTTCACAGTGTTCAAAAAATTAAATAAAGTATTAGATAGACGCCGTGAACCTTTCGAAAAAGATGGCTTAGTAGATTGGGCACATGCTGAACAATTAGCGTTTGCAACAATTTTACAAAATGGAACACCAATTCGTTTAACGGGTCAAGACTCTGAACGTGGTACATTTGCTCAAAGACATGCAGTGTTACATGATGAAAATGACGGAAAATTATTTATACCACTTCATCACGTGCCAAACGGTCAAGCATCATTTGATATCCATAACTCTCCATTATCAGAAGCAGCAGTCGTAGGTTTCGAATATGGTTATAACGTAGATCATCCACAATCATTTAATATTTGGGAAGCTCAATACGGAGACTTTGCAAATATGGCACAAATGATTTTCGATAACTTTATGGCTAATAGTAATGCTAAGTGGGGTGAGAAGAGTGGTTTAGCGCTATTCTTGCCACATAGTAATGAAGGACAAGGACCTGAGCACTCATCAGCAAGATTAGAAAGATTCTTACAACTAGCTGGTGAGAACAACATGACAATTGCTAACTTAACGAGTGCTTCAAACTATTATCATTTATTAAGAAGACACGCTAAATATTTAAATACTGACAAAATGAGACCATTAGTTTTAATGTCACCTAAGAGCTTGTTACGTAATAAAATTGTTTCAAGACCAATTGAAGAATTTACTAAAGGACAATTTGAGCCTATTTTAGTAGAACCTTTCAAAAAAACTAAAGTTAAAAAAGTTATAATCTCATCAGGTAAAATGTTTATTGACTTAAAAACAGAATTGCAAAAAAATCCTAACGATGAACTTTGTTTAATTGCTTTAGAACAAATTTATCCTTTCCCGAAAGAAGAGATAACAAATGTTCTATCAGAATTTAGAAATCTAGAAACTGTTAGATGGGTTCAAGAAGAAGCGAAGAACCAAGGCGCTTGGTCATTTGTAAGCTTAAAACTACAAAGTATTCTAGAAAATCGTAAAGTAGAACTTGAATATCATGGACGTAAAGTTCGTTCTTCAACTGCAGAAGGCGATGGCGAAATTTATAAAATTCTACAAAGCAAAGTAATCGAAGAAGCTTTAAAACATAATTAGGGGGAAAAGAATAATGTCAGAGGTAAAAGTACCAGAATTAGCAGAATCAATTACAGAAGGAACAATTGCAGAGTGGCTTAAATCAGTTGGTGACCAAGTTGAAAAAGGTGAAAACATTGTTGAACTTGAAACTGACAAAGTAAACGTAGAAGTCATTTCAGAAGTTGCAGGAGTACTTTCTGAAATAAAAGCTGAAGAAGGCGAAACTGTTGAAGTTGGATCTGTAATTGCAGTCGTTTCAGATGGAGAAGCACAACCTGCATCTAATGATTCTAAAGAAACTGAAAAACAGGAAGAATCACCTAAAGAAGATGCTACTAAAACAGTAGCACCATCTAACAAACAAGAAGTTAAAGAAGAAGAAACTGCTTCATCAAATGATAGAGTTCAAGCAACTCCTTCAGCACGTAAATTAGCACGTGAAAAAGGTATTGATTTAAGTAAAGTTAAAACACAAGCTGGAGATGTAATTAGACCAGAAGATGTTGAAAACGCATCAAAACCTGCTCAACCTAAACAAGCTGAAAAAAGTCAACCTGCACAAGCTAAATCAAATGACAATCCTTCTAAACCAGTTGTCCGTGAAAAATTATCACGTAGACGTCAAACAATTGCTAAAAAGTTATTAGAAGTATCTAATAATACAGCTATGTTAACAACATTTAATGAAGTAGATATGACTAACGTTATGGAATTACGTAAACGTAAAAAAGAAAAATTCCAAGAAGATCATAATGGTACTCGTTTAGGCTTTATGTCATTCTTCACTAAAGCATCAGTAGCTGCATTGAAAAAATATCCAGATGTAAATGCTGAAATTGATGGTACTGATTTAATCTTAAAACAATTCTATGATATTGGTGTTGCTGTTTCTACTGAAGAAGGATTAGTTGTTCCAATCGTAAAAAATTGTGACAAGAAAAACTTCGCAGAAATCGAGCAAGACATTGTAGACTTAGCAGTTAAAGCTAAAGACAAAAAATTAGGATTAGATGATATGATGGGCGGATCATTTACTATTACAAATGGTGGAGTATTTGGTTCATTAATGTCTACACCAATCATCAATGGTACTCAAGCTGCAATTCTTGGCATGCATTCAATCGTAACAAGACCAGTTGCTATCGATAAAGAACGCATGGAAAATAGACCAATGATGTATATCGCTTTAAGTTATGACCATAGAATTATCGATGGTAAACAAGCAGTTGGTTTCCTAAAAACAATCAAAGACTTAATCGAAAATCCAGAAGATTTATTATTAGAAAGTTAATTATAGATAAGGTTGGGGCATAAACCCTAACTCAAAACAAATAAGCATATCACTTAACTGATTTTTAAAGTTTACAGTGATATGCTTATTTTTTATAAAATATTATGATTTTGTACGTGCATTTGCCAGAGGGTATGGTTCGAGCCTGTAGTCTCTCACGCATACTATTCCCTCAGGCGTCCGCACTTACAAAATCGTTATAATTATCAAATAAAAAGTATAAGTACAATTCTAAAGTGTCGTCCGATGTATAAGATTGGTAAGTCATTAATTACTCGGCTCAATCAGAATTTACAAATTGTATCGTAATTATAATTTGATTGATTTGTCATTGTTTCAATATATTTGGTATAATTTACTAGACTTCATAAATGGGAGAGAGATATTCATGAATGGACTTAGAAGTGTGACTTTATCGACTTATAATTTAAACGAAACAGAATCATTCTATAAAAATATTTTAGGGCTTAATACTTTAATTAACAATGAAACAAATATTTTACATGTTGGAGATGCAAATCTTGCACCAGGTACAAGACTTATTTTTAAGCAATACCAAGGTGACCAAGAAAAAATAGATACTCATTTTCATAGTATCGCTTTACGAGTGCCGACTGATTTAGCTTTGTACGAATATAAGCAACAGTTTGATAAACATGAAGTTAATTATGAATCTGTTCAACAACTCAATGGTAAACACTTATTTAAGTTTTATGATAATAATGGACATGCTTTTTATATTATCTCAGACGAACTAAATGCGGGTGTACCACTTGGTACTGCATACGATGATGGTCCTATAAGTCCAATTCATCAAATTCAAGGGATTGGTCCAGTTATGATTAAATCACCTGAAACACAAGCTACTGGCTCACTTTTAAAAAATATTTTTGAGTTGCAATTATTTGCAGAATACAAGACAATAGATGATGAGTCAGCTTTAGTCTTTAAAGTAGGTGCAGGTGGAAATGGTGGGGAACTACATTTAATAGATTATCCAAATGCTATTGAATCTTTAAATCCACCTATTGAAAGAGTTGCAGTCTCTATAGATGATATAGATCATTTTGAAAAAATAGTGAATCACGTTAAAGAAATCGAAATTGAACATCACATCATTCAACATGAAGCAGGTTTAATTTCATTATTTATACGAGATTTAACAGGTATTATTATTACAATTACATTTGATACAGTGAATTAAAGGAGCGTTTAAAATATGTTACATGAAACTTGGAAAGATAATCACGTTATAAAGAGAGTAGAAGTTACACATACTGATGCAGATAAGTTCAAAGTTTCTGATATGTTAACTACAGGAAAAACATACGACGTAGTAAATGAAACAGAAGAGTATTATCAAATTATTGATAATTCTGGTCATGTTGGTGG
>NZ_RXWZ01000077.1 GCF_003970575.1 Mammaliicoccus fleurettii
ACAATGAAAGAATACATGCAGGATTAAATTATCAAACGCCAACCTCTTATAAACTTATGAATTCTGTCTAAGTTTTTGTTGACATACCAAGCATGCACGTACAAAATCGTAAGATGAAAAAATAAGCATATCACTGTAACCTTTAAAAAATCAGGTAAGTGATATGCTTATTTATTTTGCGTTGAGATTTATGTCCCAAGCACTAACATTATATTAATGCCCTAAAATTGCTTTGATCATAGAAGTTGTTTCTCCGCCATGATAGAAAACATATAGTAATAAATAAACTGCTACGCCTGTAATAGCTGTAAAGAACCATATAATTGAAGTTACAGGTCCAAACTTACGATGTCGCTCTAGTTTATTCTTCAAGCCTAAATAAATCGTATATATCCCCATAATAGCACCAACTGTAGCAAGTGTAATATGGAAAATTAAAAATATAGTATAATAAATCTTGATGCTATCAGGTCCACCAAAAGATGTGTTACCGATAAATATTGTTCTACTAGCGTAAATTGTAAAGAATATTACAGCAGCAACTGCAGCTGATAACATAAATTTTTTGTGTGTTTCGATCTTTCTTTGTGATATAAAGTACCAACCAATAGCTACTAAGACTGCGCTTAATACTATAAATGTTGTACTAATTGTCGGTAATATAGGTAAATTCATTTTTATACATCCTATCTAAATTGATTATATAAAGCTTTTCTTTCTTGTAATTTTCTCAAACTATCTTCAGTAATTTGTTTTTCATTTTTTCTCTCATAACGGAACCATCTTATAAATATAATGTATAGATATACTCCAAAGACGATTTCTTGCATTACTTTCATTATGACGCCACCAGTTTGTTGATCTTCCAATGGTGAAAAATTCGTAAAGTATTCTGGACCAGATAAGCCTGTACCTTGGACAACAGCATTCAATGTGTCTGCAGGTACACATAAAGTCATAGCGCCTAACCACGCCTCTCCAGACGTGTATGTGTCGTACATAGCATTTCCACTAAAGATAATTAGACCACATGACGGTGTTAAGAGTACACCAATGAAGAAAATATAAAGTATCTTTTTAATATTAGACATTTGATTTTCTTCAGATATATGTCTATTGAATATAGGATGCCACATAAACCATGCACTAATGAATAATATAATTGTGTACAAATCATGTAATACAACATCTTGTTTTAACGTATCTAACACTAGTGGTATGTGGTATACAGAGAATAATCCGTTGAAAAGAAATATAGCTAAAATTGGTTTTGTGAACAATTTTACTATTTTATTAATAACAGGTAATTCTTCTACATATTTAACAATGTATTCTGGAATTGCAAAAAATAGCATTGGCACAATAATTAAAAACAACAAAGCCATTTGTAACATATGAAAACTAAAAATAATATGTGAAAGTAGATCGATTGGTCCACCTTCTAATAAATATATTGATAGCATTAATATAACAAATAAAACTGCTTCACCTTTTCTTAACGGTCTGCCTCCAGGAATATCTTTATACCATTTTCCACAGATTAAAAAATATAAAATAATTACGCATAATACCCCTACAAAAAAGAACGGAGTCCAATTTGCCCAAAATCCAAATATTGATATTGAGGTTAAGTTACCCATCTAAACACTTCCCCATAAAGTCATTACTCTTATTATAAAATTTAATTCAAAGTTAAACAACCCAACAAAATAAATAGTTATGACAATGATATGACCAAATATAGAAAAAGACTCAAAAACTTATATAACAAAGTTTTTGAGTCTTAAAATCATTATTTTGTTTTAACGAATAATGGATCGCCTAACCATACAATATAAAGGAAAGTTACAACAAATGATAATCCAAAGAATATGCCTGTTATCATAAACAGTTTAGATACACCATGTTTTTCAGCTTTCATATGCATGAAATAGTAAAATTGTAATACTACTTGTAAAACAGCTAAACCTAAAATTACTGGTATAACAAATTCTTTAGGAAACTCTGCAGCAACAAGTGCGAAAGCAACAAATGTAACAAAAATCATAATTGCAAAGTTAGTAACTTGCATGCGCATTTCTTTTGTACTTTTACGTTTCTTATATGCTTTAAGTGCCTGTGCGTCATGATTTATTTGTTGGCTCATATTATCCTAACGCTCCCATCAAGTATACTACTGTAAAGATAAACACCCATACAACATCAATAAAGTGCCAATACAGAGCAGCAGTATTAAATTTATGTGCATTATAAATACTTAAACCTCTAGCTTTGTTACGGAATATAAGTAATGTTAACCATACTAGTCCAATAACAACGTGGAAACCGTGCGTTCCTACTAAGAAGTAGAATGCACTACCAAAAGCACTTGAACGGAATGTATGGCCTTGATGAACATACTCTACGAACTCATAAATTTCAAGTCCTAAGAAACCTAAACCTAGCAAGACTGTAACACCTATCCAAATGAATACGCCTTTAGCATTAAAGTTACGTAAATGGTATAAAGCATAAACACTTGTTAAAGATGATGTTAATAATAACATCGTCATTACGAACGCTAATGGTAAGTGGAATAAATCTTTAGCTAATAAATGATCTTCACTTGGTACAGCATCTTTTAATGCTAAGTATGTTGCAAATAATGAAGCGAATAATGCAACTTCTCCACCAAGGAATACCCAGAAACCTACGAGTTTATTTTTACCTTCCATAGATGCTGTTTCAGGATGGTCAGGCCAATTGTCAGCTGTAAATTTAACTTCTTCATGTGACATTAACGCTCACCCCTTTCATACTCTAATAATTCTTCTTTAGAAATATGATGACCATGATCATCTTTAAGTGATCTTACAATCATACTTCCTGCAGTAATTGCTAATCCAAGAATAAGTACATATACTGCCCAAGGTTTTTCATTTAAGTCTTTAACAGCATCTAGAGCCCATTCTTTACCATCTGCAAAATACATTGCACCGAATGATGCTACAAATAGTCCAAATGCTTGCATAAATGGAACAAATGAATTGTTAGGCATGTGTATTTCATCTAGTGATTCTGCTGGAAGAATTTTTCCATCACCATGAGTTTTCTCAACCCATAATGCATCTAGACCACGAACTAAAGGTGTTTGTGCAAAGTTATAATGTGGCGTAGGTATTGGTAATGACCATTCTAAAGTACGGCCATCTCCCCATGCATCTTTACCAACTTTTTCACCTTTAATTAATGTAATTACAACGTTAGTTACTTCTATAATTACAGCTACAGCCATAAATAAAGCACCAATTGAAGATACTAAGTTTGGTATATCATATCCTTGTCCTGGTAGATATGTAAATACTCGACGAGGCATACCCCATAGTCCTAAGAAATGTTGGATTAAGAATGTTAAATGGAAACCAATGAAGAATAACCAGAATGTGATTTTACCTAGTTTTTCACTTAACATTTTTCCAGCAATTAATGGGAACCAATAATGTAAACCTGCTAATAGCGCAAATACTACACCACCAACGATTACATAATGGAAGTGAGCAACGATAAAGTACGAGTCATGTAATTGATAGTCAGCAGGAGCTGATGCTTGCATGACACCTGTTACGCCACCCATAACGAATGATGGTATGAAGAATAATGCATATAACATTGGTGTCGTAAATTCAACACTACCGCCCCATACAGTGAGCAACCAGTTAAATATTTTAACACCTGTCGGTACAGCGATTGCCATAGTTGCAACAGCGAAAATAGCGTTAGCTACTGGACCTAGTCCTACTGTGAACATATGGTGAGCCCATACCATAAATCCTAAGAAACCAATTAATACTGTAGCGAATACCATCGCTGAGTAACCAAATAATCTTTTTCTAGCGAATACAGGTATAATTTCAGAGAAAATACCAAACGCTGGTAAAACTAGAATATAAACTTCTGGGTGTCCAAAGATCCAGAATAAATGTTCCCAAATGATTGTGTTACCACCTTGAGAAGCAACAAAGAATGATGTACCAAACATTCTATCGAATATTAACAAGAATATACCGATAGTTAATGGTGGAAACGCAAATACGATTAAAGTTGAAGCAACAAATGTTGTCCAAGTCATTAATGGCATACGCATATACGTCATACCCGGTGCTCTCATATTAACAATTGTAGCTACAAAGTTAATACCAGCAATTAAAGTACCAGCACCAGAAATTTGCAGCCCTAGAGCATAGAAGTTAATACCATGTCCGGCAGATTCAAGTGCCAAACTTGCATAAGATGTCCAACCTGCATCAGGTGCTCCACCTAAAACCCATGATAAGTTTAAGAATACTCCACCGAAGAAGAATAACCAAAAACCTAATGCATTTAAGAATGGAAATGCAACATCTCGTGCACCAATTTGTAATGGAACAACAGCATTCATATAGCCAAATAGCAAAGGCATTGCAGCTAAGAATATCATCGTTGTACCATGCATAGTTATAATTTCATTAAACAGGCCAGCTGACACAAAGTCATTTTCTGGAACTATTAACTGAATACGGATTAACATTGCTTCTATTCCACCAACAGCAAAGAATAATCCCCCAGCAATTAAATATAAAATAGCAATTTTTTTGTGGTCAACAGTTGTTAAAAAGTCCCAAACAGTTGATCCAAACCCCTTTTTACTTTGAGTAGACACTAGAGTAACCTCCCTTTCAATTCTTACTTATCGACTTTTCTTTCCATTAAGTAGGCAGATAAAGCATCAATGTCTTCATCAGAAACTTTGTATTGATCAGTCATTTTATTTCCTGGTTTAATACTTTCTGGGTCTTTTATCCATTTTTTAAGGTTTTCTTCATCATGTTCTAAATAACCTGCAATTAAATCACGATCACCAAAGTTAGTAAGGTTAGGTCCTTTAGCACCTTCTCCTGTTGGTGTAACAGCGTGACATCCTGCACATGATTTATTAAATACCTTTTCACCTTCTTTAGCTTGGCTAGAAGTAGCAGCTACAGGTTTATCAACAGATTTCATATCTTTAACCCATTTGTCAAAATCATCTTGTGGTAAGGCTTTTACTTTAAAGTCCATTAATGCATGTGAAGGTCCACAAAGCTCAGCACATTTACCGTAGAATAAATTTTTAACATCTTTTGCTTTTTTATCATTGAATTCTAAGTAGAATTTATTAATTCCTTCTACGTTAGTATCCATTTTACCACCAGCTGCAGGTACCCAGAATGAGTGTTTAACATCAGCAGAATGTAATCTGAAGTAAACTTTTTTATCTGTAGGTACTACAAGTTCTTGGCTTGTAACAATTTTTTCGTTTGGATAACTAAACTCCCACCAATAAAGGTTAGCAGTAACATCTATTACAAGCTCTTTACTTTCACCTTTTTCATCCACTTTGTCGATAGCTTTAGTATCTCCTAATGAGAACGTAAGTATTACCGTTGGGATAGCTAAAATAATAAGTAAAAGAATTGGAACGATTGTCCAAACTAATTCTAATTTATGATTACCTTCAACATCTTTAGGTACAAAATCTTCACCTAATTTTTTTCGACGGAATTTAATCATTGCAATTAAGAAAATAATAACAACTACAACAATAACTAGCAACATAATGCCTATAGAAAGCATTAATAAAAAGAATTGTTTATCAGCTACTTCACCAGCTGGTCGAAGTACTGATAAATGTTTTTCGCCACAACCTGCTAACACAAATAGCAGTGTCGCAAGCAAAGCAAACATTTTCGTGTTTTTTAAACGTGTCTTCATTCGTTTAACCCCTCTTTCATGCATTCATTCATATTAATTATATTAATTGTACAACAGTAACTAAAACCGTCATTACAAAGAAAATAACAAGATAGTTTAAAGAAAATACAAACATACTCGTAGCCCATTTTGATTTGTTTATTTCTTTTTTAAATCCATTTAAAGCTAATATCATCCAAGCTATATTAAGTAATGTAGCAATAACTATAAATACAGTACCTAATTGAGTCATCAAGAACGGTAAAGGTAATAAAAGTACTACCCAAAGTAACATACTCAAACGCGTTCTATTAAAGCTTTTTACAGATGGTAACATTGGTATATTAGCTAAAGCATATTCATCTTTACGACGATAAGCAAGAGCATAAAAGTGAGCAGGTTGCCATGCGAATAACACTAAAAATAGTGTCCATGCAAGCGGACTTAATGATGGATCAATACTCGCCCAACCAATTAATGGTGGTATTGCACCTGGAAAACTACCAACTACCGTATTCCATACGGTATGTCTCTTAGACCAAATTGAGTACAACACGACATAACCAAATATTCCAAGCAATCCAATTATCCCTGTTGGAATATTAATCATGAATAGTAAAATTTCACCCAAAATCATTAGTCCAAAACTCAATTGAATTAAGTGGCGATCACTGATTCTTCCATTAACAGTTGGTCTTTTTTGTTTTGATGGCATTATAGAATCAATATCTTGATCGTAGTAATTGTTAATAGCACAAGCTCCACCCATAATAAGTGTTGACCCTACTATCATTAATAGTACAATCGGCAAACTTTGGAAGAAGTTAAATCCACCAAATACTATTGCAAGCCATGCACCTGCAAATGTTGGGATCAGATTCCCTTGAACAAGACCCATTTTAATGATGGCTTTAATTTCATATAACGTGAGACGTCCTGTGCCTATGTCTTTTTCAGAAGTCACACTATATTGATTTTGTTGCAATTTTGTCCCTCCTTCCATTATCTTTCACATATAACTCAATGATATATGAAAATTGTCACATAATCTATACATTTTTGAAACAAAATTTTGACATTTTATTACTCCTTCTGAGTACGCATAAAAAGTCATTATTGTGTAACATTTACAATGCTCATTCATTGTTATACTATAGATATTAGTGTTTAAATCAGAATCGTATTAAAGTAATAACAATTGTTAATACGTTGTTCTCTTAAATTCTATCATATTTTTAAATATAAATAAGGTTTATTTTAGAATATAGCCCATTTTATGTACTATAAATATGAATTTAAATTTTACTTGAGGTGTTCGTATTGTTTAGTGATAAATTTTTGAAATGGCTAGCAACTCTAGCGACAATCGTAATGTTATTTGTACAATTAGGTGGAGCACTCGTAACTAAAACTGGTTCTGCTGATGGTTGTGGTAGTTCTTGGCCATTATGTCATGGATCTTTCATTCCTTCAGATTGGCCAATTGAAACGATTATAGAATTAGCTCATAGAGGTGTGTCTGGTTTAGCACTTATATTAGTTTGTATGCTTTCTTATATAAGCTGGGTTAAATTAGGACACATTAGAGAAGTTAAACCTCTATCGATAACAAGTATTGCATTTATTTTTGCACAAGCACTTATTGGTGCTGCCGCAGTTATTTGGCAACAAAATGCTTTTATTTTATCTTTACACTTTGGAATATCACTTATTAGCTTTGCTTCAGTTTTATTACTTACATTAATCATTTATGAAGTTGACAAGAAATTCGAAGCAACTAGTTTAATAATAAATAATCATTTGAAGTTTCACACTTTCGCTGTAACAACATACATTTACTTCGTAATATATTCAGGCGCATTAGTTAGACATGCAGATGCGAGTTTAGCATGTTTAAGTTGGCCACTTTGCCAAAATGGAAATATTGGGTTACCACAAAACTTTTATGAATGGGTTCAAATGTCTCATAGAACATTAGCATTTTTCATATTTATATGGATCTTATACATTTTCATTCATGCATTTAAAAATTATACACAATATCGTGTCATTAAGTACGGCTGGCTATTAGCATTCATATTAGTATGTTTACAAGTTACGACTGGTGCGTTATCCGTAATAACTAGAGTGAATTTATTTATTGCATTACTTCATGCATTATTCATTACATTACTATTTGGCTTATTATGCTATTTCATTATGCTTATTAGAAGATCCAAACGAAAATTATAATTATTTAAAAAAGCCTCTTAATTCTTTTACAATAAGAATTAAGAGGCTTTTTTTATCTATTATTCTGCTTTGTCTATCGTAATAATTAAATCATGTGTTTGAATACTGTCACCAGCTGAAACATAAATATTACTGATTGTGCCATCAAATGGCGCTTGAATTGTTGTTTCCATCTTCATTGCTTCTGTAATGATTAATGCATCACCTTGTTTGACTTCATCGCCTTGTTTAACTTTAACTTCTGATATAGTTCCAGGCATTTGAGCTCCGATGTGAGATTCATTACTTAAATCCGCTTTTTGAAGTACAGCTTCAGAAACTTTTACGTGTTCATCTTTTACATATACTTTTCTTGGTTGTCCGTTTAATTCGTAATATACCCAACGATGTCCATCTTCGTATACATGACCAATTGAAAGTAATTTAACGATAAGAATTTTACCTTTATCTATCGTTATTTCTACTGTTTCATTCTTAGCCATACCAAATAGGAATGTTGGTGTATCTAACAATGATAAATTACCGAAACTTTCATAAGTCTTAATATATTGTTCATAAACTTTAGGATAAATTGCATAGCTTATTAAATCTTGTTCTGTAACTTCACCTTGTTGTTTAGTTTGTAACTCTTCTCGTAAAGCATCAAAATCAACCGGTTTTAATAATTCGCCAGGTCGTTTTTCAATTGCTTTTTGACCTTTTAAAATTACTTTTTGTAATTCTTTATTAAATCCGTTTACTGGTTGGCCGATTTCGCCTTTAAAGAATGACACTACTGATTCAGGAAAGTCTAATGAGTTTCCTCTTTTAATAACACTTTGTTCGTCTAAATCATTTTGAACCATGTATAATGCCATATCACCTACTACTTTTGAAGATGGTGTTACTTTAACGATATCTCCAAATAATAAGTTAACTCGTTTATACATATCTTTAACTTCATTAAATCTTTCACCTAAACCTAAACTTTTAGCTTGTTGGCTCAAGTTAGAATATTGTCCACCTGGCATTTCATGTTGATAAATTTCAGTATGTGGTGAACGAATATCACTTTCAAAGTCAGAATAATAATTTCTTACTGTATCCCAATATTGAGATAATCTTTCTAGGCCATCTATATTTGTTCTTACATCTCTATCGTTACCACTTAAAGCATAATATAAAGAGTTTGCAGAAGGTTGAGATGTTGTTCCACTCATACTTGCAACTGCTGTATCTATTACATCTACACCTGCTCTAATAGCACTTTGATATATTAATAAACCATTTCCGCTTGTATCGTGTGTATGCAAGTGAATAGGTATGTCAATTTGTGTTTTCAATTCACTAATTAGTTCATATGCAGCTTTAGGTTTCAATAAACCTGCCATATCTTTTATACCAAGAATATGAACACCTTCACTTTGTAATTCTTTTGCTAAATTGACGTAATAATCTAAAGTATATACATTTGATCTTTCTGGATTTAGAATATCACCCGTATAACAAATAGCACCTTCAGAAATTTTTCCTGATTTTTGTACCGCTTCATTGGCAACTTTCATTTGATCTAACCAGTTTAGTGAATCAAATATTCTAAATACGTCTATACCAGCATCTGCACTTTCTTGAACAAATTTTTCTATAACATTATCTGGGTAGTTTTTATAACCTACTGCGTTTGATGCTCTTAATAACATTTGGAATAATACATTAGGTATTTTTTTACGTAATCTAGTTAAACGTTCCCATGGATTTTCTTTTAAGAAATTATAAGCTACATCAAATGTTGCACCGCCCCACATTTCTAATGAGAAGGCATCATTTAAATATTTCGCAGTTTCAGGTGCAATTTGCAACATATCATAAGTTCTCATACGAGTTGCTAATAGTGATTGATGTGCATCCCTAAATGTAGTATCTGTTAAAAGAACTTCTTCTTGTTCTTTTAACCATTTACTAACGCCTTCTGGACCTTGTTGTTCTAGAATTTGTTTAGTACCTGATAAAGCTGATAATTCTTCTTTTGTTACTTCTTCTATTTTAAATTTTTCAAAATGAGGCTTTTCTCTTTTTTCAACACTTGGAAAACCATTTACAGATATATTACCAATATATTGTAGTGTCTTAGTACCTCTATCTCGTGATGGTGTTATTTCAAATAATTCTGGATTGTTTTCTAAGAATTTAGTTGTATAAGTACCTTTAGCAAATTTCTCATGGTTTACTACGTTATAAAGGAATGGAATGTTAGTTTTAATACCTCTAATTCTCATTTCTTTAAGGGAACGTAACATCTTTTCAGTTGCTTGTCTTAATGACATTGCGTGAGTTGATACTTTCACTAATAGAGAATCATAATAAGGCGAAATTTCTGCACCTTCAAACCCATCACCAGCATCTAGTCTAACTCCAAAGCCACCACTTGAACGATAAGCAATAATTTTACCTGTATCAGGCATAAAGTCATTTAAAGGATCTTCAGTTGTAATACGACTTTGAATTGCAAAACCTAAAGTTTTAATATCTTCTTGCTTAGGCATTTCAATTTTATCGCCAAATAAATTTTCACCTTCAGCAACTAATATTTGAGTCTTAACTATATCCACACCAGTTACCATTTCTGTAATTGTATGTTCTACTTGTACACGTGGATTTACTTCAATAAAGTAAAACTCATCGCCTGAAACTAAAAATTCTACAGTACCTGCGTTCACGTAACCGATTTTATTCATTAAGTCTAGGGCTACATCACAAATACGATGTCTAAGCTCATCACCTAATGATACAGATGGTGCTACCTCTACAACTTTTTGATGTCTTCGTTGAACTGAGCAGTCTCTTTCGTATAAGTGAACGAGATTGCCGTGTTCGTCCCCTATTACTTGTACTTCGATATGTTTAGGTTGATCTATGTATTTTTCGACATAAACTTCACTATTTCCAAATGATTTGCCAGCTTCAGATTTAGCACGTTGATAGGCATCTTCTAATTCACTTGCATCATTTACGATACGCATACCTTTACCGCCGCCACCTGAGATAGCTTTAATAATTACTGGAAATCCACTTTGTTTTGTAAATTCTTCAACTTCTTCAAAAGATTGTACAGAACCTTCTGTCCCAGGGATAACTGGTACTCCAGCTTCAATAGCTGTTGCTCTCGCTTTAACTTTATCGCCAAACATATCTAAATGTTTAAGTTCTGGACCAATAAATTTAATGCCTTCTTCAGCACATCGTTTTGCAAAAGTTTCATTTTCACTTAAAAAGCCATACCCCGGATGTATCGCATCGACATCTGCTTTTTTAGCTACTTTAATAATCGCTTCTATATCTAAATAACTTTCTGTTGGTCCAAGATTTTCATCAACTAAATATGATTCATCAGCTTTATATCTATGTAAAGCTCCTAGATCCTCATTAGAATAAATTGCTACTGTTTCAATATCTAATTCTGTTGCCGCCCTAAAAATTCTAATTGCAATTTCGCCTCGATTGGCTACTAATAATTTGTTTATTTTGCTCATAATTGGAGGCTCCCCTCAATGTATTTGAATATTCTAAAAACAATATATTAGTCTATTATATAAAAAAAACGGATTATATTCTACTATAATCCGCTTTTTTCATATAATTTATTAAATTCACTGATTAAATATGCACATATTATTTTCTGTGATATTGATCAATTCTAATTTGTTTAGCAGTTAAAAGTAAGATTCCTGTAGCTATACTTAAACTCAACATAGACGAACCACCAAATGTCATAAATGGTAAAGGGACACCCGTCAATGGTATAGTTCCAGAAATACCAGCTAAGTTAACAAACGTTTGTACACCTATATAACTTGAGATTCCTACACATACAAGTTTAAAGAAATAAGAATCTGTTAATGCTGCATATAAAAATCCTTTATATACAATAAATAGTAGTAAACCAAGAATGATTAGCACTCCTACTAACCCTAATTCTTCAGCAATAACTGCAAAGATAAAATCGGTATGTGGTTCAGGCAAATAACCTAATTTCATAATACCATTACCTAATCCTTTACCAAAAATACCTCCATTACCAATTGCTAATAACGAGTTAGCTAAGTGATAACCGATACCACTCTCATAGTTGAATGGATTTTCAAGCACATGGAAACGGTCAGCTTGGTGCTGAGATAATATGCCACCTTTAAATACAATACTAAAAATAACTAATAACACTACACCTGCAAAGATAGGACCAGACCATTTTAAAATTGCCTTAATACCTATTCCAGAATAAGCAAATATACATAATACAATCATACAAAGTATAAGTGCTTGTCCAGTATCATTTTGTAATAAAACTAATCCTATACAAGTACCAATTAGGAACAATGGCATCATTAGTGCAAGTTTAAACTGTTTGAGTCGATTTCGTCTTTTATCAATAATAAAAGATAAATATAAAATCATAGCTACTTTTAATATTTCTGAAGCTTGTAAATTCATAAATCCGAGGTTAATCCAACTTTTCGCACCATTAATTTCAGTACCAATTAATAATGTTAGTATAAGTAATCCAAAAATAGTGAATATCACGATTTGTTGAACACGCTTATTTTTCAAAATATTAATATGCATAAAGTATGACATGAAAAAGACAATGGAAAATCCTACTATACAATACAATAATTGTCTAATGAAAAAGTATGTGCCTGCAACAGGTATACCACCAGTTAAAGTACCTTTTGTAGCAGCTACCATACTTGCACTATATACCATGACTAAACCTATCAAAGATAAAATAATATACGTTATTAACAATGTGAAATCTATGTATTTGGAGTAATTCTTAATGTACTGAAAAAAACTTTTAATATAGTCCATCTACTCATTCCAATTCTAAAAAAATAAGTCTAAAGAAAGATTTCTCCTCTCTAGACTTTGTATCATTTAAGCATTTGTGAAAGCATCATGCAATTTAGATAGTTCCTTTTCTAAACTTGCCATAAGTGTCTGACCCTTTTCTCTATCAACAAGTCCAATTTGTACTGCAAAATCTACTTCCTTTTGAAGACCAAACATTTGCGTATCTAAAACTTCCTCGTATAAAGGACATTGAGGCATTGTTAAGTTGTCCATTTGTACCTTTATTAACTGAAGGATTTTTTCAGAATCGTTATATAATTGGTCATATGCCTTTTGACAAATTTCTGAATCGTTATGCATGACATACTCCCCCTTAATTTTTTATGTTTCTATACTTATAAAATTTTAGACTAGAAATGTGAAAATTGCAAGCGAAAACAGAAGGTTATTAATTACAAGTATGTTAAAATTAAATTGTGAATTTGATAGGAGTGAAAAAATTGATACAAATTAAAGGGAATTCAAAATTTACTATTACACTAGACGCAACAACTTGGATATTTGATGATCGTAAAGTAAAAATTGAAGATTTAGAACAAGGAATCTTTAATGGAGAAAGACCAATTGAATTTGAGAACAATGTAGCATGGAACCGTGCTATTTTAGAAGGTGCTACAATGCCACCTACTTTAAATAGCGAAACAACTTACAAAAAACGTTCATTTCTACAAGAAAGCTTCGTAATTAATGCAATGCCTTTCATAAAGAATTCTGAACCGAATGATAATGCGACTAAAGTTGTTTTAAAAAATGATACTGATTCAATAGAAATACCGATTGAAAACTGGCCATACTTATTCTTCCACTTTTCTAAAGAAGGAAAAATGATTTATAAAGATGGTAAGATTGATGCTTTCACTTATGATCAAGAAAATGGATATCAAAATAAATTCAGCTATGTAGCTGAAATTGAGGTTGTTTAACCATGATTATGAAAGCTAAATGTATAATCTGTGATTCTATCGTTAATTTAGATTCTAAATCTAAAGAAGCAAAACGACTAAGAAATCACCCTATTCGTACATTTATGTGTGATGACTGTAAAAGTAAATTAGATAAACCAAAATCTTAGAAATAAAAAAAGGCAGCTCACAATGAGCTACCTTTTTTTATTGTTGTTTTTGGCTACGTCTTTCTTTATGAAGTCTGTAGCGATAAAGACCTAAAACAATTGCTGCTATTATTAAACTTTCTCCTACAGGTAAAAATACTGCAAGAAATGTTAATAATAAACAACCTAAAAACAGTAATATATAGATAATAATGTTTTGCCAAAACTTAAGTTTTCTTGCAAACCCTAAATTATAAACTATCGCACTTAATACGAATATTGTTAATAATAAAAGCCACATACCAAGCTCTGGGTTCTCATCTACTCTAAATAACTTACCAAAAAATGAAAGCCTGTCTGTTGGATTAACACTTACATTTTTAGCAACTAAGAGCATCTATATCACTCCTCTTCTTGTTCAGCCATTTTTTGTCTCTTCTGAGCTCTTTCTCTTTCTGATTTATCTAAGATTTTTTTTCTTAAACGAATAGATTCTGGTGTTACTTCTACTAATTCATCATCATTCAAGTATTCTAATGCTTCTTCAAGTGTTAAAATTCTTGGTTTTTTCATAGTAGTTGTTTGTTCTTTTGTAGCTGAACGAATATTGTTAGCTGCTTTAACTTTTGTAATGTTTACAGTTAGGTCATTTTCACGAGTGTTTTCCCCAACGATCATTCCTTCATATACTTCTGTTCCAGGTTCCATGAAGTTTACGCCTCTATCTTCTAAGTTCATGATAGCATAAGTACTTGCTACACCTTTATCGATAGAAACAAGAACACCATTTCTTCTTCCGCCAATACGTCCTTTAATTCTTGGACGATATGAATCGAATGTATGGTTAATAATTCCATAACCACGAGTCATTGACATGAATTCAGTTGAGTAACCAATTAATCCACGAGCTGGTACCATAAAGATTAATTTAGTTTGACCATTTTCGTTAGATTGCATATCTAACATTTCACCTTTACGAGAACCTAATGATTCAATAATTGCACCAGTATATTCATCTGGTACGTCAATTTGAACACGTTCGTATGGCTCTGATTTAACACCATCAACGTCTTTAACAATAACTTGAGGTTTAGAAACTTGCAATTCAAAACCTTCACGTCTCATATTTTCAATTAAAATAGATAAATGTAATTCCCCACGTCCAGCAACTACCCATGAATCAGGTGATTCAGTTGGTGTTACACGTAAAGATACGTCTGTTTCTAATTGAGTTTCTAATCTTTCTTCGATTTTACGAGCAGTAACAAAAGTACCCTCTTTACCAGCAAATGGTGAATTATTTACTGAGAAAGTCATTTCTAATGTTGGTTCATCAATACGTAGAACAGGTAATGCTTCAACATTATCATGAGGTGTAACTGTTTCACCAACGTTGATATCTTCCATACCACTTACTGCGATTAAGTCGCCAGCGTATGCTTCATCAATTTCAACACGGTTTAAACCAAAGAAACCAAATATTTTAGATACTCTGAAGTTTTTAACAGTACCATCAATTTTAACTAGTGAAACTTGTTGTCCAACTTTTATTGTACCTCTAAATACACGTCCAACTCCGATACGTCCAACATAGTCATTATAATCTAATAATGCAACTTGGAATTGTAACGGTTCATCTCTATTATCAATAGGTGCAGGAACGTAATCTAAAATTGTTTCATATAGACATTGCATGTTTTCATCTTGTTTGTCAGCATCTAAACTTGCTGTACCACTTAATGCAGAAGCATATACAACTGGGAATTCAAGTTGTTCGTCATTAGCATCTAATTCGATAAATAAATCTAATACTTCATCTACAACTTGTTCTGCTCTAGCAGAAGGTTTGTCTATTTTGTTCACTACTACTACTGGTTTTAAATTTTGTTCTAGTGCTTTTTTAAGTACAAAACGTGTTTGTGGCATTGTTCCTTCGTATGCATCTACAACTAAAACGACACCATCAACCATTTTCATAATACGCTCAACTTCTCCTCCGAAGTCAGCATGTCCAGGTGTATCTAATATGTTAATACGGTGTTCTTTATAATCTATCGCCGTATTCTTCGCTAAAATTGTAATTCCTCGTTCTTTTTCTATATCATTTGAATCCATCGCACGTTCTGCTATATGTTCATTTTCACGAAAAATACCTGATTGTTTTAATAATTCATCAACTAGTGTTGTTTTTCCGTGGTCAACGTGGGCAATAATTGCAATGTTACGTACATTCTCTCTTAAATTAGTCATGCAAAAAATTTTCCTCTCCGATTTAAAATTAATCGACTTTTTATTCGACTTATATTTATAACTTGATAATTATAACATAAAACGCTAGAAAAATAACTATTATTGAACATATTTACTCAAATTCCCATTTTTTTAATTAAGTAGTTTGATAACAACCGGTTGATTTTTATAAACATGTGACGCATAATAAAGTAATGAAAACGGTTAAAGGATGGATATAAATGAAAAAATCTAAAGCAATCTTTGTACTACTTGCTTTAATTGTAACATTTTTCCTTTTAGTGTTTAGCTTTGCATTAGCTGAAGGTTCTATTTTGTTTATGCTATTAGCAGTTTTGCTAATCGTCGCAACAATGGGATTTGGTTTTACACTTAAAAAGAAATACCGTGAAAACGGCTGGCTATAATCATAAACGACATAATATGTGCTTGGGACATAAATCCTAACTCAAAATAAATAAGCATATCACTTAACTGAATTTTTCAGTTTTATAGTGATATGCTTATTTTTTTATATAATCTTACGATTTTGTACGTGCATACTTGCCTAGGGGTATAGTTCGAACCTGTAGTCTCTCACGCATACTATTCCCTCGGGCGTCAGCACTTCATAAAATCGTTACCAATATCTATTTTTATAAAATCTTACGATTTTGTTCGTGCATGCTTGCCTAGGGGTATGGCTCGAGCCTGTAGTCTCTCACACATACTATTCCCTCAGGCGTCAGGACTTCACAAAATCGTTACCAATATCTATTTTTATAAAATCTTACGATTTTGTTCGTGCATGCTTGCCTAGGGGTATGGCTCGAGCCTGTAGTCTCTCTCACATACTATTCCCTCAGGCGTCAGCACTTCACAAAATCGTTGCTAATAGCTATTTTTATAGAAAAATGAGATAAGTTGTAGATTAATCCATTAGTTAATCGAAGAGTTCTGCCAAGTCTTAGATTAAGTCCTAAGTTAATCGAAGAGTTCAACCAAGTTGTAGATTAAGTCACTAGTTAATCTAAGAGTTCAACCAAGTTGTAGATTAAGTCCTAAGTTAATCTAAGAGTTCTTCCAAGTTATAGATTAAGTCCTAAGTTAATCTAAGAGTTCGACCAAGTTGTAGATTAAGTCCTAAGTTAATCTAAGAGTTCGATCAAGTTGTAGATTAAGTCCTAAGTTAATCTAAGAGTTCGACCAAGTTGTAGATTAAGTCACTAGTTAATCTAAGAGTTTGACCAAGTCGTAGATTAAGTCCTAAGTTAATCTAAGAGTTCGATTAAGTTGTAGATTAATCCAATAGTTAATCGAAGAGTCCGACCAAGTTGTAGATTAAGTCCTAAGTTAATCTACGACATCCCAAAATATTTTATACAAAAAATAAGTGCAGAAATTCAGGCTTACTAATGAATTTCTGCTCTTATTAAATTTCTAGGACGTTTATGTCCAAGCTTTATTTCAATTTGTGATTTAGATAAATTATTTTTTAAACTCTATGATTTACCTCTAAATCTATCATTATGAATTTGTTCTAATAGTGCTTTATGTGGTAAAAAGTATTCATTGAATAATTCGTGATGTATAGACTTATTACCTACTAATATAGAATTTGCTTCTAATATGTTTAACTTTTCTCCTAATTGATTCGTGACAACAGCGCCTACTTCTTCAGCGATTATTAATCCACCTGCAAAGTCCCATGGTTGTAATCTCATTGTCAAATATGCACTCGTAATACCTTTAGCTACATTCGCAAAATCTAATGCTGCTGATCCATATGCTCTAGTACTTCTAGCATCGTCTACTATAGGCACATAAATATCAGAAAGTTTTTCTTTTGTTAACCAAAGTGGATTTGTTGATATCAAACTCGTTTTCAATTCAGTATCTTCTAGTGGTTTTAGTTGTTCATCATTTAGCCATGCCCCTTTACCAGCTAAAGCATGATACATCTTATCATTCATTACATCATATACAAATCCTGCATATTTCTCTCCATCGATATATATACCAATAGATATTGCAAAATTCTCTTGTTGGTGAACAAAATTCAATGTCCCATCAATTGGATCAACTATCCATAATACGCCATCAGTATCTTTAATATCTTTGCCATGTCCCTCTTCACCTAAAATTCTATGATTTGGGTATGCAGACATAATATTATTAAATAATCTATCTTCTGTTTCTTTATCTATATTTGTTACTAAATCATTTGGATTGGATTTAGTTTCAATTTGAATTTCTTCATCTATTGATTCTCTAATAACTTTGCCTGCGTCATTAATAATTTGATATGCGAACTTGTATATTTCCATGACAAAACCTCCTATGTTATTTTTATATTAGCATTGTTCTTTATATATTCAAAAAAAATTATGATAAAATATACATATGTACCATAGATTTAAGGAGGACAACTATGACTAAGTATACTTTTAAACAAAAAGATTTTAAAGTCTTTAGTGTTGACGGTTTAGAAAATAGAATGCAAGCACTAGATGAACATGTAAGACCACAATTGAACGCTTTAGGTGAAAAATACACAAATTATTTAACAAACAATACTGGAGATACTTTTTATTATCATGTAGCAAAACACGCTCGTAGAACAGTAAACCCACCGAAAGATACATGGGTAGCATTCGCTACTAATCAACGCGGTTATAAAATGTTACCCCATTTTCAAATAGGATTATTTGAATCTCAATTATTTATTATGTTTGGCGTTATGCATGAAAATAAAAATAAAGGAAACATGGCTGATTTCTTAAATAAAAATATACACCTATTAGAAGAACTTCCAAGTGACTATTCATTATGCTTTGATCATTATAATATTGATAAGTCGCCAATTGACTCATTATCAAAAGCTGACTTAAAACATCATATTAAAAGGCTGAAAGATATTAAAAAGGCTGAGTTTTTCATAGCTAGAACTTTAGATCCAAAATCAGAAGTGTTAAAAACAGATAAATCCTTTACTGAATATTTAGATGAAACATTTGATGAATTGATCAAATTCTATAGTTAGTCATTGCCTAATTCGAATATAATTAAACAAATTTTACTAGGCAACTTTTATTTCTGATATTTAAAAATATAAAACTCTCTCAATCCATAAATAAATCGGATTGAGAGAGTTTTATTGTGGGTATAAATGATATTTCATACTCTAGTTAAATTAATAAATATATGGATCGTCGTCTTTTTTCTTTTTATCAGTCTCATCTAAATTGTTTACTTGTTTTTCATTTGATTCAAAGTTATTTCGATTATTGTCGTTTGATTCAAAGTTATTTTGATTATTGTTTAAATCGTTTTGAAAGTTAACATCTTCGAATTGATTGTTTGTTTTGTTCTTTCTAACCAATAACATGATTCCCGCAACAATTAATAGTAAGAATGATATAAAGTTCATAATCAATATTGATACTAAACCTGCTACTATTGCTAATACCCCTGATAAAATTCTTTGCTTTTTAACAAATATAATAGCAACTATTGTTAATAAGATGCTGATTACAAGTATTACAAGTGCATAATTTGTAAATCCAGCAAATGAATTCAACACTTGATCTGCAGATAGAGAACTAGGTATATCCTGCGTTCCTTGTATCTCTTCATTAAAAGAAGATTTAAATTCTGATTTAAATTCTGGTGTTTTTGAAACAAATTTAATTACAAATGCAAATACAATTCCAATTAATGAAAACACTGCACCAATAATTAATAATGTATATTCAATCGTTCTTTTCATTTAAATCCTCCTAATTTTTGTCAATTCTAATTATCTCAATCTATAGTTTATTTTTCAACCTTATTTATCTTTTTTCTCAACATCTTGCTCAGAATTATTTTTTTCTTCAAAATAATTTTTCTGTTGTTGCATTCTTTTTTCGTAATTATTTCTTCTTTCAAATGTTGCATTTGGCTTTTCTTTTTTAACTTTCTTTTCTTTCTTTTGTCTACCAGGTTGAACTTGATACTCATCTGAATGAGTCGTTTCATAATTATAAGGATCTTGGTTTCTTTGACCTAAATCTTCTTGATTATTCACTTCATTTTGGTCAAATTCAACTTGCTCATTATTAAATTCATTCATTTGTTCATTTTGTTTTTGATGTTTTTGATGTTTTTTACTTCGAGATAAAACTTCTTCATTATTTGTAGTTTCACTATGAACTTCGTGTTGTTGTGATTCTACATGCTCTTCTTCTTTTGTATTTGGTTGATTTGCAATAAATGCTTTTTCGTTGTTTTGCTCATTTTTTTGTTGATAATTTGATTCCATTGGTTGAGATTGTCTAGACTCTGATTGTCTAGGCTGATTATTTACCCTACCTTGATTATCTTGAAAAGATTGTTGTTGTTCCATACCTTGTATAGGCAATATTTTATCTTTTCTTACAAATAATAAAATACTCACTATAAAGAAAAAGAGTGGCACTAAAACAATAAATAATGGAATTGTAATTATTGCTAAAAGTAAAAATACAATAGCTGCAAATACTCTCCATCTCATCATCACTAATCCTATAAATGAAAAGATTAAAACAATTATCAAATAAATAATAAATAGCCATATTCCATTTTGAATATTTAGTGCAACGTCACTAGCAGACAATAACTGTCCATTAGCAGTGATATTAATATTTAAACGATTAATTAACGATTCCAGTCTATTTAAATTGTTAGGATTATTTAATACTACAAGTGCTGCAAATAAAGACAATGCTGTAACACCTAATAAAATTATCCAAGAAAGCCAGCCTAAAAATTTTTCTACGCCTCTGCTAACTGGCTGCCTCACATGTTCTACATATGAATTCATCATATTTACCTCCTAATAATGAATTGGTTTCAATTATACCAAAAAAAGGGCTTCGTTTCTCACAAAGACCCTTTTAAATATTAATTTAATGACATCTTAAATTTTAAAAATGCTTCATTATAATTTGAAATGTTTTCTTTACCTAAATCTTCATATACTTCAAGTTTACTTCTAACTGTTGAATCTGGATAAAATCGTTCATCTTCTCTAACATTTTTATCTAATAGATTATATGAAGCTTTATTTGGTGTAGCATATCCTACCCACTCTGCATTTTGTTTACCATTTTCTTCTTCTAATAAGAAATTAATAAATTTATGTGCACCTTCAACATTTTGTGCTGTTTTTGGTATTACGAGATTATCAAACCATAAATTTGAACCTTCTTTTGGTACTACGAAGTCTAATTGATCATTTTCTGACATTATATCTGCAGCCATACCACTCCAAACCACAGCAACGTCAGATTCATTCTGAACCATCATTGTATTAATTTCATCACCAACAACCCCTCTTACATTTGGTGATAATTTAATTAATTTGTCTTGAGCTTTTTTAAGTTTTTGTTCATTTATTTCATTTAAGCTTTCATGCATACTATTTAAAGAAAATCCAATTCCTTCACGAGATCCATCAACAATTAATACATCATCTTTCAGTCGCTTATCCCAAAGACTATTCCATGAATTGAAATTCATTCCTTTTGTTTTTTCAGGATTATACAATATACCAACTGTTCCCCAAAAGTATGGAATTGAATATTGATTTCCTCGATCAAAAGGCATATTCATAAATTCTTTATCTAAATTTTTCATATTTGGTAATTTCTTTTGATCAATTGGAATTAATAACTTTTCTTTTTTCATTTTTTCCACTGTATATTCACTTGGAACTGCAATGTCATATGACGTACCGCCGTTTTTAATTTTGGCCATCATTGCTTCATTTGAGTCAAACGTTTCATATACGACCTT
Source organism: Mammaliicoccus fleurettii (assembly GCF_003970575.1). Taxonomy (GTDB): domain Bacteria; phylum Bacillota; class Bacilli; order Staphylococcales; family Staphylococcaceae; genus Mammaliicoccus; species Mammaliicoccus fleurettii. The sequence goes on from NZ_RXWZ01000077.1 coordinate 21,965, forward strand.
TATACCAGTTTCTTTTTCAAACTTTTTAGTAAGTTCAGGGTCTATATATTCACCCCAATTGTAAACATATATAACATCTTTTTTACCTTTAGAAGGTGGCGGATCAATTAATTTAGTTGATAACATTAATAAAGCTCCAACGATTAATGAAATACCTACTAATTGCATTAATTGTTTCATCTTAATATGCCCCCTCTTTTTTCAATTCTTCTTTGTTGACCTCTTTTTATGAAATAGTAACCTAAAATAAGTATCATCACTAATCCAAATAGTAAAGTAGAAATTGCATTGATTTCCATCGTAATTCCTTTTCTAGCCATAGAATAAACTTCTACTGATAAGACACTAAATCCACTACCAGTAACAAAGAAACTTACTGTAAAGTCATCTAAAGAATATGTGAGCGCCATAAAGAAACCACCAATTGCACCAGGCAATATATGAGGTATGATTACTTTAATTAATGTTTGCCACGAAGTTGCACCTAAATCTCTCGCTGCATCTATCATAGACGTATTCATATCATATAGTTTTGGTAACACTAATAACACTACTATTGGCACACAAAAAGCAATATGTGAAATTAAAACTGACCAAAATCCTAATCCCATTCCTGTAAAATGACCTATAAATGTAAATAATAATAAGAATGAAGAACCGATTACAACATCAGAACTAACCATAAGTATATTATTTAATGTTAATAAACCGACTTTTAATTTTTTATTTCTTAAATAGTAAATTCCAATAGCTCCACATATACCAATTAATGTTGATATACTTGCAGCTAACAAAGCAATTGCTATTGTATTTACTATAATGACAATTAACCGTTTATTTTGAAAAACAGATAAATAATGATCAAACGTAAAACCTTTAAAACTAGTCATATTACCAGCAGCATTAAATGAATAATAAATTAAAAAGAAAATCGGTAAGTATAAAAATACGAGTATAATTGATAAATATATTTTTCCAGTTATTTTCATACTATACCTCCTTATTTTCTGATTTAGATTTAGTTACAATCAATATAAATGCCATTGCTAATATTAGAAATACTGCAATCGTTGAACCCATTCCATAGTTTTGAGTAACTAAAAACTGTTCTTGAATTGCTGTACCTAAGTTCACGACTTTATTACCCGCAATTAATCTCGTAATCATAAACAAAGATAAGGCAGGTATAAATGTAATTTGAATACCTGTTTTGACACCTTCTAAAGTTAAAGGAACGACTACTCTTCTGAAAGTTGTGAAATGACTTGCACCTAAGTCTCTAGATGCTTGTAATAAATTTTCAGGTATTTCTTCCATAGAATTAAAAATTGGTAAAAGCATAAATGGAATATATATATAAACTGACACGATAATAAAAGCCGTACTCGTAAATAATAATTCAGTTGTAGGTACATTAAAGACATTTAATATTTTATTTAATAGTCCATCATGACTTAAAATACCGATAAAGGCATATGTTTTTAACAATAGATTAATCCAAGTAGGTAATATAATAAGTAAAAGTAATATCTCTTTAGCTTTGGCATTTCGTAATACAAGTGCTAGAGGATAACTAATTATTAAGCAAAAAAACGTAATAATAAATGCGTACCAAGCTGAACTTAAAGTCATTTCTAAATATGCACTTGTAAAAAAGTTTTTATAATTTTCAAAAGAAAAATGTCCATTAATATCAAGTAGTGATGAATAAAAAATCATAGCTATTGGTACAATAATGAATAAAGCGATCCAAATCATGTAAGGTACAAGTAATAATGATTTAATCTTATGCATTATCATCATCCTCATAACTTTCAATTCGACGATCAAATTCTTCTTCCGTTTCCCCTGGTAACATTATATGAATTGCTTCAGAATCAAAATCCAATCCTACAGTTTCACCAATAGTCGCTTTCTTAGTCGTTTGTATGATCCATTCATTTCCTTGCGCATCATAACAGCATATTTCATAATGGACACCTCTAAATAATTGAGAGTCTACAACTGCCGAAATTCTGCCTTCACTTTCTGATTTTATCGAAATGTCTTCAGGACGTATTACTACATCAACTTTTGCATCATTATTAAATCCAGCATCAACACATTCATAAGAAATGCCATACATCTCAACTTCATAGTCACGTTTCATTACACCACTCACAATATTTGATTCACCTATAAAATCAGCAACAAATTTATTTACAGGCTCATCATATATATCAACCGGCGTACCACTTTGTTGAATTTTTCCGTCTTTCATTACAAATATATAATCGCTCATTGCTAAAGCTTCTTCTTGATCGTGTGTAACAAATATAAATGTAATACCTAATCTTTGTTGTAATTCTCGTAATTCATATTGCATTTCAGTTCTCAGTTTTAAATCTAATGCTGAGAGTGGTTCATCTAAGAGAATAATTTCTGGTTCATTAGCTAATGCTCTCGCTATAGCTACTCTTTGTTTTTGACCACCACTCATTTCCGTAATTTTACGCTGTTCATATCCTTCAAGCTTTACTAATTTCAACGCTTCTTTTACTTTGATTTGTATGTCTTTTTTATTTAATTTCTTTATTTTTAATCCAAATGCTACATTATCGTATACGTTCAAATGCGGAAACAAAGCATAATCTTGAAATACTGTATTCACTTTTCTATTATTTGCTGGTACTTTGTTAATAATTTTGTTATTAAATAATATATTTCCATTTGATGCTGTTTCAAAGCCAGCTATTAATTTCAAAATAGTCGTTTTACCACATCCTGAGGGACCTAGTAATGTGTAAAATTTTCCTTCTTCAATTTCAAAACTGACATCATTTAATACTTGAGTGTTATTAAAGTTTTTTGAAATACTTTCGAACTTTATGATTGGTTGTTTCATAAATTGCCTCCTATAAATACGATTCTGTAGCAACGATTAATACTTCTGCATCTTTCGATGATTCATTTAAAAACTGATGTTCTTCATGAGCTTTAAAATAAAAACATTCTCCGGTTTTTGCAGTGTAATTTTGCTTTCCAATTTTTAATGTTATATATCCTTTTTTTACATATGCAAATGTCTCTGAAGATGATGGACTAAATGTTTTATATTTTGAACCACTTTTTAAAGTTATAATGACTGGTTCCATTTCAAATTCATTTGAATCTGGTACTAACCATTTAATTTTGTACCCTAGATCATACTCATCATAAACAGTTTGTTCTTGTTTAGGATAATGGATGCGGGCTTGATATAATTTTTCGTTAAAAAATTCGCTCGGCTCAATACCTAATACATCTAATATATTTAAAAATGTTTCCATAGAAGGAGAAGATAAATTCCTTTCCAACTGTGAAATATATCCTTTTGATAAGTCTGTACGTTCTCCTAATTCTTCTTGAGTTAAATTTTTCTGATATCTTAAATTTTTAAGTTTTTCTCCAATATTCATAAATCCCCCAAAAAAGTGTGTTGTTTACTTTTACTAAACATTAAGTTTAGTACCTTTAATAAAATAACAGAAATTATTTTATTATTCAACACTTTTTTGGGGGATTCTAATATTTTTATTTAACTGAAATCGTAGATTGTCCATTATTTTCTTTTAATGCTTTTACTGCTTTATATCCATCATAACCACTTACTTCTTTAAATTCTTTATAAAAATTATTTTCATCTGATTTACCAGGCACAATTTTTTTAAAGTTTTTATATGCTTGGTTAAATTGTTCTTTATTTGTACTGCTTTCATACGCATCTTCAATATGATTGTAGAACTCAATCACTTGAATCATTTCTTCTTGTGTCCAATCAACGTCTATTGGATAACTATATTCCATTTACTTTTCTCCTTTACAAAAAAAGAATCACTGAATGAACAGTGATTCTTTAGTATTGTCAATGATTACATTGTATGGATAGGTGTTCCTAGAGCAACTTCAGCAGCTTCCATAGAAATTTCACCTAATGTTGGGTGAGCATGAATAGTTAATGATACGTCTTCAGCAGTCATTCCTGACTCAATTGCTAAACCTAATTCAGCAATTATATCTGAAGCACCAGTACCAGCTACTTGTGCACCAACTAATAATCCATTTTCTTTTAATGTTACAAGTTTAACGAAACCAGCAGTTTCATTTAAAGCTAAAGCACGACCATTTGCAGCAAATGGGAATTTAGCAGCTTTCACTTCTAAACCTTCTTCTTTAGCGCTAGCTTCTGTATGACCAACTGTTGCTAATTCTGGTTCTGTGAAACAAACTGCAGGGATTGCTAAGTAATCAACAGCAGATTTTTCACCAGAGATAGCTTCAGCAGCTACTTTAGCTTCATAACTTGCTTTATGTGCAAGTGGAGGTCCAGCAACGATATCACCAATTGCATAGATATTTTCAATTGAAGAACGGCTTTGTTCATCAACTTCAACTAATCCACGCTCTGATAATTTCAATCCTAATTCTTCTAGACCTAATTCATCAGTATTTGGACGACGTCCTACAGTAACTAATACATAGTCAGCTTCGATTTCTTTTGTTTCTCCGCCAGCTTCATAAGTAACTTTTACGCCATTATCAGTTTCTTCAGCAGATTTAGCCATTGCTTCAGTTACGATTTCAACGCCTTTTGCTTTAAGACCTTTTTTAACAATTTGAGTCATTTGTTTCTCAAATCCACCTAAGATATCTTTTGCACCTTCAAGGATTGTTACTTCAGAACCAAAGTTAGCATAAGCAGTACCTAGTTCAGAACCAATATATCCGCCACCAACTACTACTAATTTTTTTGGTACTTCTTGAAGTGCTAATGCACCAGTTGAATCAATTACACGTTTACCAAATTTGAAATTAGGAATTTCAATTGGACGTGAACCTGTAGCAATAATTGCATGTTTAAATGTATAAGTTTGAGATGCTTTGTCAGTCATAACTTTTAAGTTATTTTCATCTACAAAATATGCTTCACCTTTAGCTACTTCAATTTTGTTTCCTTTCATTAATCCAGCAACGCCGCCTGTTAATTTTTTAACTACGCCATTTTTGAATTCTTGAACTTTTTCAAAATTTAATGCAACTTTCTCAGCAACAACACCCATATCTTCTGAATGTTGTGCATTGTGGAAACGGTGTGATGCTGATAATAAAGCTTTAGATGGAATACAACCAACGTTTAAACAAACGCCACCTAATTCGCCTTTTTCGACGATTGTTACTTTTTGTCCTAATTGTGCTGCACGAATTGCTGCAACATAACCACCAGGACCTGCTCCAATTACTATAGTATCTGTTTCAATAGGAAAATCTCCAACTACCATTTTTACCCCTCCATTAATAATAATTCTGGATTATTTAATAATCTCTTAATATGATTCATTGCATTTTGTCCAGTAGCACCATCAATTTGTCTATGGTCGAAACTTAATGATAATGATAATACAGGTGCTGCTATAATTTCTCCATCTTTAACGATAGGTTTTTGAGCAATACGACCAATTCCTAAAATTGCAACTTCAGGATGGTTGATTACTGGAGTGAACCATTGTCCACCTGCTGAACCAATATTACTAATCGTACAAGTTGCGCCTTTCATTTCGTTAGCTTGTAATTTACCATCACGTGCTTTAACAGCTAATTCGTTGATTTCATCAGAAATCTCGAACATTGATTTATGATCAGCATTTTTAACTACTGGTACTAATAAACCACGATCAGTATCTGCAGCTATACCTACATTATAGTAATGTTTATGAACAATTTCACCATTTTCTTCATCAAATTCAGTATTTAATGCTGGATATTTCTTAAGTGCTGATACTAATGCTTTAACAACGTATGGTAAGAATGTTAATTTAGTACCTTGCTCAGCAGCAACTTCTTTGAATTTTTTACGGTGATCCCATAGTTCTTGAACATCAATTTCATCCATTAATGTTACGTGAGGCGCAGTGTGTTTAGAATTAACCATTGCTTTAGCAATTGCTTTACGCATAGCAGGGATTTTCTCACGAGTTTCAGGATATTCTCCTTCTGGAACTTGTGGAGTTTGTACAGCTTGTGTATCTTCGCTAGATGCTTGAGTTGCCTCTGCAGCTGGTTGTTCTGATTTAGAACCACCATTTAAGTATGCTTCAACATCATCTTTTAAAATACGACCGTTTTTACCTGAACCTGAAACAGCTTTAATGTTTACATCGTTATCACGAGCGAATTTACGAACTGAAGGCATAGCAATTACGCGTTTAGAATTATCAACGTCTTCTGATTGTGTTTCAGTAGTTGCTTCTTCTTTCGCTTCTTCTGCTGGAGCTTCATCTTTTGTTTCTTCTTCATCTTCATCATGACCTTTAAATTGTAAACCTTCTGCGTCTGGTGCATCAATTTTAACAATTGTATCACCAACAACAGATACAGTACCTTCTTCAACCATAACTTCTTCTACTTTACCTGCAACAGGTGATGGAATTTCAACGACTGATTTATCATTTTGTACTTCACATAATACATCGTCTTCTTGAATTTCGTCTCCTGCTTTAACAAACCATTTTACAATTTCACCTTCGTGGATACCTTCACCGATATCTGGTAATTTAAATTCGAATGACACGATTTTTTCCTCCTAAATATTAAATCCGTATTTTACTGCGCATTAAAATTCTAATGTTTCTTTAGCTTGCGCTACGATATCTTTTTTGTTTGGTAACCAAACACTTTCAGCTTGTGTGAATGGATAAATAGTGTCAGCAGCAGCTACACGTGCAATAGGAGCTTCTAATGAAAGAACTGCTCTTTCAGATATTTCTGCTACAACACTTGCACCAACGCCAGCTTGTTTTTGAGCTTCTTGTACAACAATAACACGGTTTGTTTTTTCAACTGATTTAACAATTGTTTCAACATCTAAAGGTTGAACAGTGATTAAGTCAATTACTTCAACTGAGTATCCGTCTTTTTCTAAGTCTTCTGCTGCTTTTAATGATTCTTGAACCATAGCACCATAAGTGATGATAGTTAAGTCAGTACCTTCACGTTTAACTTTAGCTTTACCGATTTCTACTTCGTACTCTTCTTCAGGTACTTCTTCACGGAATGAACGGTATAACTTCATGTGTTCTAAATATACAACTGGATCATTACTGCGGATTGCAGAAATTAAAAGTCCTTTAGCATCATATGGGTTTGAAGGAATAACAACTTTCAAACCTGGAGATTGTGCCATTAAGCCTTCTAAGTTATCAGCATGTAATTCAGGTGTATGTACACCACCACCGAATGGAGCACGGATTGTTACTGGTGCTGTTTTTGAGTTACCTGAACGGAAACGATGACGAGCTATTTGACCTGCAATTGAGTCCATAACTTCAAATACGAAACCAAAGAATTGGATTTCCATGACAGGACGGTAACCTTCAAGCGTTAAACCTAAAGCTAGACCACCAATACCTGATTCAGCTAGAGGTGTATCAAATACACGATCTTCACCGAATTCTTTTTGTAAACCTTCTGTTGCACGGAATACACCGCCGTTTACACCAACGTCTTCACCGAATAATAAAACATCTTCGTCTCTTTTTAATTCGTTTTGAAGCGCATTGTTAATCGCTTGAATCATTGTCATTTGTGCCATGACTTATTTCGACTCCTTCTCTTTGTAAATTTCATATTGTTCAGCTAAGTTATGAGGCATTTCTTCATACATATTTTCCATTAAGTCTGTAACTTTTTGTTTAGGAGTATTGTCTGCCTCTTTAATTGCTGTTTTAATTTCTTCTTTTGCTTTTTCCATAACTTCGTTTTCTTTTTCTTCAGACCATAAGTTTTTAGCTTCAAGATATTTTCTGAAACGAACTAATGGGTCTTTCTTTTCCCAATCTGAATCTTCATCTGAAGTTCTATAACGAGTTGGGTCGTCACCAGCCATTGTATGAGGACCATAACGGTAAGTTAATGTTTCAATTAGAGATGGGCCATCACCATTAACAGCACGATCACGAGCTTGTTTAGTTACAGCATATACAGCTAATGCATCCATACCGTCAACTAATACACCTGGAATACCAACTGCTACTGATTTTTGAGCTAATGTTTTAGCTGCAGTTTGTTTGTCACGAGGTGTTGAAATCGCATAGTTGTTATTTTGAATTACGAAGATTGCAGGTGCTTTATAAGCAGATGCAAAGTTAATACCTTCATAGAAATCACCTTGTGAAGAACCACCGTCACCAGTGTAAGTAATTGCAACATTTTTCTTACCACGTTTTTTAATACCAAGTGCTACACCAGCAGTTTGGATAAACTGTGCACCAATAATAATTTGTGGACTTAATGCATTTACACCTTCTGGGAATTGGTTACCAATAAAGTGTCCACGTGAGAATAAGAACGCTTTAGTTAGTGGTAAACCATGCCAAATTAATTGTGGAACATCACGATAACCTGGAAGTACATAATCTTCTTTTTCTAACGCATAATGTGAAGCTAATTGTGAAGCTTCTTGACCAGCTGTTGGTGCATAGAAACCTAAACGACCTTGTCTATTTAATGAAATAGAACGTTGATCTAGAACACGTGTCCAAACCATTCTTTCCATTAATTCAACAAGTTCTTCGTCAGACAAGTCTGGTAATAAATCATTATTTACGACATTTCCTTCTTCATCTAACACTTGAATCATTTCAAAATTAGACTCTATTTCATTTAAAGTCGATACTGCATCGAATTGGGCTTTTTTTCTCGGAGCCATTCAATTCACCATACCTTTCCCTATATTAGATATTCATTTCTAATTCAGTTTAACATAAATCTGTTTTACTGTTAAATAAAAAATACTAACATTATAAAAAGCCTTGTACAAAAGGCTTTTTATAAACTGTATTACAACATAATTAAGTCTGTACTAATACAAATTATTCATTTAAAATATTTGAAACATCTTTCTTTTCTTGTTGTACTTTTTTTAGATCATTTTGATATTCAGTTACTATTTTTTCAGTCTTTTTATTAACTTCTTCTAATTTTTTTGAACGTTTATTAGTTCCTTCTTGAGTAGCATTATCTTCTGTTAAATAGCTAAATAATTGATGCTCAGTATCCAACACGTCTTTATAGCCTTTGATTACTTTATCATGTGCTTTATATTTGTCGTCCAAAGCTTTCTTCAAATCATTAGCTGCTTTCAATTGCTCCTCATCTTCTATATTTTTGTAGTCATCTTTAGAAGTCTCGTAAATCTTTTTTGATTTATCCATAGCTGATTTTTCATTGTCTATAATTTCTTCTCTATTTTTTATACCTTCAGTTAATTCTTTTGCTTTTGATTTAAACTTTTCATCTTTTGCATTATTTAGTTCTTCAATTTTCTTCACTTTTTCTTTTTCAGCTTTAGTCATTTTTTCATTCAAATCCACAATAACTTTTTCTTCTTGGTTTGCTTTTTCTACCTTATTATAAAAAGATTCAAGTGATTCTTTAGATTGACCACATGCTGTTAAAATCACTGTACTAGCCAGTGTTAATGTTAAAAATTTCTTGCCAATCATTATATTGCCTCCTTACATATCTATAAACATGTTACTCTGTTTTTTTTATTTATACAATCAATAATAGATGTAAAACTGAGTAGATTTTGATATATTTTATATGAGGAAGGTGTATGTAAATGATTACGATGGAAAATATTATTCGTGACGGCCACGAAACACTTAGAAAAAAAGCCGATGAAGTAGAATTGCCTATTTCAAGTGAAGATAAAGAAACTTTAAATGAAATGTTAGAGTTCCTAAAAAATTCACAAAATGAAGACTTAGCTAAAAAATATGGATTACGTTCAGGAGTTGGCTTAGCTGCGCCACAAATAAACGTTTCAAAAAAAATGTTAGCTGTGTATATCCAAGATGATGGCAAAGGTAATTCAATTGAACTACAACTTATCAACCCTAAAATTGTTAGCCATAGTGTACAAAAAGCATATTTAAATGGTGGAGAAGGTTGTTTAAGTGTAGATGAATCTAAACCTGGTCTAGTACACCGCAACTTTAAAATAACAATTCAAGCATTTGATATAGAAGGAAATCCATTTAAAAAAAGATTTAAAGGATATCCAGCAATCGTATTGCAGCATGAAATTGACCATTTAAATGGTGTGATGTTCTACGATCACATAAATCAAGAAGATCCATTTATGCCTTTAGAAGATGCAGTTGAAATCAACTAAATAGTTACAAAATTAAAGATGCTGAGACAATTAAATTGTCTCAGCATCTTTTTGCAGTTTAATTTAGTCAAATCGCACGAAGACTTTCGAGATATCGTGCGATTCAGCTATTAATTTAGTTGTTGTATCTTCATTTAATCAAAACACTATCTACATAAATTCGTCTCTGCGTTCTATAAAATGAATATCTTTTTCTTTTAAAGCTTTTTGAATTACAGCTAGCTCGTCTAAACTTAACCATTCTGGGTCTTTATTATGTCGAATATAGTGAGGGTCTTGTTGTACGTTATTAACCACTTCATCATAATTATAAATCATAACAACTTCATTTCTACGTATATTAAATTCAATACCTTTGAATTGTTTGTCAGTTCTGCCCTTTTCATTTTCGACTGTTTTGATAATACGTTCGACTTTATCCATTCATCTCACATCCTATTCGTCTATCAAACCTAATTCTTTACATGCATAGTATATTCCATCTTCATCAACTGATTTAGTTTCATAATCACAAACTGTTTTTAATGCATCAACTGCATTTCCCATTGCGACGCCTTGACCTACTTCTGAAATCATTTCAATATCATTTGGACCATCTCCAAAAGCAACTACTTCACTGAGTGGAAAACCTAATTTTTCACTTAGTTCTTTTATTCCTTCTGCTTTCGATCGATTATTCGGTACAACATCTCTACTTAATGTATGCCATCTATAAAATTTCAATGAATTAAATTTATCATCATATTTATCATCTTCATCCTCAGTATGGAAAATAAGTGCTTGGTAAACTGGATGTTCGAGATAATATGTATTGTGATATTCAGGATAATCCATTTTTAGTGATCCTAAGCTTTCTGATATGTGATTATCACTTTCAACATTTGCATATACTGCTGTTTCACCAAAAAATACTAGTGGATGATTATTTGTATGTGCTTTTTCTACTATATTAGTTAATTCCTCTTTATCTAACGGGTGTTTCCCTATAATTTCTCCATTATAAACAACAATTTGTCCATTTAGTGAAACAAAAGTTTCTATTCCTGTTTCTTTAATGACTTCTTTAAACATGTAAGGCGCTCTTCCAGTTGCAATTGCAACTATATGCCCTTTTTCTTTTAATTGTTTTATGGCAGTGATTGTAGATTTCGGTATATTTTTATCTTCATCATAGATTGTTCCGTCTATGTCGAAAAATATTAATTTCTTATTCAACTTTGATCGCCTCCTTATATCTATATTAGTCCATAATCAATATATATGAAAGATTTAGTTAAATATCTTTATTTATCTCTAATTATCATGTAAAATGAACTTATTAAAAGGGTATCTATATTTATTTATATAGCTACTTTTCAAATTGAACGGGAATCAAATTTCAAAATTGACTAACCCTAGACTTAAAACTAGGGCTTTATTTATGTTAATTAACCTAGGAGGATTTATATATGGCAGTATTTAAAGTATTTTTTCAAGAAGATAAAAGTGAAGTAATTGTACGTGAAAGTACACAAACAAAGTATTTTGAAGGACAAACTGAAGAACAAGTTAGAAGATATTTAACAGACCGTAATTACAATATCGAATTTGTCCAAAAATTAGAGGGCGCTCATTTAGATTATGAAAAACAATCAGATCATTTTAACGTGGAGACTATCTAAATGAAACCTCTACAAAAAAATGAAGTAGGCGTATACGCACTGGGTGGTCTCGGTGAAATTGGTAAAAACACGTACGCCCTCGAATATCAAGATGAAATTATCGTTATAGACGCGGGTATAAAATTCCCAGACGATGATCTTCTTGGTATCGATTACGTGATACCAGATTATACGTACTTAATTCAAAATAAACATAAAGTGAAAGCTTTATTTATCACTCATGGACACGAAGATCATATTGGTGGTGTTCCATTTTTATTAAAACAAATGAATGTTCCGATTTATAGTGGTCCATTAGCATTAGGACTTATTAGAAATAAACTGGAAGAGCATCACCTACTTAAAACAGCTCAATTAAATGAAATTGACGAAGATTCTGTTTATGAATTTAAGCACTTCAAAATTTCATTCTATTTAACAACGCATAGTATCCCTGAAGCTTACGGTATTATTGCAGATACACCAGAAGGAAAAATCGTCCATACAGGAGATTTCAAATTTGATTTCACGCCTGTAGGTAAGCCTGCGAATATTGCCAAAATGGCTCAACTTGGAGAAGAAGGCGTTCTTTGTTTATTATCAGACTCTACTAACTCAGAGGTGCCTAACTTTACTTTAAGTGAAAAAGAAGTTGGACAAAATGTAGATGAAATATTCCGTAAATGTTCAGGTAGAATTATCTTCGCAACATTTGCATCTAATATTTACAGAGTGCAACAAGCCGTTGAAGCAGCTGTGAAGTACAATCGTAAAATTGTTGTCTTCGGTCGTTCAATGGAAAACAACATTAAGATTGGTACTGAATTAGGCTACATTAAAGTACCACCAGAAACATTTATTGAACCTAATAAAATCAATTCAGTTCCTAAACATGAAATTCTTATTTTATGTACTGGATCACAAGGTGAACCTATGGCAGCACTTTCTAGAATTGCCAACGGTACACATAGACAAATAAGTATTATTCCAGATGACACTGTTGTATTTAGTTCTTCACCTATTCCAGGTAACACTAAGAGTGTTAATAGAACTATCAATTCATTGTATAAAGCTGGTGCTGATGTTATTCATGGTAAATTATCTAACATTCATACATCAGGGCACGGTTCACAAGATGAACAAAAATTAATGCTACGTTTAATTAAGCCAAAATATTTCATGCCAATACATGGTGAATATAGAATGCTTAAAAAACATAGCGAAACAGGTATTAACTGTGGTGTAGATCCTGACAATATCTTTGTTTATGAAATTGGAGATGTACTAGCACTTACTAAGGATTCAGCTAGATATGCTGGACGTATACCTTCAGGCAATGTATTTGTTGATGGTAACGGTATCGGAGATATCGGCAATGTCGTTATTAAAGACCGTAAAGTTCTATCAGAAGAAGGTCTTGTCATTGTTGTAGTAAGTATTGATTTCAAAACAAAACAATTACTTTCAGGTCCAGATATCATCTCAAGAGGCTTTGTTTATATGAGAGAATCAGGACATTTAATTTACGACGCACAACGATTAATCAAAAAATCAGTAATTGAAAAGTTAAATAATAACGAAAAAGTAGAATGGCATCATGTTAAAGCTACGATTACTGAAGCATTACAACCATATTTATATGAAAAAACAGCTCGTAAACCAATGATTTTACCAATAATCATGAAAATAAAATAATAATATTTAAAAGCACCGACGATGTCAATTGACATTGTCGGTGCTTTTTTACTATATCTTATTCATTTACAAGTTTTTTCTCAAATCTATTTAAATCATTATCGTGACCTATCACAATTAATATATCATGATATTCTATATTTTCATTTGGATCTGGCGCAACGATAATATCTTTCCCTCTTTTTACAGCAATAATATTGATGCCAAAGTTCGCACGAACATCTAATTCTAATATCGAATTTCCAGCAAGTCTTTCACCTGCTTTTATTTCAACAATAGAATATTCATCTGATAGTTCTAAGTAGTCTAAAACAGATGCACTTGCTACATTATGTGCAATGCGTCGACCCATATCTCTTTCTGGATGAACAACTGTATCTGCACCAATTTTATTTAAAATTTTAGCATGGTAATCATTTTGAGCTTTAGCAGTAACTTTCTTAACACCTAATTCTTTAAGAATTAAAGTAGTCAGTGTACTTGCTTGAATATTTTCACCAATTGCTACAATGACATGATCAAAGTTTCTTATCCCTAAACTCTTCATCACTGCTTCATCTGTAGTGTCCGCAATAACCGCATGTGTGGCGATATCGCTATATTCATTTACTCTCGCTTCATCAGCATCAATGGCCATAACATCCATATCTAAGGCATTTAGTTCTCTAACAATACTTCCACCAAATCGACCTAAGCCTATAACTACATATTCCTTACTCATGATATGCCTCCATACTTTTGATTGTTATTATTTTTTACCTTTAACGTAATCTGCATCAAAGATAAATAATCTTAATAATAATATTAGCGATGGAACAAGTAAAAGTAAACCTAAAATAAATACGATAATAAGCATTAATGCCATTTGATCATTTACAACTGATTTATTAATATTTATAAACGGATATAGAATATACGGTAATTTACTAATACCGTATCCGAAAAATGCAGTTCCAAATTGTAATAATATCATGATAAATGCAACACCATGCGCTTTTTTTAAGTAAATAAGTACAACTGCTATAATGAAGAATACGATACTTAAACCAAATAACCACCAGAAACTACCTAAAGCGTTATTAAAGTGGTCTTCATTATGTTGTCTTAATGATAAGAATACAAATTGACAAATAACAATCATTGGGACTGCCCAAATAAGGAACCACTGTCTCAATAAGTGATATGCTTCAGAATCTTTTGCTTTATTTGCATAAAATGTTAAGAATCCTGAAGAAATGTACAATACAGAGATAATCGCTAAAAAGACAACCGCCCAAGCATAAGGACTTAGCAATAATTCAACCCATTGCAAGCTGACTCCTTTATCTGTTTCTTTAATATATCCACCTTCAGCTATCGTCAATATTGTTGAAAATGATGCAGGAATAAGTAAACCTGTAGCACCATATAAGAATAACCAAGACAACTTGCTATCTTGTCCATAGTTTTCAAATGCATAGAAACTACCACGTATTGTTAATAGTATTAAAGCTATACTACCTGGTATCAATAATGTTGACCCAAAGTAATATGCTGAGTCTGGAAAGAATCCAACTATTCCAACAAAGAAGAATACGAAGAATACATTAGTCACTTCCCAAACTGGGTTTAAATATCTAGATATTAAATTATTAATAATATGATCTTGTTTTGTTAATTTTGCATGAAAAGCAAAGAACCCAGCACCAAAATCTATCGCACCGATAATGATATAACCATACAAAAAGAGCCAAAGTACAGTGATTCCTATATGTTGATAATCCATTATACTTCACCCTTTCTGTCTATTATTTTATTCACATCATCCGTAGCTTTACTATGACTGAACATTCTAATTAGAACATAACTTGATGAAATACCTAGTATTAAATAAAGAATTGCAAAAGCTATAAATACTAGACTTAAACCATCAGCATGTGTAGCTGCATCTGCAACTTTTAAATAGCCTCGTAATATCCAAGGTTGTCTACCCATTTCTGCTAAGAACCAACCAAATTCTATAGCTAGCATTGCTAATGGACCTGTCAAAACAGCTAAATACAATATAGGTTTACTATATTGAGACCATTTCTTGAACCATTTTAATACGATGAACAATGCTGAAACTGCAAAACAATAAACACCGAAGAACACCATTAAATCAAAGAAATAATGAATAATAAGCGGTGGTGTTTCATCACTTTTGAATTCATTTAGCCCTTTTACTTCAGTATTGAAATTATTATCTGATAAGAAGCTTAGCGCCCCAGGAATTTTAATAGCACCTTTAACTTCTTGTTTATCTTCATCTACTAATCCAAATAATACAAGGTCAGCTTTTGATTCACTTTCAAAATGCCACTCCATAGCTGCTAGCTTTTCTGGTTGTTCTTCATGTAAAAATTTTGCAGATAAATCACCTGCAAGCATAGCGAATAAACTCGCAATAAGACCTACTGTCATAGTAAGTTTAAGTGCTTTTTTATGATATTCTTTATCGTCAATGAATTTATTCTTGATTAAACGATATGCTGCAATACTTGCCAAAATAAATGCAGCTGTCATAAAAGCAGTCGCAATTACATGGAATGATCTTACCCCAAATGATGCATTAAACATTGCTGCTAATGGATCAATATTCATTAATTTCCCGTTAATAAAATCAAAACCACTAGGCGTATTCATGAAAGAATTCACAGATGTAATGAAAAACGCTGAGAATGTTCCACCAATAATAACTGGTAAATTAATTAAAAAGTGTGTCCATTTTCCTTTAAATCTATCCCAAGTATATAGATAAATACTTAAGAAAATCGCCTCAAAGAAAAAGGCAAATGTTTCCATAAATAATGGTAGCGCAATAACTTGACCACCTAATTGCATAAATGACGGCCACAATAATGATAATTGTAAGCCAATAATCGTCCCTGTAACAACACCAACTGCTACAGTAATTGTGTAACCTTTAGACCAACGCTTTGCCATAGCAATATACATAGGATTGTCTTTCTTAATACCTATGAATTCAGCAATAGCAAACATTAATGGGATACCTACACCAATTGTTGCAAATATGATATGGAATCCCAAGGTCATAGCAGTCAGTAAACGACTAATAACTACTGCATCCATAATATTCCTCCATTCAACATTTGTGATTTACATCACAATTTAAACTCAGTATACATCATTTTAAACATTAATAAAATGTTTAACATTTACAAAGTAATGACAAATTAGTGGCATTATTAAACATAATCGTTGAACACAATTAGAAATCGTTATAATATGACTATATAAAGTCGAGGTGAAAGCAATGAATAAAGTTACGATTTATACACAAGATCAGTGTCCCCCTTGCCAATTTGTTAAACAATATTTCAAGGAAAAGGAAATTGATTACACTGAAAAAAATATTAAAAATAAACAGTTCAAAAATGAATTAATAGATTTAGATAGCTTTTCAACGCCTACTGTTCTTATAAATGATAAAGTATTTTACCAAGTTGATATAAATTCTTTCAATGAAGCTTTAGGTAAAAACTGATGAAATTTCATTTTCCAAATTCTAAAATAAAGTTAGTAACGCATTCACTTCAAAGTAATTTATCTACTAATTTAAAGATAGTCCATATTTCAGATTTACACTTAGGCTATTATTCTACTTTAGAATACTTACATCAACTTGTTCTTTTAATAAACAAACAAGAGGCTGATATAGTTTGTTTTACTGGTGATTGTTTTGACAATATCAAATATGCTTCATTTGATCCTTATCTTGTTATACCTTTATTTAGAACGATTCAATCAAAATATGGTAAGTTTTTCGTTCCTGGCAATCATGATTACGGGTCAAACAGTATACAAATCGTATTAAACATCATAAAAAAGTCTGGTTTTCAATTACTACTAAATGATTATTATAAAATTGTGACTCCAGCTGGTAATATTTTAATACATGGAATAGACGATATATGTTTTGGCCAACCAAATTTTAATAGTTCCTTCCAATTAGCAGATGGTCCTATCGCATATAGAATAGGTTTGATGCATGAACCTGATAAAGTTAAATTGTTGGACCCTAACATCGACTTAGTATTATCTGGCCATACACATGGAGGCCAAGTACGCGTGCCTAAAATTGGTGCATTATATACACCTACTTTTGGCAAAAAATATATTCAAGGTTTATATCATATTAGAAGACAGCAACATCTATTTGTAAACAAAGGTATAGGCATGACGAGATTACCTATTAGAATATTTTGTTCACCTGAAATTGGCATATTTAATATTAAAGCTAAAAAAAGTAGGACGTGAGTAAATCACGCCCTACTTTTTATTTACCATTTATGATAATTCATTAACAAGTTCTACAACTTCTTCTTCAGTTGCACAGTTAATAGCACGACTTGCTAATTCTTGCATTTCTTTTTGATCTAATTGTTTGATTTGTTTTCTTGCTTTAAGAATACTTGTCGCACTCATAGAAAATTCATCTAAGCCTAATCCAAGTAATAATGGAATTGCCGTGTTATCTCCAGCCATTTCTCCACACATACCTGTCCATTTACCTTCTTTATGTGAAGCTTCAATTACTTGCTTAACTAAGCGAAGAATTGCTGGGTTATATGGTTGGTATAAATATGAAACACGCTCAGACATACGATCAGCTGCCATAGTGTATTGGATTAAATCGTTTGTACCGATACTGAAGAAATCAACTTCTTTATCAAAGATATCAGCAAGTGCTGCAGTTGATGGAATCTCTACCATAATACCGATTTCGATATCATCATCAACTTTAACACCTTCAGAAACTAATTTCTCTTTTTCTTCTAGTAAGATTGCTTTAGCGTCTCTGAATTCTTTAATTGTAGCTATCATTGGAAACATGATATTTAATTTACCGAACTCAGATGCACGTAATAATGCTCTTAATTGTGTTCTAAAGATGTCAGTTTGGTCTAGACATAAGCGAATAGCTCTATATCCTAAGAATGGGTTCATTTCTTTAGGTAAGTTTAAGTAAGATAATTCTTTATCTCCACCAATATCTAAAGTACGAACAACTACACGTTTACCGTCCATTTCTTTTAATACTTTACTATAAGCTTCGAATTGTTCCTCTTCTGAAGGCATATTGTCTCTACCCATGTATAAAAACTCAGTACGGTATAAACCGATACCTTCTGCACCATTATTTTTAACACCCGTTAAATCTTTAGGTGTTCCAATATTAGCTGCAAGTTCTACATGAACTCCGTCTTTAGAAACAGATTCATCATTAACAAGTTTCGCTAGTTCTTCTTTTTCAGCTAAGAAGTTAGTATGTTTTTGTTCGTAAGCTTGAACTTCATCCTCTGTAGGGTCAATAATTACATCACCAGATAGACCATCAATGATAAGACTATCTCCATGTTTCACTCGGCTAGTAATATCTTTTGTACCTACTACAGCAGGAATTTCTAATGAACGACTCATTATTGCTGAGTGTGAAGTTCTTCCACCGATGTTTGTAGCAAAACCTTTAACAAATTCTTTGTTAAGTTGTGCTGTATCAGATGGTGTTAAATCTTCACCAACAATAATAACGCTTTCATTAATCATACTAGGATTTGGCAACTCTACTCCCAATATATGAGCCAAAATACGTTTCGAAACGTCACGGATATCTGCCGCACGTTCTTTCATGTATTCATTATCCATATTTTCAAAAATCGTAATGAAATTTGAAGATACTTCTTCTAATGCTGTTGGCGCATTAACTTTATTATTGCGAATATTTTCTTCAATTGGATTGAGTAATTCTGGATCTTCTAACACTAATAAATGTGCATCAAAAATCGCAGCTTTATCAGCTCCAAGTTGTTTCTCAGCATTATTTCGAATCTGAGTTAATTCAACTTTAGATTGGTTAACAGCTGCTTTGAACTTTTCAACTTCGCCATCTACATCGCTGATATTTTCGCTAGAAAATGATAAGTCAGGTTCAACTAATAAATATGCTTTACTAATAGCCACACCATCAGATGCAGCTATCCCTTTTAAAATTTCAGACATTATTTAGTTAATCCTTCTTTTGATAATACTTCAGTAATTGCTTCGATTGCTTCTTTCTCGTCACTACCCTCAGCGTAGATAGTGATTTCAGCATCTTTACCAACACCTAGGCTCATTACACCCATAATAGATTTTAAGTTTACTTTTTTAGCGTTATATTCTAATTGTACATCTGAATCAAATTTAGATGCAGTTTGTACTAACATAGTTGCTGGTCTTGCATGAATACCCGTTTCGTCAATTATTACGTAAGAATTTTGTTCCATATTATTGTCTCCTTCTAATTCCTATATTTAATTTGTATAAAATCAAATTTTATCTATACGATTAAAGAATATCAAAAAAACACTTACAATTCAATCAAATTACATAACTATGCAGTTATTTGATTCAATTCTCCTTTATTTTGATAGGTTCGAATATTCAACTGCTATTTGTGTTCCAATTTTGGCATTATGTTCAACAAGTTTAATATTTGTTTCTAATGATTTTCCATCAGATTGTTTAACAATTTCACCTAATAGGAATGGTGTTGAATCTTTACCATGAACGCCTTCTTTTTCAGCTTTTGCAACTGCTTTATCTATAATTCCGTTAATAAAACTTGAGTCTAATTGATCTTCTTCAGGAACTGGGTTCGCAATTACGATACCTGAATCTAATCCTAAATCCCATTGTACTTCTGCTAATTGTGCAATTGTTTTTACATCATCGATTCTCGTATTTAATTTCAAACCACTTTCTCTTGTAAAGAATGCAGGAAGTTCATCTGTTTGATAGCCAACCACTGGTACACCTTTAGTTTCTAAATATTCTAAAGTTTTGTCTAAATCAAGGATTGATTTTGCGCCAGCACAAATTACTGCTACTTTAGTTTTTGAAAGTTCATCTAAATCAGCTGAGATATCCATTGTATGTTCTGCGCCTTTATGAACACCACCGATTCCACCTGTTACGAAGAATTTAATATCAGCTAATTGAGCACAAATCATAGTTGATGCTACAGTAGTTGCACCGATTTTTTTAGTAGCTAATATTTCTGCAATGTCTCTTCTTGAAACTTTGGCAACATCTTCTGCACTTGCTAATAATTCTAGTTCTTCATCATTTAAACCGATTTTTATTTCTCCATTAATAATTGCTATAGTTGCTGGAACTCCACCATTGTCTCTTACAATTTGCTCCACTTTTTTAGCCATTTCTACGTTTTGTGGGTATGGCATACCGTGTGAAATAATTGTAGATTCTAATGCAACGATTGCTTTATCTTCCTGTTTAGCTTTTTCTACCTCTTTTGAAAATTGAATATAGTTTTTCATTTTATTTCCTCCATGTCTTTTATTAGTTGTTTTCTATCTAAATCTTGTCTAACTGTATAAGATGTTTTAATAGTCTTTGAAGCATTTGCTCTAGCTAAATTAACAATTTGTTCTATATCATATGATTTCAGCCATCCGTAAATTAATGCTGATGTAAAAGCATCTCCAGCTCCTGTTACATCTACAACACGGTCTACTGCGTTAACCTGAAACTCATGTTGTCCCTCTGTACCTACATAAAATATCTTTTCTTTACCAGATGTAACAATTAAATTGCTAACACCTAATGACTTAATCTCACTCATATAACTTTGTAATTCTAATTCTGAATGTGCTTCTTTACCAACATATGATTCAACCTCATCTTTATTTAAAATCAACCAATCTACTGCGTGTAAATTGTTTGGAAGTCTATTCATTTTTGGTCCTGAAACAGCGATCAGAACAAGTTTAATTTGTTTTTTCTCTGCATATGAGCATAAGAACTCAAGTGTTTCTTTAGGACAATTTAAGTCAGCAATGATACATTTCGACTTATTTAATAAATAAGTATTCTTAATCATAAACTCTGGCGTAATTTTGTCATATACTGACATATCCGCGAGCCCCATCGTCATATTTCCATCTTGATCTAACAATGCTGTATAACTACCTGTAGCTTCACTAGAAATTTTCTCAACATAATCTACATTCATAAATGGTGACGATAAATCAGCAATATGTTGCCACTCTGCATCATTTCCTGAAGTTGTTAATAGAAGTACATCTTCACCTATACGTCCTAAGTTTTCTGCGACATTTCTTGCAACTCCACCAATAGATGATTCAGATGTAACAGGATTCGAAGTACCTTGTACTAATTTGTCTGTAACATGAAACTTCCTATCAATGTTCGCACCACCTATACAAACAATAGGATTTTGTTCATTTAATACATAAGCTTTTCCTTGCACATATTCTTTCTTTACTAATCCTGATATTATATTTGCAACAGCTGGTCTTGATAAACCAACTTTATCTGATAATTCTTGTTGTGAAATAAAAGGGTTCTCTTTAATTAAATTAAGTATTAACTTTTCATTTTCATTCAAGTAACTCACCTCACAAACAAATGTTTATTTTTAGAACTTATGTTTACAAATTCATTATAAAGCGTTTTCATTTAAAATGCAAATTTAAAAATATTAGGAGTAGTACAAAGTTCTAATTTTATAAAAATAGATTTTGTCATACTACTCCCGAGAAAAATTATTTTATTTAAAAAAGATTGATATAAGTGCATAATTAATCCAATCAAACACCGCCTATATAATGATGAAATGCTGAAACATAAATAAGTTTATAAAAAAATGAGTTAAGTCGTAGATAAATTAGACAATTAAGCGAAGAGTTCGACCAAGTTGTAGATTAAGTCAGAAGTTAAACTAAGAGTTTGGCTAAGTTGTAGATTAAGTCGGTAGTTAATCTAAGAGTTCAGCTAAGTTGTAGATTAAGTCAGGAATTAATCTAAGAGTTCGACCAAGTTGTAGATTAAGTCAGAAGTTAATTGAAGAGTTCAGCCAAGTTGTAGATTAATTAGATAGTTAAGCGAAGAGATTGGCTAAGTTGTAGATTAAGTCAGGAGTTAATCGAAGAGTTTGGCCAAGTTGTAGATTAAGTCGGAAGTTAATCGAAGAGTTCAGCTAAGTTGTAGATTAAGTCAAAAGTTAATCTAAGACACCCTCAAAATCAACAATATACAATAAGAGGATGGGACAAATTAATTGTCCCATCCTCTTTTTATAACACTATTCACCTATAAATTCTTGAATAACTGTTTCACATTTCTTAATGTGATCGTCACCCATTTTTTTCATTAAATAATAACTAATTGAACCAGCAACAGCTTGACCTACAAGTGGTATCCATCTTGATTGTTTAGCTGCTTCACGTTTAACTACTGATTTAAAGAATACTTTCACCATAGCATTAGTAACTTTTTGTCCTATGAATTGACTACCTTTCATGGCAGCTGATGTAAGCACTTTTTGTTTTAAATCATCTTGCATTTTGTTCACTTGTTTATGACTTAGTCCATAAATTTTATTGATATCTTCAATAATATCACCCATAAGTTTAATATCCATACCCACACCTAAACCTGGGATAGGAACTACATTCGCTGCAGATGACATTAATGATTTTTTATAAACTAGTTCTTTAGCTCTTTTTCTACGCTCTAATAATTCATCTTGTGTTACTGGTAACTCAGAACGTTTTTTAATTTCTTCTATGCCTAATGCTTTATTTCCTGCTTTTGTACTAATTTTATTAAAAATACCCATTATGTTCAATCTCCTCACAGTTTCGTTAGTATTCAATACTAGAATATTAACTTATACCCGTTTTAGGAAATTTTAACCATTTATTTGGACAAAGACTACTTTTAAATACTTGCTCGGTTTGTAATGTGGATGGCTCTTAAAGTCTTTAGGTAAGCCCATTACATCTGAAATTGTATAATCTACATCTAGCGCATCCAATGTTTGGTTAATCATCTTCTTAAACGCTTTTTGAGGAAAAGCACTTGAATTTGTACTTAATACTAAAGTACCTTGTTCATTTAGTAGTTCTAAAGACCCTTCAATTAATTCTGGGTAATTTTTCTGAACGCTAAATGTTTTTTTCTTATGACGAGCAAAACTTGGAGGATCAATAACAACTACATCATAACTCAAACCGTGACGAAGAGCGTATTTGAAATAATCGAATACATCCATGATGAATATATGATTATTATTTAAATCAATTGCATTTAATCCAAAATTAGCTTCAGTAAGTGGTCTTGCTCTGTTTGCTAAATCTACACTAGTCGTGGAATTAGCATTCTCACTTGCTGCAACAGAAAAAGCACCAGTATAACTAAACAAATTCAGCACATCTTTATCTTCGCTATAATGATCTCTTAATTTTTTTCGTACATCTTTTTGATCTAGGAAAATACCTGTCATCGGTCCATCGTCTAAATCGATATTATAATATAAATGATTTTCTTCCACTACGTATGGGAAACCAGGTGCTGTTCCGTCAACAAAATCAGATGCAGTTTCCATTCCTCTAAATCTTCTTTTTTCAAAAATAGATTTATATTCAAATACTTCTTTAATAGCAGGTAACAATCTATCTTTCAAACGATAAATACCTACAGAGTACCATTGAATCAGTAAATGTCCGTCGTAATAATCAATTGTCAATCCACCGATACCGTCACCTTCAGCATTGAATATTCTATATGCATTTATACCATCAACATGATCATAATATTCTCTTTCACTTTTAGCCGTCTTAAATAGATTTACAAAAAAGTTATGATCTATCTTTTCAGTTGAATCTAAAGATAATACCCAACCGATACCTTTATTTTGTTCACCATAATAAGCTGTAGCAATAAATCTTTTACCAGAATCTACAAGCGCTACTAATTCACCTTCATCTGTACTTGGCATATCAAATACATCATCTTTTTCAACAAGAGGGAAACCTCTTAAATATTTATCTTCTTTACCTCTTTTGAGCATTAACTGTTTCATTATTTTTTGGCCATCCTTTCGAAATGTCTCACATATTATAACGTATATTACGCAAAACGCCAAAAAAACAGAGTATCCCCCTTTAGAATACTCTGTTAACCGAATTTATTAATCAAAATTTCCCCCAGAAAGTTTGATCCCCTTTTATGTAAACGTTTACTAAAATTAGTATAAAGGATAAGATTATTCCGTGCAATACATTTTCCAAAGAAATTCATTAAAAATATTTACTTTTTACATTTTTAATTTCACTATCAAGCTAAATATTTATTTTAATCTATATATATAAAATGTTATATAACTCTTGAATTGTGTGAATATAGTTGCCCTTGTTTACACTTCTCTTCAGTTTTGTCACTACACCTATCCATATTTACTCTACTTACATGTTGTGTGAATAAAAAAGTCCTACAAAAAGTATACTGATACTCTAAAACATAAAAAACCTGTCAACAAAGTTCGACTTTGTTGGCAGGTTTTGACTATATTTCTCTAGAAAGATTTTTTTAGATGAATTATAAATGCTGGTGTTACAAACAATAATAGTAAAAATGAAATTGGTGTTATGAATACTGAGAACTGTGATGTTTGAATTGCTGAGACAAAGAATGTCGTTGCAATTTCAAAGAACAGTGCTGATATAACGAATAGTTTCCCAAAATTATTTTTATTTTTATAGTTTGTCGTGTAATTAAAGTATGCATATAAAATGATAAGCAACAACATTATAAATAATGTTAACCATTCAAACACATATTGAGTTTGTGATAATTTCCATTCTCCTGATAAGAATAAGCCATTACGATTGTTAAACTCAATAAAAGTAAATAAGAATAAAATTGCTGTACAAATCCATTCTATATAACTTTTCTTTAACCATTTAGGTCTTCTCATCCATTTCGGAATATCATCATCTTCAATTTTTATAATTTCTTTCCATTTTTCACTACGTTTTTTTCTTTTAGCAATTGCTTCTTCAGAGTTAAACTTTTCTAAAGTTGTTTGCTTCAGGCTTTGTGATTTTTCATAAAAACTTTCAGATATGCTAAATATTTTACTTGTTAATAAATTATTATTTGCTCTTGAGTGTTTTTCATCATTAACCATTTCAATATCTTTATCACTTACTGGTAAAGATCTTCTTAAATATAAACTAATCCATACGGACATTTGACTAAAGCACCATAATAATACAAAGAATAAATTAACGCTCATTACATCGATAGGCTTTACATTTTCCGCATCAATGTTATGGTTCATTGCAAATTGAGAAATGAAATAACATATACCATAAGAAATGATAATCCATAAATAATGCTGTTTCCGTTTCATCGGATTAAGCTCATTTTTATAAACAACATATCCAATGTGAATACTGAATGGGATAATAAATAAGAATGATGCAAAACTATAAACTTGGAACATCGTCATCATCATGACAATCATTAATATTATCGTCAAGCCGATATAAAATATAGAAATGTCATAATCATAATTCGTTGTTCTTCTTAAAGTACGTCCAATCAGTAAAATAAATATACCAAATAGTAAAATTATTATTGCTGCTATTACAGGAAAACCACCAATATAATGGTGCAATATTCTAACCAACTCATCAAAAAAAGCTACAAAAAAGTCCCAAATATTTCTTATATGGATATCATTTGATTCCTTGATATTATAATCTTTAATACGTGGTGCATTAAATAATATAAGTAATCCGGTAATTAAAATGAATATTCCTATAATACGACTAAAATGAACTTCCCAGCTTTTTTTCTTTATAGACATGTTCTTCACCTCATTGAACATTATAATTGTTTCATTTTCAAATGTCTTTAATTAAATTGAAAATCAGTCCCAAGTAGTACATTAAGTTTAAAACTCATATGTTGTTGGGTATATAATAATATCATACATTTTAAAGGAGTGTTATTTATGACACATAACGATAAACATAAAGACGAAGCAGAAAAAGCTAAGAAACAAGAACAAGAAAATAAGAAAGACGATAAAAATGGACAAGACGAAACAAAAGATAATATTCAAGATACATTTGAATAAACAACTTTCGTAGTTCTAATAAATACCCTATGGAAACATTCTATCTTTTCATAGGGGGTTTTTTTGTTCATTATAGCCTATTGACAAAATGCATGATAAGACTTATCGTAGTGATAACAATTTAATAAATGCACTAGGGGTGTTTTAAACTGAGACAGACATGAGAAGGTCTGAACCCTTTGTACCTGATCTAGATGATACTAGCGTAGGAAAGTGTTCGTAAATCATATAATAATATTCATTTATAAATGATAACAATATTTTTGTGCGCTTCTATTTAGATATAGGAGTGCACATTTTTTTATAAAAAAGGAGATAATTAGCATGTCAAAGAGATTAACTTTATCTGATATTTTGGTCACAGTTTTAATTGGTGCTTTATTTGCAATCATTTATAAATTTTTATGGATTCCATATGAAATATTAAAACCTTTAGGATTACATTTAGAACAATCCGTATATGGTTTTTGGTTTATAGCAGCAATTATAGCGTATTTAATTATTCAAAAACCAGGTGTGGCTTTACTTGCAGAATTTGCTGCTGGTGCTGGCGAAACAATTGTAATGGGACAATTTGATATACCTACTTTTGTTTATGCATTACTTCAAGGTTTAGCTTGTGAAATTGTATTTTTAGTAGTTCGTTATAAATATAGAAAATTATCAGTTGCTATTGTTGCCGGAATGTTGGCAGGTATTATTACGTTACCGATTGATTGGTTTTATAATTATTTAAGTGATGTTGCATTATGGAATGTAATTTTGATGTTCACAATTAGAATTTTAAGTGGTGCTATTGTAGGCGGCGCTTTAGGATATGCAATTGTAAGAGCGCTTGATCAGACTGGCGTCACTAAACTATTTAGACCTGCATCTAAAAAAGACTATGACTTACTATAGGAGTAAACCAATTGTTATCACTAAAAAATTTAAGACTTAAATACCCAGACGATGAACGCATTATATTTAAAAATTTAGATATTCAAATTAATGATAAAGAGAAAGTACTGTTATTAGGACCAAGTGGTTCAGGAAAAAGTACATTACTAAATGTATTAAACGGCATTATACCTAGGTCATTGGATATTCCAATGAAACTTGATTCTATAACTATCGACACACTTCCAGGAGTTGTTTTTCAAGATCCTGATACACAATTTTGTATGCCTGAGATTAAAGAAGAATTAGCTTTCGTACTTGAAAATATGAATGTAGATCCAAAAGAGATGGATGGAATGATTAATGAAGCAATGAATAAAGTGAATTTAAATGCTGATGCCTCGTTAAAAATCAACCGTTTAAGTGGTGGTATGAAACAAAAATTAGCTATTGCTTCTATATTATTACAAAATTCTCAAACATTATTTCTAGATGAACCGACAGCTATGCTCGATCATCAGTCTACAACGCAACTTTGGGACTTAATAATGCAACATTGGAAAGATCAAACTGTTGTAATTGTAGAACATAAAGTTGATTATATTTGGAATTTTGTCGATAGAGTGATTGTTATGAATGAACAAGGACAAATCACACACGATAGTACTCCATCTGATATATTGGAAAATCATATAGATATTTTAAATCAGTATGGTGTATGGCATCCACTTTCTTGGAATTATGCACCTCAATTAAAAAATAAATCTTCCGCACAAGAAACTTTATTAACAATTAAAGATTTAGATATTTTAAGAAGTAACAGAAAACTTTTTACAATAGATAACTTAACTATTAATAGTGGTGAATGGATTGGGCTTACAGGACAAAACGGTTCTGGTAAGACTTCATTCTTAGAAAGTATAATGCAACTTATAAAATATAATGGACAAGTTAAATATAAGAATAAACAATTAAAAAAAGTTAAAGATGCATCTAAACATATGTACTTTGTCTATCAAAACCCAGAATTGCAGTTTATAGAAATATCTGTCTTTAATGAAATATTTATCAATTTTGCTTTTCAAGACAAAGAAACCGCAATTGAAAAAACTAATGAAATGTTAAATCTTTTAAACTTGTATCATGTTAAAGACCAACATCCTTTTGAACTATCTATTGGCCAAAAGAAACGTTTAAGTGTAGCAACAGCATTAAGTACTAATTCAGAAATTATTTTATTAGACGAACCAACATTTGGTTTGGATAGTCATAATACTTTTGAACTTATCAAGTTATTTCATGAAAGAGTTCGCAAAGGACAAACTATATTAATGATCACGCATGAAAATGAAATAATAGAAAGATATGCTACAAGAACATTAGTCATTAACAATCATCAATTAGACGTTAACGGTGGTGAATCACATGTTAACTAATTGGAAAAAATATTCTACTTTTATAGATGATGTAAATATTTTAACCAAACTTTTATTAGGTATAGTATTATTTTTCTTTGCTATATTTATTCATGATTTTGATTTCATGATTTATTTAACCCTTATAATGTTTATTTATTTAATTATAATGAGTGGTGTTAAATGGTTACCCCTTCTCATTATAATTATGATTACATTATTCTTTGGATTTACTTCTTCTTTGTTTATGATTTTTTATGGTGAAGGAGATAATACTATATTTCAGTTAGGGATCATTCATATAACAAATGAGAGTTTACTAAGAGGTTTACATGTAACAATGCGTACACTCGTCATTTCATTTTATGGGATGGTCATTCCTTTTACTTCTCAAATTA
The DNA here is from genome assembly GCF_003970575.1 of Mammaliicoccus fleurettii. Lineage (GTDB taxonomy): Bacteria > Bacillota > Bacilli > Staphylococcales > Staphylococcaceae > Mammaliicoccus > Mammaliicoccus fleurettii. The sequence continues at coordinate 51,178 of NZ_RXWZ01000077.1, forward strand.
TTTTCGTGTTTTACAGTTTCATGCAACATTTAAAGTTAAAACCTAAAATTGCTTATGCTTTTATGGCTTCAATTAGATTGATACCAATTATGTTTAGTTCATTTATGCAATTAAGACAAGCTTTAAAAATGAGGTATTCAGTTATAGACAAAAGTAATCGTAAAGGATTGAAATGGGTAAATCATTTGCTTATACCTACTTTAAGTCAAAGCATTAGAAAGTCTCATAGATTAGCTGTGGCAATGGAAGCGAAAGGATTTACGAATCAAAAAAGAACTTACTATTATAAAGTACCTATTACAATGAAAGATTTATATTTTGTTCTAATGACGATTTTGCTTGTAGTTGTTGCGTACTTATTAAGTATTTATATACCCATAACAAGCATTTCTGATATTAGATAACATTGCGTTATATTTGACCATACCTTTCCCAAAAGAATGAAGTATAACGCAATGTAAAAATGCTTAGGACATAAATCCTAACTCAAAATAAATAAGCATATCACTTAACCGATTTTTAAAGATTACAGTGATATGCTTATTTTTTATATTACGATTTTGTTCGTGCATGCTTGCCTAGGGGTATGGCTCGAGCCTGTAGTCTCTCACACATACTATTCCCTCAGGCGTTCGCACTTTACAAAATCACTACTAATAACCATTTTTATAAAATCTTACGATTTTGTTCGTGCATGCTTGCCTAGGGGTATGGCTCGAGCCTGTAGTCTCTCACGCATACTATTCCCTCAGGCGTCCGCACTTTACAAAATCACTCTCAACAACTATTTTTATATAGAAATATGGTAGCTCTAAGTGTTACTTCGGACTGTAGTCAAACTAAACTTAAATTTATAAGTTTAGTTTAGTTTTTTGATTTAATAAATATATTTATTAAATCAACTCTTGAATAAATTCCACCTATATTATAAATATTTAATTAATATTTGGCATTTTTTAGCGCTGACTCCTGCGGGAAAAGCATGATTCGAAGACTACAGGCTGAGAACATGCCCGCGGAAAGCATGCGCATAAAAAAATGCCAACAAAGTCTATAGTTGACACAATGATTTTCATAAAAAATAAGAGCAGAAATTCAATTTTAATAATGAATTTCTGCTCTTTTTAAATTTCTAAGACATTTATGTCCAAGTTATTTACTTATTAGCTTTTATAGCTTTATGTGCGATGTCTTTTCTATAAAACAACTGATTACTTTTAATTTTACTAACTTGGTTATAAGCATCTTGTTGAGCTGATTCTATATCATCACCCATACCGATAGCTATCATAACTCGACCACCATTGTTCTCATATTGCCCTTTGTCATTCTTTTTCAAAGCACTAACAAAATATTGATTTAAGTCTTCAAGTCCTTCAACTAAATGACCTTTGTCATAGGATCCTGGATAACCTTTAGAGGCAAGTACTACACCCACTACACTTTCATCTTTCCACTCAAGCGTGATAGGTTCTTTTTTATAAACTTTTTCTAAAATTTCTATAAAATCAGAGTCCAATCTAGTTAGGAGCACTTGTGCTTCTGGATCACCAAATCTTGCATTAAATTCTATTACTTTTGGACCATCTTCAGTCAATATAGCACCTATATAGATTAATCCGAAATAGTTGATTCCTTCGCTTACTAAAGCGTCTGCAATAGGTTGTGCTATTTTTTCGTTAGTTTCTTTTAAGATGTCGTCAGATATATGAGGAACTGGGCAATATGCTCCCATACCACCTGTATTTGGACCTATGTCACCATCATATGCACGTTTATGATCTTGAGCGATACAATCGAATGGAACTGCAAACTCATTATTCACAAACGTCATAACTGAATATTCTTCACCATCAAGAAATTCTTCAAAAACAACTTTTTCATTTTGAGTTTGATATAAAGTCTCAACACCTTCTCTAGCCTCATCACGTGTTAATGCAACAATTACCCCTTTTCCAGCAGCTAATCCATCTTTTTTAAGCACTATTGGAATTTTACATTGTTCAACATATTTTTTTGCTTTATCTTTATCCGTAATAGTTTGATATTCAGCAGTTGGAATATTATATTTTTCCATGATTTTTTTTGCAAATTCTTTTGAACCTTCTAATTGAGCAGCTTGTTTATTAGGTCCAAACACTTTAGCATTGGTCTGTTCTAATTCATCTGTTAACCCATCAATTAATGGTTGTTCTGGTCCAATAATTACCCATTCAATTTCGTGCTTTACAACAAAATCTCTAATTAATTTATGATCTGTTTCATCTATATCTGAAACTATTGTAGCTACTTCAGTCATCGCATCGTTTCCTGGAATAACAAATACTTTATCAACTAACTCTGAAGTACTACATTTTTTAGCTAATACATGCTCTCTTCCACCCGATCCTATAACAAGTACTTTCATATTGACCTCCTAATGTTTAAAGTGTCTCATACCAGTAAATACCATACTGATTCCATATTTATTAGCCATATCAATTGAATCTTGGTCTTTAATTGAGCCACCAGGTTGAATGATTGTCTTAATTCCAGCTTTTGCAGCTGTTTCAACTGAATCTCCCATTGGGAAAAATCCATCAGACGCTAAAGCAACATTGTCATTCATTTCGATTGCTCTATCAATTGCTATTTTTGCAGAACCTACTCTATTCATTTGACCCGCTCCTACACCGACAGTTTGGTGGTCGTTTGCAAGTACAATTGCATTACTTTTTACTGAACGTACAACTTTCCATGATAATTCTAAAGCTTTCCATTGCGCTTCTGTAGGTTCAACATCAGTTACAACTTTCATCTCATCTCTAGATATAACAGCATTGTCTTTATCTTGTACTAAGTAACCGCCAGATACAGAAACAAATTCTTGTTCATCTTTTGTTTCTGTCATATTAATTTCTAACAATCTAATATTTTTCTTTTTAGTCAATACTTTCAAAGCTTCTTTTTCAAAGCTTGGTGCAATTACTACTTCTAAGAAAATTGAATGTAATGATTCCGCTAGTTTTTTAGTAACTGGTCTGTTTAATGCAACAATTCCACCGAATATAGATTGAGAATCCGCTTCATATGCGTAATCATAAGCTTCTTCGATTGTTTCTCCTACACCTACTCCACATGGATTCATGTGTTTAACAGCTACTGCAGCTGGTTGTTCGAATTTTTTAATAAGTGATAAAGTTGCATCAGCATCTTTAATATTGTTAAAGCTTAATGCTTTACCGTGTAATTGTTTAGCACCAGCTAATGTGTTTGTTTCGTTTGACGTTTTTACAAATGTCGCACTTTGTTGAGGATTCTCACCATATCTTAATTGTTCAGATTCATTTGCGAAAAACTCAACAATTGTTTTGTCATAATCATTTGTATGTTTAAATACTTTAACCATTAAAGATTTGCGATATGTTTCATCAAGTTTATTATTTTCAATACGATCAATGACTTCGTTATAATCTTCCGGGTCAACTACTGTAGTTACAAATTTAAAGTTCTTTGCAGCAGCTCTTAACATTGTTGGTCCGCCAATATCTATGTTTTCAATCGCTTCATCTTCGGTGACATTGTCTTTTTTGATTGTTTCTTTAAATGGATATAAGTTTACAACAACTAGATCAATTAAATCGATATCTTGTTCTTTCAATGCTGATAAATGTTCAGGTATAGAACGATTTGCAAGAATCCCACCATGTACACCTGGATGTAAAGTTTTTACTCTTCCATCCATTATTTCAGGAAAATGTGTTAAATCAGAAACGGAATAAACTTCAACTTTCGCATCTTCTAGTGCTTTTTTAGTGCCACCTGTTGAATATATTTTATAACCATTTTCTATAAGTTTACTTGCAAATTCCACTATATTTGTTTTATCTGAAACACTTAATATTGCATTCTTCATTTTGTAAAGACTCCTTTATTGAATGATTTCTTTTATGACACGTGGGTATAATTCGTATTCCAAGTTTTGTATTCTTAATTGCAATGTTTCTCTTGTATCATCTGGATATACAGAACAACTTAATTGATCAATTATTTTACCAGTATCCATACCACTATCAACATAATGTACAGTTGCACCTGTGACACGCACACCATAATCAAGTGCTTGTCCAACAGCATCTTTACCAGGAAAACTCGGTAAAATAGAAGGATGAATATTCAACATTTTACCTTCATATTGTTTCAATAGTGTTGGACCTACAATTCTCATATAACCTGCTAAAATAACCCAGCTCACTCTATCTTGTGATAATTTCGTTAACAGTGCTTCTTCATATTCTTTTTTATCGTCATAAGTTTTTGGATCAATAATATATACTGGTAAATTAAACCGTCTTGCTCTTTCAATACAAAAAGCATTCGGATTATCTGTATATAAAGCAGTAACCTCAATATGGTTTAAATATCCTGCTTCAATGTTTTCCATAATTTTTTCGAAGTTTGAACCATTTCCTGAAGCAAATACTGCAATTTTAATCATGATTGAACCCCCGATATATTGATCTCTCCAGTTCCATTTGTAATTCCACCAATAACGAAAGCTTCTTCATTATGTTGTTTTAAAATATTCAATGTTTCTTCTTGGTCTTCTTTATTAACAATTAGAACAAATCCAATACCCATATTAAATACATTATACATTTCTGAAGCTTCAATATTTCCTTGTTTTTTTAGCCACTCAAATATTTGAGGTACTTTATATGTACTAACATCTATTTCAGCATCTTTATCATTTGGAATAGCTCTAGGAATATTCTCTATGAAGCCTCCACCAGTAATATGCGACATACCCTTCACTTTCACTTTATCTAATACTGAAAGTACTGGTTTAACGTATAGTTTAGTTGGTTCAAGAAACGCTTCTAAGTATGTTCTATTTTCATCAAATTGATCATTTAAATTGATTTTACTTTCTTTAATTAAATTTCTTACAAGACTATATCCATTAGAATGTATACCACTAGATGTTATTCCGATTATAATGTCACCTTCATCAACATTACTTCCATCGATGTAATCATCTTTTTCAACCGCTCCAACACAAAAACCAGCAATATCATATTCACCTTGATGATACATTTCACCCATTTCTGCAGTCTCTCCACCAATTAACGCACAATTAGTTTCTTTACAACCTACAGATACTCCAGATACGATTGCTTCAATTGTTTCTGGTTCTACTTTATTTGTTGCAATATAATCAAGAAAATATAAAGGTTCAGCACCAGTCGTCAATATATCATTAACACACATCGCCACTGCATCAATACCTATCGTGTCGTGTTTATTATAATCAATAGCCAATTTCAGTTTAGTGCCTACACCATCAGTACCCGATACTAAAACGGGTTTCTTCATATTTAATTGAGACAAATCAAATGCTGCACCAAATCCACCTAATCCACCTAGTACTTCTTTTCTCATCGTACTTTGTACATGAGACTTCATTCTATTTACCGCTTCATAGCCCGCTTCTATATCTACACCAGATGCTTTATATGCTTTCGACATTAAGATTACCCTCTTTATCAAAGTATTGTTTGTTATTTTCTAGATAAGCCTTTTGACGTGGACTTAAATTTTCATAATATCTCTCTTCATAATCATATAGCCCTGCAGGATAGTCTCCTGTAAAACTTTCAACACAAAGACCATGATATGGAACATCTTTATCTAAACCTATTGAATGAATTAACCCATCAACAGATAAATATGATAATGAATCTGCACCAATATAATCTCTAATTTCCTCAGGTGATTTATTAGCAGATATTAATTCTGAAGACGTCGAAACATCAATCCCATAAAAACTAGGAAACATAAATTCAGGTGAAGCAATGCGAACATGTATTTCATTTGCCCCAGCATCCTTTAACATCTTCACAATTCTCTTACTTGTAGTTCCTCTAACAATTGAATCATCAACAAGCACAATATTTTTTCCATGTACGATATCTTTTACAGCTGATAATTTAACACGGACACCTTGTTCACGTAATTCTTGAGTTGGTTGGATAAATGTTCTAGCTACATATTGATTTTTAACTAGACCCATTTCATAAGGTAAGTGGCTTTCTTCTGCAAATCCAGATGCTGCTGAAAGAGATGAATTAGGAACACCAATAACCATATCTGCATTAACAACAGGACTTTCTTGGGCTAGTTTTTTACCTGACTCTTTACGAACAGCATGTACGTTTTTACCTGCTATTGTAGAATCTGGTCTAGCAAAATAAATATATTCCATAGCTGAAATTGCAGTTGTCGTGTCTTTTGTATAAGACTCAACTCTTATACCATCATCATTAATGACAATAAATTCCCCAGCATGTATATCTCTAATAAACTCTGCGCCAAGAACATCGATTGCACATGTTTCACTTGCAATAATATAAGCACCTGTTTTCATTCTACCTACTGCTAAAGGTCTTATTGCATTTGGATCTACTGCTCCATAAAGTGCATCTTTAGTTAATAATGCGAACGTAAATCCACCTTTTATAATGTTTAAGCTTTCTTTTAGTGCTTCTTCAAAAGTAGGTGCTTTACTTCTTCTAATAAGATGCATAATGACTTCTGTATCAGATGAAGAATGAAAAATTGCGCCTTCCTTTTCTAACTCAATACGTAAACTTTGTGCATTGACCAAATTCCCATTATGACAAACGCCTACACTCATATCATAAAAGTGATATAAAAAAGGTTGAATATTTTCAATACCTTTATTTCCTGATGTCGCATATCTTACATGACCAATCGCATGTTGATTACCTTTAAATGTTTCTAATTGAACATCAGAAATCGCATCTGTTAGCAATCCTAAACCTCTTTCACCTTTAAGCTCCAGTCCATTTGAAGAAACAATTCCTGCGCCTTCTTGACCTCTATGTTGTAAACTGTGAAGTCCCATATATGTTAATTGTGCAGATTCTGGATGATTCCAAATGCCAAACACACCACATTCTTCATTTAAACTCTTGATTTCATGCATTGCGTTATAGCTCCCTTCAACTGTTCATCCAAAGTAGATACATCATATTTAATTTGAGATGAATCATTCGTTAATGTAAATTGAGCATCGTTAGTTACTTTACCTATTTCAACCGCACCATCAATTTCTACTATTTGTTCTTCTTTAGCGATTAAAATGTATCGACCTTGTGTTTCACTAAATAACTGTGCATTTGAAACTGGTACATTTACATCTAATCCTAAATTAAAGTGTGTTGATATTTTTGCTAAACTAATAGCTATACCACCTTTTCCAATTGCTTGGACATGAGAAACCGTGCCTGCATTAATTGCTTCTTTAATTTGTTCGCCACGTTTAACTTCTGCATTTAAATCAATTGAGCTTGATTCATGGTTTACTTCTGTATATAATAATTTTTCGATTTGACTTCCACCGAAATCGTTATTAGTTTCTCCAACTATATATATGCGTTCATTAACTTTTGGCTCAAAATCATTTAAATAATTAACATCTTCAATTAATCCAACCATTCCAACTACTGGTGTTGGGAAAATTGAAGTTCCTTTCGTTTCATTATATAAAGAGACGTTTCCTGAAACGACTGGTGTATTTAAAGCTTCACATGCTTCAGCCATACCTCGTGTAGAATCTGTTAATTGTTGATAGATTTCTTTCTTTTCTGGAGAACCATAATTTAAACAATCTGTCATCGCTAAAGGTTTTGCACCTACAGAAATAAGATTTCTGTATGCTTCTGCTACAACCATTTTTCCGCCTTCATATGGATTGTTATAAACATATCTTGCTTCTCCATCAATTGTTGACGCAATTGCTTTATTTGTACCTTCTACTCTTACAACACCAGCGCTAATACCTGGTTTAATGATAGTATTTGCTCCAACTTGCTGATCATATTGGTCATAAGCATAATGCTTAGATGCAATCGTTGGATGGTTAATAAGTTTAGTAAACACATCTTCAACATCAATATGATCATATTGATTTGCATCTTTATGGTGTTCTTTAGTTTCTCCTTCTAAAATATATACTGGCGCTTCATCAGCTAAAGGTTCAACTGGAATATCAGCATAAACTTCGTCCTCATAAGATAATACAAATCTATTAGTATCCGTTACTTCTCCAATTACAGCTGAATCTAATTCATGATGTTCAAACAAATCTAAGAATTTTTGTTCAGTTCCTTTTTCAACTACTAAGAGCATACGTTCTTGTGTTTCAGATAGCATCATTTCGTAAGGAGATATGCCCTCTTCTCGTGTTGGTACTTTTTCTAAATGTAAATGAATACCACTTTCACCTTTAGCTGCCATTTCTGAAGATGATGAAGTTAAACCTGCAGCTCCCATATCTTGAATTCCAACTAATTCTGGATATGTTATCGCTTCTAAAGTTGCTTCCATTAATTTTTTACCTACGAAAGGATCACCTATTTGGACAGATGGTCTTTTGCTTTCAGATGCTTCACTTAATTCTTCTGATGCAAATGTTGCTCCATGTATACCATCTCTGCCAGTTTTTAATCCAACATATATAACAGGATTGCCTATTCCTTTAGCAGTACCTTTTTGGATTTTATCGTGTTCGATAATACCGACACACATCGCGTTTACAAGTGGATTACCATCGTAACGACCATCAAATTCAATTTCACCAGCTACTGTTGGAATACCGATACAGTTTCCGTATCCACCCACACCTTTTACTACACCACTAAACAGTCTACGATTCGTCTTACTTGATAATTCGCCAAATCTCAAACTATTTAATAATGAAATTGGTCTCGCACCGATAGATACGATGTCACGAATTATACCTCCGACACCAGTGGCTGCACCTTGATAAGGTTCAATTGCTGAAGGATGATTATGTGATTCTACTTTGAACACTACCGCTTGATTGTCACCAATATCAACAACACCAGCACCTTCACCTGGTCCCATCAATACATGTTCTCCAGAAGTCGGGAATTGTTTTAAGAATGGCTTAGAATGTTTATAAGAACAATGCTCGCTCCACATAACAGAAAAGATTCCAATCTCTGTGAAATTAGGTTTTCTACCTAATATAGTTATCACTTTTTGATATTCTTCATCTGTTAGGCCCATATCTTTATATAAATATTCTTTTTCAATTTCTTCTATACTTGGTTCTAAAAACTTAGACATGTTGTTCCCTCCAACTTTCGATCATAGATTGAAATAATTTGACACCGCTATCTGATCCAAGTAATGTTTCCATTGCACGTTCTGGGTGTGGCATCATACCACAAACATTACCTTCCTTATTTATTATGCCCGCAATATCTTTATATGAGCCGTTTGGATTGTCATTATAAGTTAATATAATTTGGTTATTTTCTACAAGTTCATTATAAACATCATCAGTACAATAATAATGACCCTCACCATGAGCAACAGGATAAACAACTGTTTCATCTTTTTTATATAGGTTCGTAAATTTAGTTTCATTATTTACAATTGTTAAATGCTCATTTCTACTAACAAATAAATGACTATCGTTATGTAGTAAGGCACCAGGTAATAGCCCAACTTCAGTTAAGATTTGAAATCCATTACAAACACCTAGTACAGGTTTACCTTCACTAGCAAGTCTTTTTACTTCATTAATAATTGGAGCAACACGAGCCATCGCACCAGATCTCAAATAATCACCAAATGAAAATCCACCAGGTATTAAGACCCCATCAAATCCTTCAAGAGTTGTTTCTCTATAATCTACATATGCTGCATCAACACCGGAACGCATAGCAGCATTAAACATATCACGATCGCAATTAGATCCTGGAAATACTAATACAGCTAATTTCATTACGCGTTCTCCTTATCTTCTAGAATTTTAAAGCTATATTCTTCGATTACAGTATTGGCAAATAGTTTTTCACTTAATGTATTTACAACATTTTTGATTGTATTTTCATCTGTTTCATCGACAGTCATATAAATAACTTTACCTACTCTAATATCATTCACTTGCTCATATCCTAAATCATGCACAGCTCTATTTAATGCTTGTCCTTGTGTGTCTAATACTTGTCCTTGTAATGTGATATGCAATTCAATCTTCTTCATTTATAGTTCCTCCAATTTTTTATAAAAAGTTTCATAAGTATCGATTAATGATCCCGTATCTTCTCTATATACATCTTTATCAAAGTTTTCTTTTGTTTCTTTATCCCAAATTCTACAAGTGTCTGGGGATATTTCATCAGCTAATAAAATTTGACCATCTTTTGTAATGCCAAATTCGATTTTATAATCGACCAATATTAAATTCATCTCATTCATTACTTTACTTAACACTTCATTAACTTTTAAAGCTTCATCTTTAATAGTAGAAAGTTGTTCTGTCGATGCGATATTAAGCAAAGCGACATGATCATCTGTGATAAGAGGATCATTTAACTCATCCTTCTTATAAAATAATTCTAATAATGGTTGTTTAAATGTATGACCTTTTTCAAATCCTAACCTTTTACAAATGGATCCAGCAGCTACGTTACGAACTACTACTTCTAATGGAAAGATATCTACAGATTTAACAAGTTGTTCAGTATCTGATATTTGCTCTATAAAGTGACTTGATACACCTTTTTGTTTCAATATTCCAAAAATTTTAGAAGTAATTAGATTGTTTAATCTACCTTTACCAATCATTTCATCCTTTTTAGCACCATTACCTGCTGTGACTTCATCTTTATATTCAATTCTCAAAATGCCTTCTTGTTCTGTATTAAATACTCTTTTAGCTTTACCTTCATAAAGTAATGACATGTTACTTGTTCCGCCCTTCAAAAGTTTGATTAAATGTTAATTCATCCTTATCTAGATCAAGTGATAGCTTGGTAATGTGCCCCATTTTTCGATTAATTTTATTAATTTTCTTACCGTAAATGTGAACATGCCAATCTGGATGTTTATAAAATTCATTTTTTAAATTTGAGACATCTTGTCCTAATAAGTTCATCATAATGGCTGGTTGCAATAAATTAATTTTTTTCGGTAAATGCCAACCTGCAACTGCAAGTACATGTGTATCAAATTGGGAATAGTCACAAGCTTCAATAGAGTAATGCCCTGAGTTATGTGGTCTTGGTGCAATTTCATTAACATATAATTTCAAATCATTTGTTACAAAAAATTCCACAGTGAAAGTACCGATAAAGTGAACTTTAGTCATTATCTTCTTCACTTCATCTATAGCTTGTTCTTCAAGGTCTACACGAGCTGGAACAATTGTCTTATATAGTATTTGATCCCTATGTTCGTTTTCTTGTAGTGGAAAATAAACAGTTTGATCATAAATATCACGAGTTGCTGTTATGGATACTTCTTTATAAAGAGGGAGATATTTTTCAACTACGCATGGTGTATTGGCAATTAGATTTCTCGCTTCATCTAAATCATTATTAGAATGAATAACAAGTTGACCTTTTCCGTCATAACCACCAAAGCGCGTCTTGATAATAAAAGGGAAGCCTATTGTTTCAATCGCTTTATTCAAGTCTTGAGCGTGATTAACCTCTAAAAACGGTACAATGTTTACATTAGCGCTTTCTAATGTTTGTTTTTCAGTTAATCTATCTTGTAATAAAGCAACAGTTTCACTTCCTTGAGGAATATTATAATTATTGGAAAGTGTTTTTAATTGTTGTGCATCTATATTTTCAAATTCATAAGTTACTACTTTCGAGATTTCACCTAATTGATTAAGTGCGTCTTCATTTGAATAATCCGCATTTATAAATTCATGAGCGACAAATTGTGCAGGACAATTCTCATCAGGATCAAGTATTGCTACTTTAAATCCTATTCTTTGTGCAGATTGTGCCATCATTTTACCTAATTGTCCGCCACCCACAATACCTATCATGTCACCAGTTTCGAGGTTATAATAAGTCATTTTGCATTTCCTCCACTTTATCGACTAAACTTTTTTCATAATTCACTAATTGTTTTCTAACATCTTCATCCGTCATACCAATCATTCTTGCTGCTAATATTCCAGCATTTTTAGAACCTGCTTTACCAATAGCTGTAGTTGCAACAGGTATTCCACCTGGCATTTGTACTATAGATAATAATGAGTCCATGCCTTTTAAACTTTTCGATTCAATTGGTACACCTATAACCGGAACTGTTGTTAACGACGCTACCATTCCTGGTAAATGTGCAGCTCCTCCTGCTCCAGCGATAATAATATCGATGTTTTGACTAGTAGCATTTTTAGCAAAATCAACCATTTCTAATGGTGTTCTATGCGCAGATACAACCTTTTTTTCATATTGAATGCTAAAGTAATCCAGCATGTCACATGCTTCTTTCATAATTGGCCAATCTGAAGAACTACCCATTATTACTGCCACTTTCATGTAGGTCACCCTTTCAAATAGTTGAAATATTTAACTTTTATTGTGTATATTACAGATATAGCATAACAATTGATAATGCTATTTTCAATGGAAAAACGAACATTTTCTATATTTTTTATAAAAATTATTGATTTATGTTCGTATTAAAG
>NZ_RXWZ01000078.1 GCF_003970575.1 Mammaliicoccus fleurettii
GGGCATTAATATTAAGTATTTTTTCATTATATTTGCCTAATATCAATTTATTAGTGTTAGTATAAGTTCTTAATAATGAACTAGCATATTTATACGCTTTATCTAATGGTATATTCTGATATAAACTATACATTTCTTCACTGATTGATACAGAGTATGTATAATTTTTTAAAGAATTTATTACTCTATTAAAATTATACAAATCTTTGATAGTGTTTATATCTTCATTACTAAAATGTTTGCTAATTGTTTCATTAATTATAGGTATTGCATTTTTTATATTTTCTAGTAAAGTTGAAAATTGATCTTTTTTAGAAATACTATATTTATTTACTTTAAAGTCTTTTAATGGGTGTTGACTAATACCATATTTTAATTGATTTATTGTTTTATCTATAATTGATGTGATATCTTTTATTTTCCTAATATCTTCATTTTCTAGGTTCTCAACTATTTTTGGATTTAATGTTATAATTTTTGGAACTTTTTCAAATTGTTCATGCATTTGTATTAATTCGTATAAACTATACCCACTTTTTTGTCTGCTATGAAGTGCTTCAACATAAGTACTAAGCTCATTTTTCAACTCATAAAGTTCATTTGATTTACTTTCAACATTTAATGTTTTCATCTCATAGTTTTGATTCATGCTTACTTCTATTTTTTCTAAAAATCTAGACTTTCTTGTTTTATTAGAATGTAACTCTAGTGTAAAATCTTTTAATCCTAAATTTGTTAAACGATTATTAACTACATTTAAAGCTGCTTGTTTTTCTGCAACAAACAATACTTTTTTACCTTTATTTATGTTATGAACTATCATGTTCGTAATAGTTTGTGATTTACCTGTACCTGGTGGACCATGTAGTACAAAACTACTTTTTTCACTTGCTTTTATTGCTTCTAATTGAGAAGCGTCTACCGAACTTCCTATGCTTAATTCATGCGGTTTATCTGTTTTTTCTATATTACGAGCACTTATATCTTCTAGTGATCTATCAATTTTATAATTCCCATTTATCAATGCTTGTATATTGAAGTTTGAATTAATTTCTTCTGCTCTGTTTTGTAAATCATTCCACATAACAAATTTACTGAATGAAAAGTTACTTATTGTAGCAATCTCTTCAATATCCCAACCATCTTTATCCATTATTGCCTTTCTTATAGCAGAAAAAAGCAGTGGAATATCAGTCCCTTTTTCGTCTTTAGGTAACTCTATTAAGTGTCTTAAGTCTATATTGAATTTTTGTCTCAAATATTCAACTAGTGTAATATTAAACTGTGGCTCATCATCACTTAATTCAACAAGCAGCTTACTTCCTGCACTTTTTTTCTCCATTGATAACGGCAATAAAAGTAATGGTGCATTATAAACTTTATGAATATTTCCAGGTTCACACCATTTTAAAAACCCAATCGCTATATACAGTGAATTCGCTCCATTTTCATCTAAATTCGATTTAGCTTTTCTATATATCGATTTAAGTTGTTTTTCTAGAGCATTCTCTGTTAGAAAACTTCTAAGTCTATTTTCTTTAAAATCATCATCAATGATATTTTTGAATTCTACTTCAAGTAACTTTGCATTAAAAATATGATTTCCAGATTCTTGGAATGTTATACCTTTAGGTTTTTCTATAATTTTAAAATGTTCATGAATAGATAATTCGTCTTCTAATGTAGCAACATCATATACCATTAATTGTATAGAACTTTTATTCATTCTGAAATTTATCATGGGATTTCTCAATGTTAGATCTAATAAATTTCTACTCCAAATATCAGTTTTTTCAACTGGATTAACTTTAAATTCAATATCTCCAGTTCTTTCAATAATAGTATTAGGTGCATCTGTAACTGTTTCACGAACCCCATAATCTTCCATTATAAAATCCGATTTATTTTCTTTACTCAATACAGGTGTAATACCATAATTTCTACCGCATTTCACATCAACAACTCCTTCAAAATTATAAGGAGTTAAAATATTTCTCTTAGCCATACGAGTAGACTCTTCAAATGATATATCTCTACCGTTAACTATTGATGTTGTTTCAACTACGTCAATATCTTTAATATCATCAGACAATCTTTTAGATAATGCAGCAAAATCAGAAATGTATGGTTCAGTGAAAGACTTATCTAACAACCAATATCCTGCAAATGCATGACCATGTATAAAAATAACTAATGAGTGTATTCCAACTGCTTCTAAACATGCAGCAAAAAAGAATGCTAAATCTAAACAGGTTCCATTTTTATATTGAATAATTTCTTGAGGATATCTTATATTTTGTCCAAATCTTTCAAAACTTGCTGGTGGGTTTTTATAAGCTATATTTTCTTTTTGTAACGAAGCATAAATGGCTGCAACTTGTAATCTAACGCTCTCGCTATCTCCTGTTTGATATCCATTAAAACTTGGATCTCCAGTCCATTCTTTCAGTTTCATTCCCGCTTCAGAAACTACTCTCCTTACTTCATTTTCATTTGGTACTATATATGCACAAGTTAGAGAAGGATATATCTGCGTACCTAACCAATGTTGGTAAGGTAGTATATTAATTTTATATGGTTGTTTAAAAATAGTATTGTTTTTCTCATCTAATAACTCAATAAAAAAGTGTGTAGTAATTTTTTCTATTATTTCCCTAAAGAAATCATAATTATAATTAATTTTGGGTTTTTCAATAGTGAATACATTATCTTTTTCAATGTAAGGTATTTCTTGTTCAAATTTGTATATAAAGTTGGTATTCGAATATATCTTTAACTTTAAATTCTCAAAATCCCTATCTTCGTTTAAATTCAAAAATTGAATATCTTTGATAATCGTATAATCATTTTGTGCTAATGAATAATTAATCATATCCACAAAATCAACTCTTATATCAATATCCAAATTTTCTACTATCATTCTCTCCATCATTATTCATCCCCAATCAAATTGTACTTCATATCTTAATAATAATATTATTATACTATAAGTGTTAAATGAAAATAGGATATATTACAAATATTTCAAGATTTTTCAAAATTATTTAACATAATAAAGTTGTTTTCATTATTCATAAATTTTAATAACTCTTCTCAGCAACAAACAATTATGGTGTCATATCTAAAGATGAATTTTTAGAGTTCTACAAAAGTGGGATGTATTCTGATAAAGCAAGTACATTTGATAAGTTAGCCTTACCTCAGTCTACTTGTTAGACTGAGGTTTCTTTTATTTTATTACTAAGCAATTCATTTCCCCTACCACTTACTCACATATATTTACCACTTAGCGAAATGATATAGTTTTTTTCAACGAAATTTGTTTTACTTTAGTTAAGGAGGAAGACATTATGAAATATAAAGTTAACTATGACGCTTCTTTAGAACAAGATGATTTAATCATCAACTGTCATCCTGACAATCAGAATATAGAAGAAATGATTCAATTAATACAAACTCATGCAGATCAAACTTTCTATCCTGTTAAAAACAGGCGTGATGAAACGCATATTGTGAAACAAAATGATATTTATAGTTTTCGTATTGAAAACAAACTATTAAATATCTATACATTAAATGGACAATATATTTATAATGAAAGGCTTTATAAATTAAAAAAGCATTTAAGTGATAATTTTTTACAAATATCCAAATCAGAAATCATCAATGTAACCTTTATAGATCATTTAGTACTAAATAAAAGTGGGATTATAGAAATTAAATTTATTAATAATGATACAACTTTTTCTTCAAGACGATATTTAAAGGAAATTAAGGAGGTATTAGGTATATGAAACGTTTATGTAAAGGCACGATAATAGGCATCTCAATTGGTGTCATTATTTCAATTATTTTCTCTCTATTGTTTGCTAGTGGTGGTTATGATCCTGTTAATCCACATTCTTATATGGGTGAAATTTACTTTAAATATTTAGATGATATCCAAATTATGATAATAGCCGTATGTGTTTGGGCAATGATAGGTATAACATTCAGCCTAAGCACATTAATATTTACACACCTTAAATATTCAAGAGTAATAACAACTATTCTTCATTTTCTAATCATGTTAATTATATTTTTCCCATTAGCTATACTAGCAGGATGGTTCCCCTTCAAAGTGTCGGCAATATTAATTTTCTTCATCACATTTATTGTGGTTTACTTTATTATTTGGACAATACTAAATAAAAAAAATAAAAAAACTATTAATGAAATCAATACGTATATTAAAGGGAAAAGGGTTGATCAAAATGAATAAAGGAAGATTTACAGTAGTTCCTGAAAAGGACATCACTGTATTTTTAATAGGCGTTCACATCAACAAACCTTTACAAGTCCATAAATGGCTACCTGTCATTTTAGCAATGCCAGCGATGCTTAAAGAATTATCAAATAATAAATCAATAGGCTGTCTATCATTTGAAATGTTCTTTAAATATAAAGGCGTGAATATCATACAATACTGGGATTCAAACGAATCATTATTAACATATTCAAAAATGCCTAAACACTTAAAAGCTTGGAAAAGATTTAGTAAGCAACTTAAAGATAATAATGCAGTAGGTTTTTATCACGAAACATATAACGTTAAAGAAAATAATTATGAAAATATTTATCTTAACATGCCTAACTTTGGATTAGGAAAAGCAGTATCCCCACAAGAAGTAACAACCCGCACACATTCAGCAAAACAAAGACTACAAGTAAAACAATAAATCATACTTATACAAAACAAACATCCCAACCCGAAAGATTTAATTTCGAATTGGGATGTTTTTATGTTGTGGATAATGAGTTATAAATTTAGTTTTTAGAGTGTAAGGGAAGACGAATCGCACGAAGACTTCTATAATCTATATTTTCACATATTACTTTTCATTCCAACTTGTTAAGTTTGCTTAGGATAAACTACTTCTCCATCGTCTTCAAGAATTGGCATGGCACCCCATTTTCCTAATTGATGTGGTACGACTTTAATGCCTTCTTTACTATTAAATATAATATGGTTCACTTCTATTTTATGTGCTACTAACCAATTACTTATAATTAATCGATGACATCTTGATGGATGTTGCTCAGCGCACAGTATTGCTACTGTTTCTTCTTTACTCATTTCGATTAATTCATTAACACCAATTTTAAATTCATCTGTTAATGTATAATCTGCATAATTATGAAATGATTGATTGTCCCATCCTTCATTTAGAGAATCACCAATTTCTTGTGATTGCTTTCGGCGTCCACCTAATAGCTGCATATGTTGATATTTTATATGGTGATTTTCTAACCATTTTTCAAATGATTCTTGATTATATTGAGGGTGACGTTTACTATTAGGAAATGCTCGAACATCAGCTATCATAGTTATGTTAGCTTCTTCCAACATTTGCATAAATGTATCTAACTCATAATCATAATGACCTATAGAAAAAACAGACAATTGTTCAACCTCCGCTTCCTAACATCACATATTATTTACGATTTTTCTTTTTCTCTTCAAATATAGCTAAGACAATAAAGCCTATAATAAATACTGGAATAAATGCAGCAATAAACATCATATTAATACACCTCTTATATACATGTTAATTACAAGTTTAGCTAATTAGAAAGATTAATCAAGTTATTAAGAATCACTTCTCCAATGACTGAATAAATTCTGTTGTGTTAATGGATCCTGCTGTTTGTAATTGCAATTGAAGTCGTTGATCTAACACTGATTGGTCTGTGCTTATTTGTTCTAGTGTTGTGCTTAAGTCTGCGTAACTTTCTATGTCGAACAAGTTATGCTCTGCTGTGACATCCTTGTTATGTGCAAGTTCGTTATATCCTAGGATTAATAATTGATAATTAAATGCTGCTCTTACTGCATCTAATATTTCATTTCCTTTATTTATATCTAAATAAATATCACATGTTTTATAAAGTGAAACAAACTTTTCTCTTCGTGCGTTTGGATATAAATTTACATTTGGATATTGATTCAATTTCATTAAATTCATAGACATTTCAGTTAACGCTGCGATATGAAATTCTAGTTCTGGATGTGATTGTATAATTTCTTCTATATGTGGCAATTGATCCGAGTTTGTCAATGTTAATACTTGATTTGAATGTTGATTAGATTTTATAAATTTATAAACATAACCAGCTTGGTGAATTCGATCTTGATATTTTTCGTCTATTAATGATGGAGCTTTTTCATAAGATGACTGACTAGGTAGCAACAGTTTATATTGTCTTTTTTCTTTTGCTAATGCTTTTTCCAAATGACTAATGATATTTTCTGTAATATCACCTTGCCAGAAAATCTGATCATTTCCAGGACCAGCTAATCCGTTAAGCACTGCTGATGGTATTGAAAGTGAATTAATCATGAAATCTTCAGTTTCTAATTGTGCTACTTTAAGATAAAAGTTCACAAACTGAATTTTTGAATGGAAAAAGTATTCTTTATTCTTCCAATTTAGCGTAATATCATTTGTTATAAAGTTTTCTGTCATAAACAAGTCATTGTTATGGTTGAAATACCTTTTCAAAATTCTCTTTTGAGTTTGAACATCTAACACGACTTGCGCATATTTTAACCCGAATTTATTATAGTAATCTATATATTGCGTATGTCCGCGTTTATTCAACCACTCCACACGCTCTACAATTCTTTGTTTATAATTCTTCTTATATATAATTCGTGCCTTAACTTCATCAACATTTTTAATAAATGCTGTATTATTATTACCTTCAATCGTCCAAAATCTCGGAATTGTCATTCATTAAAAAATAAAGGACTTATTGTTGAAGTAGGATTATTCGCAAAAAATTGATAAGGCGTTAATACACCCTCTGGTAAAAATCCGTTTTCTTCAATAACAATCGTTGTTCGTTGATTATCAGCATGTTTGAATGAATTATATAAAACGATTGCTTTTTTATCAAAAACATCAAATAAATTAATCATATAACACCTCACTAATTAGCTTTTTCCACTTTTGTGCTATAACTGGTTGCGTGAATTTTTCTGCAATTTCATAAGATACTTGGTTAAAACGATGCGTGTCCTGTTCAAAATATCGAACAATACCGTCTGCGATATGATTTACAATTTCTGATTCTTTTTGTTCATTTAAATTAATTGGTATTAAATAACCATTTTGTTCATCTTTGATAAAAGTAGGGTTTCCATAATTCACATCAAATCCGATCATTCCTAGTCCTGACCCTATCGCTTCCATCAATGTTAATCCAAATCCTTCGCTTGTAGAACCTGATAAGAACAATTCATAGTCTTTATATACTTGGCTTAAGTTAACGTGACCTTGTAGTTGAATGTATTCTTCTGCATTATTTTCTTTAATCAAATCCTTCAATAAACGCTTTTGACCACCTTCGCCATAAACATCAAACGTAATTTCTGGAATTGTTTCTTTTGCTTTCACTACTGCTTTCACTAACCAGTCTACATGCTTTTCGTTTGCTAATCTTGAAGCTGTAATAATTGAATACGGCTTTCGTTTCTCTGGTTTAACTAAAGTAGTTAAACTCCCAACAGGAATTGTATATATCTTAGGATACTTATGGTAATACTTTTCAAATTGCTCAGCTAATAGTTGGTTTTGAATATCGGTAGCAGTAATAAAGAAATCTATTTCATGTGCATTCATAAATACATATTCATAATAATTGTTCCATAGAATATTAGAATCATTAGTCGCAGTTTGATTATAATGTTCAGCATGAATCACGATACCTAAACGTGCTGCACCTTTATTTTGAACCACTGTCTGTCCAATATCTTTAGAACGATCAACTATAAGTAAATCTTCTTCAGTTAAATTAAGTTTTTCTAAAAAATAAGTTATAAAATCTTGTTTCGTATATAGCACTTTATCTTTAAAGACAAACATGCTTTCATCTTCATTTACATATTCATTGTAAGCAATTGAGCCATCTTCATTATAAAAAGTTCTCATATATAACTTTGCAGCATTATCTTCAGGCGCATAGTATTCTGATAAGATTCGAACATACGAGTAATAATCTCTTCTAATTAACTTTCCTCTAGAAATATATTCAACTCTATCGACAATATCACTGTCTTCATTCTTTAAATGACAATTTATATAGTTATGATCACTATTGTAATAAATGCGTCTCACTTTGCCTTTATCTTCAATTTTTGTAACCTCTGAATGTAATTGACTAGTAATTTACTCAATTGTCACACTTGTAGGTGCAATTTTTATATCTGTAAAATACTGATACAACCATATTATTTCATCATCTTTAAATCCTATATTCTCAGTTAATGTTTGAATGTTTTCATTTTTAATAAAGTCTAAAAAAACGAATTTAATCGTTTGCTCGCACTTTCTTAATAACTGCGCTCTATATAATTGCGCATACTCAACACCACTACTTGCCCATCCAATTCCAAGATTAATATTATAAACTGTCACCTGTATCACCTCACCTTATATTTTTATCAGTTTTCTATTATATAAACAATCTAACTAAGCTTGAGACCATTAAAATCACTAAAAAGAATGTACACATAAACTTTAGAGTAAAGAATTGTTTCTTTTCTTGTTTTTTCTCTTTTTTAAAATCATATTCACGTAATTCATCTTCAATTTCTTTATTAAGTCTTTCTAATTCTTCTTTACTTATATCAACATTATTCATTTTATTTACCTTCTTACTTTTTAAAATCATGATTACTGACCACGAGTCAGTTATATTCTAAAAATTAGTATTTAACAAATTTATTTATTTGCTAAATACAAACCTTTTAGATTATACAATAAATTTTATGGAAAATATACACTAAATTAAAACTTTTTTATTATTTAAAGTCGTTTTCAGAAACAGAATCGATTCCACTCATGATCATTTTTATATAAACCGATAAAATACGGTCATCTTTAGAAATATTATTATCTAAAATCTCTTCTTTAATATAAAAATCTACAATCCCCATTATATATTTTACTTTAAATAATGAGCTTGCTGATTCATCGTTAAACAACTTAAGTGCTATAACTTTTCTAAATGGCTTATAACCTGTACGCAAACTATTCATCCATTCACTTTCACTCGTAGCAGCTAATAAATTATTCATTATTTGTCGTTTTTCAATCGAAAAATCTATAAAAATATTAAAAAGATCAATAATCATAGCATCAGTGTTTTTCTGATTATCTAGTTGATTAATTTGATATTCTATTTCATTGATTAACATCATACCGATAATATCGATTAATTGGCTTTTATGTTCAAAATAGTAATAAAAAGTCCCTTTACCTAAACCAGCAGTTCGACAAATATCAGCTACCTTTAAATCATGGTATCCCCTTTCAACTAATAATTCCTTTGCAGTTTCTATAATTAAATTTCTTGTTTCCAAAAAAATTCATCCCTTTTCTTTGTAAGCTTTAATTAAACATTTCATTTAACTAAATATCCATTTAAAAATACTTCAACTCAACAATGTCTATAAATTATACAACATATCTATTAATT
>NZ_RXWZ01000008.1 GCF_003970575.1 Mammaliicoccus fleurettii
TAAAAATGGCCGAATCCATAGCTTAGCTATGAATTCGACCAAAAATCCATTTTTATTATTTAGTTGTCTACTTGACAGGGTACAGTTCATAATGTCTTGGGTTTTCTCATTTCACACTAACTGCTCATTATAATGGATTACATCATACAAATATCCTCGGTCTTCTATCAATGTTTCATAATCACCTTGCTCTAGAATCTCTCCTTCATTCATGACAATAATATGATCGAAGTTTTGTAAATATTTTAAGTTATGCGTAACAATGATAATTGTATCTTCTTTATTTAATAATACATTCATAATGTTCTCTTCATTCTGTTCATCTAATGATGCTGTTGGTTCATCAAGCATCCAGATTTGTGCACTTCTTAATAGTAATCTTGCCATTGATAACCGTTGTCTTTCTCCTCCAGAGATATTTTCTGCATTTTGTGTTAAATGTTGGTCTAAATCTAAATAGCTTAAGTTTACTGTTGATAATGCTTGTTTCATTTCTTTATCTTCAGCTTCATTTAATAAATTCTCTCTCACTGTGCCTTCAAAATAATGATTATGTTGCAACATTGTATTGATTTCGTCTACATATTCTTCTTTATTTATTCGTGATAATAATGCTCCGTTATAAGATAATGTACCTTGATTCGCACTATATAATCCCATTAATAAATTGAGCAATGTTGTTTTACCTGAACCTGATGGACCAATGATTGCAACATGTTGTCCTTTTTGGATATTAAAGTCTATATTTTTTAAAGTTGGTCTTTCTTGAAAATCATATTTAAAAGTTAAATTTTCGGCATTGAATAAAGCTTTATTTACTACTGAACTTTCATCTGTTTCATCAAATGATTGATTAATGACTTCTTCGATACTTTGAAGACTTCTTTCTGTATCTGCTTTATAAAATGCAACGTTCGTCATAGGAATTGCTTGTTCAAATAATGTTATTGTAATCATTAATATACTTGCAAAGAATACAGCATTTAATACGCCATCTTGAATTTGCCATATGCATAAGATGGTCATACACCATATACTTACCATTGAAGATAAGTTCAACATAAAATCATACGTACTTAAAAATTTCTGTTCTTTATATTTTTTCGCTTCATATTGATTTTGTTTATTTAATACTTTTTCTTTAAAAGGTAAAAATTGCTGAAATCTTTTTAATTCTGAACGACCATTTTCGAAATCAAAATATTCTGCTACATAGTCCTCTTCACTTTGTTGAACTTGCACCGCGAGAATATTTGCTCTTTTTGCTGATAAATATGGAATTAAAATAACTGAAATAAACATTGATATACCAATGATGATACCGGCATAAATGTTGAAATTAATCATAACTAAAATCGTGATTACAGTCGTTAAAATAATGACAATTGGTGGATAATACACTCTTAGTAATATATTTTGTAATCGCTCGACATTATTAACCATTTGAGTAAGCAAGTCACTTGAACGATATCTTCTAAACACGTTTGGAACGATTGGTATTAAATGATTAAATAATTCCACCCGTATATCTCTTAACATTGTAAAAGTAGATCTATGTGAATATAATCTTTCGAAATACCTAGTTATCGCTCTAACAAAACCAAATAATTTAATCGTTACGATTAAAATCATTAAAGCATATAGTGGTGTTCCAAGTGCACTTTTAGAAATCATATAACCACTTAACGCAAACATACCTAAGGCGGTCAACATACCAAAGACACCTATTATAATAGATAGATAGAAATCTTTATCAAATTTTATAGATAATCTTTTCATTGTATGACACCACCTTTTCTAGGCAAATCTATTTCATGAACCTCTCCATTAAGTACTTCGATATAGTGAGTGGCATATTTCAGAACTGCTTTTCTATGTGCTATTGTTATAACTGTTTTTTCATGTGCAAATTGATTAACTGAATCAACAATAAGCTGCTCTGTTTTTATATCTAGCCCTGTAGTAGGTTCATCAAAAATAACAACGTCTGGATTAAGCAATAGCAATCTTGCAAGTTCTATTCTTCTCATTTCTCCACCAGATAACAATTCGTATCCATCACCTATCATTGTATTGATACCTTTAGATAATTGAGACACTTTTTCCGTAAGACCCACTTCATCTAATACATTTAATACATGATGCTCATCATATTTTAGGAACATCGTGACATTTTCTAGTAAAGAAGCGCTAAAAATGTAAGGTCTTTGGGACAGATAACCAATTTTTAAAGGTTTCTTATAACTGATGTCACCTTTTTTGGGACTCAATTCATTTAATAACAATTTAATCAATGTCGATTTACCTGCACCACTCGGACCTATAATTGCAGTATGACTATTTTCTTTTATATTTAAGTTAATATTTTCAAAAGAAAAATCGTCACGCTTAGGGTAAGAAAAAGATACATTGTTAAATTGAATAATATCTTGATTGTCCATATTTGGATTAATTTGAATAGATGATTGTTTCGTTTGTTCTTCGTTATTCATTTCTTCTATCATTTCTATATAGCCTTCACTTTGTTTACCAGTGTGAAATGCCTGTCCTAAATCTTTAATAGCATTATAAAATTCAGGTGCTAATAATAATGTCGTAATTGCTACAACAAATGATACATCATGGAATACGATGAGTCTCAAACCTACCTCTAATGCAACAATACCTATACCTAGCATTGAAATAAATTCCAACATTAATCCAGATAAAAAAGCACTCTTTAAAATTTCCATCGTTAAATCTCTAAATGAGGTACTGGATTTGTGAATTTTTTCAGTCGTTTGATTTGTTCTATTAAATAGTTTTAATGAAACGAGTCCTTTCGTTAAATCTATGAACTCACTTGCAAAACGGTCTAAAGATTGCATTTGATCTTTCGCTTTATCACGCGTTCTTAAACCAAACACAATATAAAACAATGGAATGAACGGTGCAGTAATCATCATAATTACAGCGGCCGGCCAATGTATGAAAAATAAAGTGATAATAATAACAATTGGGATAATGGTTGATTTAAAGACTTGAGGCAAATAGGATTCATAAAATGGATGTATACCTTCAACTACTTCTGTTAATATTGTGACTTTTGATCGTTTTGTATCTTTATCCATCAATTTATTTCTTACATCTTTTTTAACTTTAAAAGAAAGTTTCTGACCGGATAATTGATTCAAATAGTTAAAGCCTGCTCTTAATAACAGCACAACTAATAATATCGCTAGCCATAAGTAAAGTTGCTCATCCTTTGATTTAACAACGAGCATTTGATTTATAATTTTTCCTAAATATATATTTTGAAATATGACAGTTAAACTAAGTAATAATGATGCTAAAAACATAAAAATTTGCAAGCGTTTATACTGCATACTGTACTTTGTTAATTCTTTCACAATCTCACCACCTTTTTCTATTATAACGTCTTTAATTAAAAAATAAACTAAAATGTATTATTAATTATTCACATATTATTATGTAATATTTGGTACAATAATGATACAGTGATTGTCTACTAATAACCACAGACTTTCAGAAAATTTGAGGAGCTAAAATATGATTATAATCGAATTAATAAAAGCAATAATTTTAGGTATTGTAGAAGGCTTAACGGAGTTTGCACCAGTTTCATCTACAGGTCATCAAATATTAGTAGATGATATGTGGCTAAAGTCTACATCATTTCTCGGAAGTGAATCTGCATTTACATTTAAAGTTGTTATTCAATTAGGCTCTATTCTTGCAGCAGCATGGATATTTAGAAGTCGATATATAGAAATGTTACATATTAAAAAGAATGAACAGAAGAAACGTCGATTAAAGTTATCACACATTATTGTTGGTTTAGTACCAGCTGGAATACTTGGTTTATTATTTGATGATTTTATAGAGGAGCATTTATTTAGCGTTCCAACCGTTTTAATTGGTTTATTGCTAGGTGCTATCTATATGATTGGAGCAGATATTTATTCTAAGCGTGTTCCAAATCCACATAAAGTAGACGATATGAACTATCCAAAAGCGTTTGTTATTGGTTTATCACAAGCGATTGCTTTATGGCCAGGATTTAGCCGTTCAGGTTCTACAATTTCAACAGGTGTATTTTTAAAATTAGATCATAAAGCAGCTTCTGACTTTACATTTATTATGGCAGTTCCAATTATGTTTGCTGCCAGTGCAAAAGCACTTTTAGGTAATATACAATTTATCACTTTAGATCAAATACCATTTTATATTGTTGGCTTTATAGCATCATTTATATTTGGTCTTATATCTATCAAATTATTCTTAAAACTTATCAATCGTGTCAAATTAATACCCTTTGCTATTTATCGAATTATCTTAGTTATCATTATAGCTATTGCTTATTTCGGTTTCGGTATTGGCCAAAACATAGGTTAATACTTAGAAACTACAGTTTGAAGTCGTTGTTTAAGGGTATTTAAATAAGATATATAATTAGAAATTAATACGGAGGAATGACTCATGAATGATAAAGTAAAATTAATCGTCAATACACTACCATTAGTACTAGTACCATTAATTAAAGAACGTAAAAAAATCAAAGAACACCCAGATGTGAAAAACGTAACTGAAACAACAGTTGACCTTTCTCATAAAGTTAAAGATAAAACGATTGAAACAAAAGATAAAGTTGCGGAAAAATCACAACCTGTTAAATCTTATGTTGTCCAAAAGAAACGTTTACACGACTATAACAAACAAATGAAACAACCATTTAAAGAAGAGAAGAAAGAGGAAAAAGAATTGCAAAAACAAATTGACCACCTAGATAAAAAACTACAAAAAAATATTGATGAACGACATAAAGAAGAAGAAAAAGCGCGTAAAGAAAACAAAAAAGACCGTATTAAAGAACTAGAATATTATCAAAAGCTTGAAAAGAAACAAGCGAAAAAAGGCGAAAAGCTTGAAAAAGAAAACAAAAAAGATGTATCTAAGCTAGATAAGAAGCTACAAGATAATATCGAAGCACGTGAAGAAGAAGAGCAAAAGTTAGAAACTGAAAACAAAGAACAACGTATTAAAGAAATCAAAAAGTATCAAGAAAAAGAAAACAAACAGAAATCTTCGGAAAGCACTCAACCAAAATCATTAGCTGATGTTAGTTCAAAACAAGCTAAGCCGAATATTCAAGAATTAGTTAACGAACGAGTTAGAAATGAGAAAAAAGAAAAATCTAGCCACAAACTATTTAATCAACATAAAATATCAATGGAACAACATATCGATCAGTTTCCATATGACGAACATACAGTTGAACATAAAAAATCTAAAAAAAATTTACGTCGCAATAAATGATTAATCGAATCATTATAGATGGGGATGCATGTCCAGTTACGGATGATGTCATACGTATAACTCAAGATACAGACATCTCCGTTCTGATAATAAGAAGTGTTAACCATTTCTCTTTAAAAGAATACCCTGAAAATGTCTCAACCACTTATGTAGATCATGGTGTAGACAGTGCTGATTTTAGGATTGTTAAACTAACAAAATCAAGCGACATTGTTGTCACACAAGATTATGGACTTGCGAGCCTTATATTAAATAAAGCCCAACACGTTATTCATCATAAAGGTTATGAATACACAACAAACAATATAGAACAGTTGTTAACACAAAGACATGTTTCAGCACAAGTACGACAACAAGGTGGTAGAACAAAAGGACCAAAAAAACTTACTCAAGAAGATCATTTAGTTTTTTCGGAATTTCTAACTAACCTCATAAAATAAGACAATGTCAGTTTGTGACATTGTCTTATTTTATAGATGAAGCTTTTCCCGACTAACGGGCAATAATTTGTGAACTAGCTCATTACAACTTAATATATTATCTACTTTATCTTTCTATGAGCTGGCTTTTAGCTTTCTCTAAATTAATATTATCAGTATTTTTCATTTGTTCTAGTTCTATACGCATTTTGTCTGTTTCTAATAAATAATTTTCATGTTTTATTTTTTCTAGCTCTAATTCATCTTTAACTCGTTGTGATTTAATTTTTTCGATTTTAACTGCTTTCGATTGATGATTTTTGACAAGTCCGGCTGTAGTTGAAATGAGCACGATAAGTACTACCATTAGAAATACGTCCAATTGATAGACCCCCTTTTAAAATAAATGGAATTCTCTATTTAAAATCATTATACTACATATGTGAAAGGAGTAATATATATGAAAAGAATTGCTGTATTTTGTGGAGCTAGTAAAGGTAACGACCCTATCTACACAGAACAAGCTTATGCGTTAGGTAAATACTTAGCAGAAAATAAATATGAATTAATTTATGGAGCTGGTTCAACTGGAATGATGGGTGCTGTAGCAAATGGTGTATTAGACCATGATGGGATTGCAATTGGTATAATGCCTAGATTTTTAGGAGAACGTGAAATAGCACATGAAAACTTAACTGAATATCATGTTGTGGAAACGATGCATGAAAGAAAACAAATGATGTCTGATATGGCTGATGCATTTGTCATGTTACCGGGTGGAGCGGGTTCATTAGAAGAATTTTTCGAAATATATACTTGGTCGCAAATAGGTTTACATCATAAACCTATTGCCGCATTGAACATTAAACAATTTTTCAATCCTTTATCCTCAATGATTGAACACTTGATTTCTACTGGATTTGTTAGTAAAGACTATAAAAATTTAGCTATAATTAAAGATGATATTCAAAGCATGTTTGATTCAATGAAAGTTGCTCAACCTGTTAAACTTCGTGATTATCAAAAGTAGCATGAAATGATTTTTCATCATAAACTTCAATAGCATTTAATTTAAAGAGGGCTGTCGTTACACCGACACCTTCTTTTTTAATTCCTTTAAATGTTCCATCGTAAACGACAGTTGAGCCACACGATGGACTATCACTTTTTAATATTACTGTTTGGGCATCTAAGTCCTTTATTATGGAAAGTGCTCTTTTGGCGCCTTCTTTAAACTGATGCGTAACATCTTGGCCAGTTACTGTCATAACCTTAGCTTGATTATTCCAGACATCATAGCCATCTCCTCCAGTAATCTCTGCAGGCTCTCTCGGCACTTGAAGTCCGCCTAGTATTTCCGGACAAATACTTATCGCCTTTTTTTCATCTATTAAATTCTTATAAAATATATCTAATTTATGATTGCCGTCGTATCTTACTTGTTCACCTACTAAGCATGCACTAATAACGATCATATAATCTTCTCCTTATAACACTTTATGATATAAAACGTGAGCCGCTAATCGTTCATCATGTACTACTTTAGGATGTAAGAAATCTCTAATATGCTCCATTTCTAACTTTTCCATCACTCTTCTAGAAGGTTTATTAATTTCAGATGTAAAGCTATAAACTTCATCAATACCTTGTTCTTTTGCGTAGGTTAAGACAGCTTCTGCCGCTTCAGTTGCCAAACCATTTCCCCAAACATCTTTATCAATTCGCCATCCAATTTCATAAAAAGGCAACTCAGGAAAACTCAATTCACTACCCTCTGGTATATAGTTAAGCCCTACCATACCTATGAAAGACTTTGTTTCTTTTAATTCCACAGCAAATAAACCAATCTCATGTTGGTCAATAATCGCTTTCATTTGATCAACAACATTTTTAGTTGCATCATAACTTAGTATATCTGGAAAGTATCTTCTCACTTCGGGATTTGCATTCATGCTTTGAAATTTAGCTACATCCTCGTCTTTCCAATTTCTTAGTATTAAACGTTTTGTTTCAATGTAATAACTCATTTTCTTCACCCAACCTTTATCAAATTAAAAAAAGGATGTACTATTATTTTAGCACATCCTTCTAAAAATTATGACCTTACTGAACTTCTAATGTGAAATCTCTTACCAGTTGGGCCTTCTATACTAAACATTCCACCTTTACCATCTACAACATCTAACTCTAAGTTAGTATGTTTCCAATATTCGTATTGCTTCTTGTTCATATAGAAAGGTACACCTTCAATTTCACCTAACTTCACATCTACATCTCCAATAATCAATGTTCCTTCAACGAATAACATTGGAGAGCTACCATCACAGCATCCACCTGATTGATGAAAAATAAGATTTTCACCATGTGTCTTTTTTAAATCTCTAATGAGTGATTTGGCTTTTTCTGTAGCAGTGACTTGTTCAGTCATTTAGAACAGTCCTGCTGGCTTCTCGTCATAACTAACGAGTAAGTTTTTAGTTTGTTGATAATGATCTAACATCATTTTATGGTTTTCACGGCCAATACCACTCATTTTGTATCCTCCAAATGCCGCATGTGCTGGATAAGTATGGTAGTTATTTACCCATACACGACCTGCTTGGATACCTCTACCAAAACGATAAGCTTTATTTTGGTTTCTTGTCCAAATACCTGCACCTAATCCATATAAAGTATCATTTGCCATTTCTAATGCTTCGTCGTCATCTTTGAAAGTAGCTAATGATAAGACTGGTCCAAATATTTCTTCTTGGAAAATCCTCATATCTTGAGTACCTTTAAATATTGTTGGTTCAATATAGAATCCATTTTCTAAATCTCCAGATTCTTCACGAACGTTACCACCAACTAATACTTCTGCACCTTCTTGTTTACCAATATCTAAATAACTTTTAATTTTTTCAGATTGTTCTTGAGAAGTTTGTGCACCAAGCATTGTTTCAGTATCAAGTGGATTACCTGTTTTAATTTGTTTTACACGTGCTATACATTTTTCGATAAATTTTTCGTAAATATCTTCATGAACTAATGCTCTAGAAGGACATGTACATACTTCACCTTGGTTTAATGCGAACATGACTAAACCTTCAACAGCTTTATCTAAGAAGTCATCATCTTCATCCATAATGTCTTTGAAAAAGATATTTGGTGACTTACCACCCAATTCTAGCGTTACAGGAATTAAGTTTTGACTTGCATTTTGCATGATAATACGACCTGTAGTTGTTTCGCCAGTAAATGCTACCTTATTAATATCTTCATGAGTTGCTAAAGCTTGACCAGCTTCTGCACCAAAGCCATTTACTACGTTTATTAACCCTTCAGGTAATATATCTTGAATTAATTCCATTAAATGAAGAATAGATACAGGCGTTTGTTCAGCTGGTTTAAGAACAACAGCATTACCCGTTACGATTGCTGGCGCCAATTTCCATGTTGCCATTAATAATGGGAAGTTCCACGGAATAATTTGACCAACTACTCCGATTGGTTCTTTAAAATGATAAGCTACAGTATCATTATCAATTTGTGAAATTGATCCTTCTTCTGCTCTCACTACACCAGCGAAATATCTAAAATGATCTACAACTAATGGTAAATCTGCTGCTAGACATTCTCTAATCGGTTTACCATTATCAAATGTTTCAATTACAGCTAGTTCTTCTAAATTTTCTTCTATACGATCTGCTATATCTAAGAGTAATTGCGAATGTTCAGCAGGTGACTTTTTAGCCCACTCAACTTGTGCTTTATGTGCTGCCTTTACCGCTTCATCTACATCTTCTTTAGTTGAACGCGGCATTTTAGCATAAACTTCACCAGTTACCGGAGATCCATTATCAAAATACTCACCGTTTTTTGGATCAACCCATTTACCACCAATAAAGTTTTGATACTTATCTTTTACTTTGTATTTTGCATTTGTTGCAGTTGGATATTCAAAAGCCATATTAAAACGCCTCCCTTAAATTGATTACATATTAATTTTAATTGACGCAAGCGCTTTCATCAACTAAAAAGCATTTTACAATATTAATACAAAATTATATAAATAGTTACAAATATCACTGTACACATTTCAGATAATTATTTGAAATATGATATTGAGAGATGAGATTTGATAAATTCAGACGTGCTATTTATCATGTTGGGCTCGTCTTGATAAGTTCAAGGGCTCTATTTATCATGTTGGGCCAGTCTTGATAAGTTCAAGGGCTCTATTTATCATGTTGGGCCAGTCTTGATAAGTTCAAGGGCTCTATTTATCATGTTGTGCCAGTCTTGATAAGTTCAAGGGCTCTATTTATCATGTTTGCCTTGTCTTGCAATATTCAGCCACTCTATGTTGCTAGTCGACACTGTCTTGCAATATTCGGACGCTCTATGTTGCTAGTCGCACCCGTCTTGCAATATTCAGACGCTCTATGTTGCTAGTCGACCTCGTCTTGCAATATTCAGTCGCTCTATGTTGCTAGTCGCACCTGTCTTGCAACATTCAGCCCCACTATTTAGCTTGTTGAGAATATGTCCATATAATTGTGTAATAAAATAAGAGCCATATATAGCTCACTTTAGTACAATGTAATCGACTAAGAAAAATTGTAGAGGTG
>NZ_RXWZ01000079.1 GCF_003970575.1 Mammaliicoccus fleurettii
TTTTAGAAAAAATCATTTTGTGAAATCAAAATATATTTATTTGGCTCATATTTGCGTTTTAAGAGCGTATATAAACTTTTGGATATAAAAATATATGATTTATCCCTATTTCTTTAAAATGACCCCTTAAAATTCAAAATAAAGCATGTATGAGAATGTATAAAGTCAAAAAATAAAGTTGGTTATAGAATCTATAAGCTGTTTTTTAGAATCTATCAGAATCTATAATTTTATAAACGTTGATATAAGTGGCTTGTAAAGAATCTGAATACAAGTTCTGACGATGCCAGGAAACTTTTATACAGGTTATACATTTTAAAAGTGGATCATGTGGCTTAGTTGTATGATTTGTTTGGTTTTAACATGGCTTAAAAGAAATGTATAAAGCATAAGAAGACACCTCAGCTATGCTGAGTGACACGGAG
>NZ_RXWZ01000080.1 GCF_003970575.1 Mammaliicoccus fleurettii
CTAGGCAAAATTGCTGATAAGAGGTGTGTTAAAAGCAGTACTAGGCAAAATTGCTGATAAGAGGTGTGTTAAAAGCAGTACTAGGCAAAACCGCTGATAAGAGGTGCGTTAAAAGCAGTACTAGGCAAAATTGCTGATAAGAGGTGTGTTAAAAGCAGTACTAGGCAAAACTGCTGATAAGGGTAGTGTTAAAAGCAGTACTAGGTAAAACTGCTGATAAGAGTATCTATAAAAGCAGATTTGAATACAAAATGAAGCTTAAGACATAAATATCCTAAAACTTTAAAAAGAGCAGAAATTCAATTTTAATAATGAATTTCTGCTCTTATTTTTGAATAAAAATGAATATTCTCAACGATTTTGTAAAGTGCTGACGCCTGAGGGAATAGTATGAGTGAGAGACTACAGGCTCGAACCATACCCCTAGGCAAGCATGCACGAACAAAATCGTAAGATTGTATAAAAAGGTAGGCAAACATGCACGAACAAAATCGTACGATATGCTTATTTATTTTGATTAATTATTAAAATAGTAATATAATAATTAAATTCAGTAAATTAAGGAGCGTTACACATGAAGAAACTATTTTTAATCGTTGGAATATCTTCTATAGTGTTAAGTGCATGTGGCGTAAATAGTGATTCAAGCAATCATTCAAATACAGAAGATAAATCATCTACAGAAGAACAATCTAATGGTCAAAATAACAAAAATAATCAAAAAAATGAGCAACCTAATATTAAGAAGAAAGATGGCATAACTTATGTTGATGGTCATGTTTTCGCAAATAAGAAAGTAGACTTACCTAGTGATTACGCACCAGGCGAAAATAGAACTGCAAGAACTGATTTGAACCAACTGATTCAAGATGCTAGAAATGATGGATTAGATGTTGTTTTTAGAAGTGGATACCGTTCATATGAAGAACAAGAACAGTTATATAATGATTATGTAGCAAGAGATGGAGAAAAAGCAGCAAATCAATATAGCGCGAAACCAGGTAAATCAGAACATCAAACTGGATTAGCATTTGATGTGGGATCTAATAAAGCGACTGATGATTTTAGAAAATCTTTTGGTAATACAAACGAAGGAAAATGGATTAAAGAGCATGCACATAAATATGGTTTTATCGTTAGATATCCTAATGGTAAAGAGAACATTACAGGTTATCAATATGAACCTTGGCATTTAAGATATGTAGGTAAAGATTTAGCAAATGAAATAAATAAGCAAAATACAACATTAGAAGAATACTATAATTATGGTATGTAAGAAGCGAAAAGTTCGCTTCTTTTTTTATGTGAATCAACCTATTTAGTTTCGGAATTTAAAGGTAAAAATGCTATAATTAATCTTATGATATTTAAAGGAGTTTAACTATGTACGATATAAAGTTATGGAAACATGTGTTTAAATTAGATCCTGCTAAATCCATTACAGATGAGGATTTAATGATGGTATGTGAATCTGGTACTGACGCCATTATAATTGGTGGTACAGATAATGTTACAGAAGATAATGTATTAAATCTTATGAGTCGTGTTAGACGCTATCCATTACCATGTGCTTTAGAAATTTCTAATATTGAAAGTGTTGTACCTGGTTTTGATTTTTATTTTGTACCGAGTGTATTAAATAGTAATAAAGTTGATTACCACAATGGTATACTTCAACAAGCAATAAAGAAATATGGTTACATGATGGACTTTGATGAAATATTTCTTGAAGCTTATGTCGTCATGAATGAGGATAGTAAAGTTGCTAAACTGACAGATGCTAGAACTCATTTGGATATTGAAGATTTGATAAGTTATGCAAGAATGGTCGACAAGTTATATCACATGCCAATATTTTATTTAGAATATAGTGGGAAATATGGAAATGTTGATGAAGTGAAAGAAGTGAAAGAACATTTAGAAAATGCTCAGTTAATATATGGTGGCGGCATTAACAATAAAGAAAAAGCTAAAGAGATGGCTGAATTTGCTGATACAATCGTGGTTGGCAATATTATATATAAAGATTTGAAGAAAGCTTTACAAACAGTAAAAGTAAAACAATAAAGGAAGGTTTTTATGAACGCATTGTTAGATAGAATGAATGACGAACAAAAACAAGCAGTCCAAACAACTCAAGGCCCATTACTTATTATGGCAGGTGCTGGTAGTGGTAAGACAAGAGTGTTAACACATAGAATTGCATATTTATTAGATGAAAAAGAAGTTAATCCATACAATGTGTTGGCTATTACATTTACAAATAAAGCAGCTAAAGAGATGAAAGAAAGAATTAGTCATTTAGTTGGACCTGAAGCTGAAAGCATTTGGATTTCAACATTCCACTCAATGTGTGTAAGAATCTTAAGACGCGACATTGATCGTATAGGAATTGAAAGAAACTTTACTATTATTGATCCTACTGATCAAAAATCAGTTATAAAAGAAATTTTGAAAAAGGAAAACATTGATAGTAAAAAGTATGAACCTAGAACATTTATTGGAGCAATATCAAACCTTAAAAATGAATTAAAGACTGCCGAAGATGCAGAAAAAGAAGCAAATGATTTCTATGCAATGATGGTTGCACGTGTATATAAAGGATATCAAAATAAATTATTGAGAAATCATGCGTTGGATTTTGATGATTTAATTATGATGACGATTCAACTGTTTGATCGTGTACCTGAAGTATTAGAATTTTATCAAAATAAATTCCAATATATTCATGTGGATGAATATCAAGATACAAACAAAGCGCAGTATACACTTGTTAATTTATTAGCAAGTAAATTTCAAAATATTTGTGTAGTGGGTGACTCTGACCAATCTATTTATGGTTGGAGAGGCGCGGATATTAAAAATATTTTATCGTTTGAAGAAGATTATCCAAAAGCACAAACAATCTTTTTAGAACGCAATTACAGGTCTACAAAAACGATTTTAACAGCTGCTAATGAAGTAATACGTAATAATTCAGAGCGTAAACCAAAAGCTTTATGGACAGATAATACATCAGGTGAAAAAATTAAATATTATGAAGCTACAACTGAAAGAGACGAAGCGGAATACGTTATTCGTGAAATCTTAAAGAAAAAACGAGAAGGCTATAATAATCAAGATATAGCTATATTATATAGAACGAATGCTCAATCTCGTGTACTTGAAGAAACATTCTTGAAATCAAATATTCCTTATACAATGGTTGGCGGAACGAAATTCTATGATCGTAAAGAAATTAAAGACATACTTAGTTATTTAAGATTAATTTCAAACAGTAATGATGATATAAGTTTTGAAAGAATTATTAATACACCTAAACGTGGTGTAGGTCCAACATCTGTTCAAAAAATCGCACAATATGCAGCTATGAATAACTTGAGTTACTTTGATGCTTTAGGTGAAGTTGATTTTATAGGATTATCTAAAAAGGTCACTCAAGAAGGTGCTGATTTTTATGAGATGATGAATAACTTAATGCAACAGCAAGAGTTTTTATCTATTACTGAACTTGTTGAACAAATATTAGATAAATCTGGATATAGACGTATGCTTGAAAATGAACAAACGATTGAATCTCAAAGTAGACTTGAAAATATTGATGAATTCTTATCAGTTCCTAGAGACTATGAGAAAAATACACCTATAGAAGAACAATCACTTATGAATTTCTTAACAGATTTATCATTAGTTGCAGATGTTGATAATGCTGATCTAGAAGCGGGCGTTACATTGATGACAATGCACTCTGCAAAAGGATTAGAATTTAAAGTTGTCTTTATAATTGGTATGGAAGAAAGTATTTTCCCACACTTTAGAAGTTTACAATCTGGCGAAGAACATGAAATGGAAGAAGAGCGAAGAATCGCATATGTTGCTATAACACGTGCTGAACAAGAGCTTCATTTATCTCACGCCACAACGCGTACATTATTTGGTAGATCTCAAGCTAATATGAAATCTAGATTCTTAAAAGAAATTCCAGAAGATTTACTGGATGGTGTTAAGCCGAAAACTTCATTTAAAACAAAACAGACTTCTGCACCGAAACGTGGATTTGCAGGACGTATGAATACGCAACAAAAACCAGAAACTTCATGGAATGTTGGTGATAAAGTTACTCATAAATCATGGGGAGAAGGTATGGTCAGTGCTGTAAATGATAAAAATGGTTCAGTTGAATTGGATATTATATTCAAAAAAGAAGGACCAAAACGTTTATTAGCTCAATTTGCACCAATTGAGAAAAAGGGAGAGTAAACTATGGATGAATTAAAAACAAGAGTTGAAGAACTTCATCAACTGTTACATCGTTATAATCGCGAATATCATGTATTAGATAACCCAACAGTACCTGATAGTGAATACGATAAGTTATTAAATGAATTAATTTCTATAGAAGAACAGCATCCTGAATTAAAGACGGCTGATTCACCAACTGTTAGAGTTGGTGGACCACCGTTATCTCAATTTGAAAAAATTAATCATGACACGCCTATGTTGTCTTTAGGGAATGCTTTTAATGAGGAAGACTTAAAAAAGTTTGACCAACGAGTTAAAGAAAAAGTAAATCATGTTAAATACACTTGTGAATTGAAAATTGATGGGCTTGCAGTTTCACTAAAGTATGTTAACGGACGCTTTGTGCAAGGCTTAACACGAGGTGATGGCACAACAGGTGAAAATATAACCGAAAACTTAAAAACAATACATGCAATCCCTTTAACAATTAAAGAACCACTATCTATAGAAGTTCGTGGTGAAGCATTTATGCCTAGAAAGTCATTTATGTCTTTAAATGAATTTAAAGAGAAAAATGGTGACCAACTTTTTGCCAATCCTAGAAATGCAGCTGCAGGTTCTTTAAGACAGCTCGATTCTAAATTAACCGCAAAAAGAAAACTTGATATATTTCTATATAGTGTAAATGATTTAACAGAAATAGAAGCGGCTAGTCAATCTGAAGCATTGAATAATTTAGACGAATTAGGATTCAAAACGAATAAAGAAAGAGAAACTTTTGATGATATTGATGGGGTCTTATCTTTTATTAGTAAATGGACGGAACAAAGAAATCAACTGTCCTACGATATTGATGGTATAGTCATAAAAGTAGATGATCTCAGTCAGCAAGAAAAACTGGGCTTTACACAAAAGTCTCCGAGATGGGCAATTGCATATAAATTCCCAGCTGAAGAAGTGTTAACAACTTTAAAAGATATTGAGCTTAGTATTGGAAGAACTGGTGTCGTAACACCTACAGCATTACTAGAACCTGTTAAAGTAGCAGGGACAACTGTATCAAGAGCATCTTTACATAATGAAGACTTAATACACGAAAAAGATATTCGTATAGGTGATAAAGTTATTATCAAAAAAGCTGGAGATATAATACCTGAAGTTGTTAGAAGCATTGTTGAAGATAGAACTGACGATAGTGAAGTTTACCATATGCCAACGCACTGTCCTAGCTGTGAACATGAGTTAGTCAGAATTGAAGGAGAAGTTGCGTTAAGATGTATAAATCCTAAATGTCCTGCACAACTTGTTGAAGGTATGATTCACTTTGTTTCTAGACAAGCAATGAATATTGATGGTCTAGGTGATAAAATAATAGAACAACTTTATCAAAATGATAAAATTAAAGATGTTGCTGATTTATATTACTTAACAGCAGAAGATTTGTTACCTTTAGAACGTATGGGTGAGAAAAAAGTTCATAATTTATTGACTGCAATCGAAGCATCAAAAGAAAAGTCTTTAGAACATTTATTGTTCGGATTAGGTGTTAGACACCTTGGAACAAAAGCTAGTAGAATTATATCTGAAAAATATGAATCAATTGATCGATTATTTGAAGTGACAATTGATGATTTAACATTAATACCTGATGTAGGGCATAAGATGGCTCAATCACTTGTTACTTATATGGAAAATGAAGATATTAAAGTATTAATAGACAAGCTAAAAAAGAAAAATGTTAATATGTCTTATACAGGTACAAAACAATCTGAAATAGAAGGTCATCCTGATTTTAGTGGAAAAACATTTGTGTTAACTGGTAAAATGGCAGAGATGTCAAGACCAGAAGCTACAAAAGTAATCCAATCACTTGGTGCAAAAGTAACAGGAAGTGTAACAAAAAATACAGATGTTGTTATTGCTGGTGAAGATGCAGGTTCCAAACTAGAAAAAGCTGAAAAATTAAATATCGAAGTTTGGTCAGAAGAAGATTGGTTAAACAAATATCGTAATATCAATGAATAGAGGTTAAAGATATGAAAAAAGGGTTTCTTATTTTAGCGTCTGTAATATTGCTTTCAGCATGTTCATCAGATACTACTCAAAAAGCAGATCAAGAAAAATCTGATAAAGAAAAAGAGCAAACAAAACAAATATCTACAGGAATGCAAATTTCTAGCGATTATTACCGTACTTTATTACCATTCAAAGTCAGTGCTGCTAGAGGATTAACACAAGACAACATGATTTCAAGTTATAACAGTGAAGCATTCGAAAGTGGTTTGTTAGATATAAGTAAACAAACATTTTCACCAGATGATTACCTATATAGAGATGGACAGTTTTTAGATAAAGATACAGTAAGTGCGTATTTAGCACCTAAATATACTAAAGCAGAAATTAAGGATATGAGTGATGAAGAAAAAGAGCAAAGTAAAGCTAAAGAAAACCTAGGACTCAATCCAACGCATGATGGAGAAACAGATCCTGAAAAAATAGCAGATAACTCACCTACATACTTATCTCATATAATCGAACAAGACTATTTCACAGAAAGTGATGCTAAAAAACAAAAAATATCTGGAATGACAATTGGTTTAGCAATGAATAGTGAATATGTTTATCAAAAAGAAGATTATGGTGAAACTTATACTAAAAACTTAGATAATAAAGAAGTTCAGAAAAAAGGTAAAGAGATGGCTGAAGAAATATTATCTCGCTTACGTGTAAGAGATGATCTTAAAAATGTTCCTATTAATTTTGCTATCTTCATTCAATCAGGTGAAGGTGATATTAAACCTGGAAAATTTGTTGCCCATGCGTCTAGTGAAGGCGGTAAAAGAACAGTAAAAAGTTGGGAAAAAATTAATCAAAAAAATGTTACACTCCCATCTTCTGAAGCATCAAACTTAGACAAAAATTTAAATACTAATTTTGAACAGTTTAATCAAGACTTACAAAAGTACTTCCCGAATTTCACACAATCAGTTGGTACTGGTAAGTTTGATGATGACAAACTTACTGAACTTGAAGTGAAAATTCCACTTGATTATTATGGAAAAGCTGAAGTAATAGGGGTTACACAATATGTAGCTGATTTATCTCAAAAATATTTCAAAGGTGTAGATGATATTGAAATATCAATTGTTGATGGGGAAGAACCACAAGCTTTAATTACAAAAGATAAAGACGATGATGA
Organism: Mammaliicoccus fleurettii; assembly: GCF_003970575.1. Taxonomy (GTDB): domain Bacteria; phylum Bacillota; class Bacilli; order Staphylococcales; family Staphylococcaceae; genus Mammaliicoccus; species Mammaliicoccus fleurettii. The sequence continues at coordinate 7,442 of NZ_RXWZ01000080.1, forward strand.
ACCACAAATTCATATTTATAAGTAGTGATTAGAACAGAAATTTATTTTATAAAAATGTTTCTCTATAACAAAAAAGCTCTGAACAACCTTTAATAGGGTGTTCAGAGCTTTTTGTTTAATTAGTCTTCTTTTAAAACACGATTCATATGATCTAAACTATCAATAACTTCTTTTGTTGGTTTTTTAGTAAATGAACTTACTACTACTGTAACAACGACGTTCGTAAAGAAACCTGGAATGATTTCATATAGTTCGAATATGCCGCCATGACTCTTCATCATAATCCAAAATAATACAACGATAGAAGAAGTAACCATACCTGCAATAGCGCCGTTCTTAGTTAAACCTTTCCAATATAATGACATTAATACAAGTGGACCAAATGCAGCACCAAATCCTGCCCAAGCATTACCTACAAGGTTTAAGATTGTGTCGTTAGGTGTCCATGCAAGTAATATAGCTATAACTGCAACTAATAATACTGCAAATCTACCTATCAAAACAAACTCTTTATCACGGTCTGCTTCAAGACCACGCTTTCTAGTTATGATTCTGTAGAAGTCTTGTGTTAAAGCACTTGATGTTACTAATAATTGTGAAGATATTGTACTCATAATAGCTGCTAAAATAGCTGCTAAGAAGAATCCACCAATTAATGGATGGAACAATACTTGACTCATTAAAATAAATATTGTTTCTGGATTATCTATTGTATGACTTGTTTCATGAATGTAAGCAATACCTGTTAAACCTACTAAACATGCACCAATTAATGAAATAGCCATCCAACCTATACCAAAACGTCTAGCTTTAGGTAATAATTTGTGAGATTTAATTGACATAAATCTTACTATAATATGTGGTTGTCCAAAATAACCAAGGCCCCATGCAATTAGACCAATAATACTAATAGCTGAAGTACCTTTAAATAAATCTAAGTTTGATGGTTTAACTTCTGCCACTGTATTAAAAGTGTCTAAACCATTTAATGTTAATAATGCCGCAATAGGTACCATTACCATTGCTATTAACATAATCACACCTTGGAAGAAGTCTGTAAGTGAAACAGCTAAATATCCTCCAAAGAAAGTATATAATACAACTATACCACCCGTTATGATAATACCTAGTCTGTAGTCAACTCCGAAAGCACTTTCGAATAAAGTACCACCAGAAACCATACCTACTGAGGTATACAACGTAAAGAATACTACAATAATAATCCCTGAAATAATTTTTAATACATGTGTATCATCTGCGACACGTTTCTCAAAGAAATCTGGAATTGTAATTGCATTTCCAGTATGTTCAGTATAAACACGTAATTTCGGTGCTACTAATATGTAATTTAACCATGCACCTACTGTTAAACCGATTGCTAACCATGTTGCTGATAATCCAATGTTGTAAACTTCACCTGGAAGTCCCATAATCATCCAACCACTCATATCGGATGCACCAGCGGATAATGCTGTTACATAAGGACCTATACTACGGCCACCTAGCATGTACTCATCTAAATTGCTTGTTGATTGTTTATAAGCATAATAACCAATTGCTAATAAAACTACAAAGTAGACTATAATCATGAAGTAAGTCTGCCAGCCTGAAGCAACTCCAGAACTAACGTCAATTTGTCCTAAAATAAACATATTCCCGCTCCTTTATTTTTTATATTTTTTAAAGTTGCACATTGACCATTATACACAACTGAAATAATAATCAAAGGGTAAAAAGTAACTTTTGTGCTTATCTAGTCTACCATGTTTATTAAATTGTGTCACAATTTGTCCACAAATATAAATTATGATAAGTTGCTTAATAGCTTGTTCTATAAGCGTTTTCGCAAGATGTGATTTAATATTTTTATAAGTCTAAATTTTAATGAATAAAATTTTAAAAAGAATTTTAATTTTTTAATATTTTTTCCATTTCGTCGAACTTTTTAATGTCTTCAGGAGCTTTCGTAAATAGACTGACTAATATTGTTAATACGAGACTTGATATAAATCCTGGAATAATTTCATAGAATTCAAAAATGCCACCGTGATCTTTCATGAATATCCAGAAAATAACAACGATTGAACCAGATAAAATACCTGCAATTGCTCCATATTTAGTGAGTCGTTTCCAATATAAAGATAACAAGACGAGTGGGCCAAAAGCTGCACCAAAACCAGCCCATGCATTACCAACTAAATTTAAAATCGTATCATTTGGGTTCCAAGCTATGTACATTGCAACTATTGAAACGATTAATACTGATAAGCATCCTACAAGTACGAATTCTTTTTCGTGATCTTTATCTTGTAATGTTTTGCCTCTTATTAACATATAAAAATCTTGAGTTAATGCACTTGAAGTTACAAGAAGTTGAGAAGAAATCGTACTCATTATGGCAGCTAAAATTGCTGCTAAGAAAAATCCAGCAATTAATGGATGAAACAAAATTTGGCTCATAACAATGAATATTGTTTCAGGATTATCCACTTTTACATTTGTTTGTTCGACAAAAGCAATGCCTAGAAGTCCTGTAATACAAGCTCCGATTAATGAAATTGCCATCCAAGATATTCCGATTTTACGAGCTTTAGGCATAAGTTTATGTGATTTAATAGACATAAAACGTACTATTATATGTGGTTGCCCAAAATATCCTAATCCCCAAGCAAGTAAACTGATAATGCCAACAGTCGTCGTACCTTTAAACCAATCTAAGTTCGTTGGCTTGAGTTGACCGACTTCTGCAAAAGTATCTAGTCCATTTAATTTTAATAAAGCTACTATTGGAACAAGGACTAAAGCAAGTATCATAATGACACCTTGAAAGAAATCAGTTAATGAAACGGCGAGATAACCACCAAATAATGTGTATAGAATAACGATACTCGCAGCTATTAATAGACCTACGTGGTAATCTATACCGAAAGCACTGTTGAATAACACACCACCTGCAACCATTCCTGAATGTGTGTATAAAGTGAAAAATATTATAATAACTAGTCCGGAAATCACTTTTACAATTCTTGTATTATCTGATAAACGCTTTTCAAAATAGTCAGGTAAAGTTATCGCATTATCGGTTAACTCAGTATAAATTCTTAATCGAGATGCAACGAGCATATAATTTAACCAAGCACCGATTGTAAGTCCTATCGCTATCCAAGTTGCAGATAAACCAGTGCTATAAACGGAACCAGGTAACCCCATGATCATCCAACCACTCATATCTGAAGCACCTGCTGATAGGGCAGTTACTAATGGCCCTAAGTCTCTACCACCCAACATATATTCATCGAGCGTACTCGTCGAACGTTTGTAAGCATAGAATCCAATTGCTAGTAGAATTGCAAAATAAACAGCAATCATGACATATGTTTCCCAAGTAGTTTCGACCTTAACATTCTTAAATGCATTTCCAAGTATAAACATGAAAAACCACCTCTCACTCATTGACATAAAATTCAGAAAAAATTCTGATAATTTATTATACACAATGTATGCGCTTTCATGAAGCTAATTTTCAATAACTTTAGATTTTTATATGAAAATTTGGTAAAATTGTATGATGTTAGATTAACTAAGGAGGCGTCGCACATGACGAAGGTAACATCTGAGCAAGTTGAACATGTTGCTAATTTAGCTAGACTTGAAGTTTCACAAGACGAAGTCAATGAATTCACAAAATCTTTAGAGAAGATCTTAAACTTTGCAGGACAATTAGATGAAGTTGATACTGAAAATGTTGAACCAACATTCCATGTATTGGATTTACAAAATGTTCTAAGAGAAGATAAGAGTGAATTAGGAATTCCTCAAGAACAAGCATTACTTAATGCTAAAGAAAAAGAAGCGGGACAATTTAAAGTTCCAGCTATTATGAATGAGGAGGACTAAGGCATGACAATTCGTTATGAAACAATTGAGCGTTTATCAGAAATGATTAAAAATAAAGAAATTAAGCCATCTGAAATTGTAAGAGATATTTTTGAAGCAATTGAAGCAGATGATATAAATGTCAAAGCATTCTTAGCTTTAAACAAGGAAGAAGCAATTAAAAAGGCTGAAGAACAAGATAAACTACAAGCTGAAGATAAAATGGAAGGTAAGTTATTTGGTATTCCAATGGGTATCAAAGACAACATTATTACTGAAGGTGTAGAAACTACATGTGCAAGTAAAATGTTAGAAGGCTTTATTCCTATTTATGAATCAACAGTGATGAAACAATTAAATGCTGAAAATGGTATTTTAGTTGGTAAATTAAATATGGATGAATTTGCAATGGGTGGTTCAAATGAGAACTCTTACTTTAAGACAACTGTTAACCCATTTGACCATAAAGCAGTACCTGGTGGATCATCAGGTGGTTCAGCTGCAGCAGTAGCAGCAAGCTTAGTACCATTTGCTTTAGGTTCAGATACAGGTGGCTCAATTCGTCAACCAGCATCTTATTGTGGTGTAGTAGGTATGAAACCTACATACGGTCGAGTATCACGTTTTGGTTTAGTAGCATTTGCATCTTCATTAGATCAAATTGGCCCAATTACACGTAGTGTTAAAGACAATGCATTAATTTTAGAAACTATTTCTGGACACGATGCTCAAGACTCAACAAGTGCGCCAATTGAAAATGTGGATTTCACATCTGAAATTGGTAAAGATATTATAGGATTAAAAATAGCTGTTCCAGAAGAATTTATTGGATCTGGTGTTTCTGAAGACGTTAAGAACTCAGTTAATGAAGCAGTTAAGACACTTGAGTCACTTGGTGCAACTGTAGACCGTGTATCATTACCAAATACGAAATACGGTGTTGCGAGTTACTATATTATTGCATCTTCTGAAGCTTCAGCTAACTTAGCTCGATTCGATGGTATCCGTTATGGTTATCATTCAAAATCAGCTCATACACTTGAAGAATTATATAAAAAGTCTCGTGGAGAAGGTTTTGGAGATGAAGTTAAACGACGTATTATGTTAGGAACATTTGCATTAAGCTCAGGTTATTACGATGCTTACTACAAAAAAGCTCAAAAAGTACGTACTTTAATAAAACAAGATTTTGAAAAAGTATTTAATGACTATGATGTTATCGTAGGACCAACTGCACCAACAACAGCATTTAACATTGGTGAACAAGTCGATGATCCATTGACAATGTATGCAAATGATATTTTAACAATTCCAGTTAACTTAGCAGGTGTACCTTCTATCTCAATTCCTTGTGGTAAATCAAATGGTCGTCCAATTGGTTTACAAATTGTTGGTAAACCATTCGATGAAAAAACATTATACAAAGTTGCTTATCAATACGAAACTCAATTTAACTTACATGATGACTATAAAACATTACAAGGAGTGTGAATCTGAATGCATTTTGAAACAATAATCGGCTTAGAAGTACACGTCGAACTAAAAACAGAATCAAAAATGTTTTCACCATCACCAGCTCATTTTGGTGCGGAACCTAATACAAATACAAACGTAATTGACTTAGCATATCCAGGTGTCTTACCAGTAGTTAACAAGACTGCTGTGGACTGGGCTATGCGTGCAGCAATGGCATTAAACATGGACATTGCTAAAGAATCTAAATTCGATAGAAAAAACTATTTCTATCCAGATAATCCAAAAGCTTACCAAATTTCTCAATTCGATCAACCAATCGGCGAAAATGGTTGGATTGATATTGAAGTAGACGGAGAAACAAAACGTATCGGTATTACGCGTTTACACATGGAAGAAGATGCGGGTAAACTATCACATAAAGATGGTTACTCATTAGTGGATTTAAACCGTCAAGGTACGCCATTAATTGAAATCGTATCAGAACCAGATATTCGTTCACCTAAGGAAGCTTATGCTTATTTAGAAAAATTACGTGCAATCATTCAATATACAGGCGTTTCTGACTGTAAAATGGAAGAAGGATCTTTACGTTGTGATGCAAATATATCATTACGTCCATATGGTCAAGAAGAGTTCGGTACTAAAGCAGAGCTTAAGAACTTAAACTCATTTAACTATGTACGTAAAGGTTTAGAACATGAAGAAAAACGCCAAGCAGAAGTATTATTAGCAGGCGGAGAAATTTTACAAGAAACACGTCGTTTTAACGAATCAACTGGAGAAACAATTTTAATGCGTATAAAAGAAGGTTCAGATGATTATCGTTACTTCCCAGAACCAGACTTAGTACCATTATATGTTGATGATGAATGGAAAGAGCGTGTTCGTAAGACAATTCCTGACTTACCAGACGTACGTAAAGAACGTTACGTAAATGATTTAGGATTGCCAGCATATGATGCTCATGTATTAACATTAACTAAAGAAATGTCAGATTTCTTTGAAGAAGCTATTAAACATGGCGCAGATGTTAAATTAACTTCTAACTGGTTAATGGGTGGAGTAAATGAATACTTAAACAAAAATCAAATAGAATTAAATGATACTGCACTTACACCTGAAAACTTAGCAGGAATGATTAAGCTAATAGAAGACGGTACAATGAGTAGTAAAATCGCTAAAAAAGTATTCCCAGAATTAGCACAAAATGGTGGAGACGCTCATCAAATTATGAAAGACAAAGGTCTTGTTCAAATTTCAGACGAAGCGACATTATTAGGATTTGTTACTGAAGCTTTAGATAACAATCCACAATCAGTAGAAGACTTTAAAAATGGTAAAGGTAAAGCAATGGGCTTCTTAGTTGGTCAAATTATGAAAATTTCAAAAGGACAAGCTAACCCACAAGTTGTTAACCAAATACTAAAATCAGAATTAGAAAAAAGATAAATATAAAGATATAAGTTAGAATTGAGAGACTTATATTAATTAACGCTCATTCATTAGCTAAACCTAATGAATGAGCGTTTTTTTATCGTGTAAGGGACAAAATTCTGAGAAATGTTCGTAAGAGGGGCTGTCACTAAGGAGCATAATTCAGAATTCTGCCAGTTAGCGCAATCTAAGGAGCATAATTCGGAATTCTGCCAGTAAGAACAATCTAAGGAGCATAATTCGGAATTCTGCTAGTAAGAACAGTCTAAGAAGCACAATTCAGAATTCTGCCAGTAAGAGCATTCTAAAAAGCATAATTCGGAATTCTGCCAGTAAGAACATTCTAAGGAACACAATTCAGAATTCTGCCAGTAAGAACAACCTATTTACGCTCTATTATTTGCTGAAAATAACTTTCTTCATTTATGTTATTGCTTGCATGGTCGTTGAGTTAAAGTACAATGGTAATAAATCATATTGATAATGGAGGACTGACTGCACATGACACAATTAAAAATTGCTAAAAATGAAAATGAAGTTAATTTAGAATTAAGTCAAGCTAATAGACATGGTTTAATTGCTGGTGCTACTGGTACTGGGAAGACAATTACTTTAAAAGTTTTGGCTGAGCAATTCTCAAAAGCTGGTGTTCCTGTTTTTATGTCTGATATTAAAGGGGATATTTCTAGCATAGCTGAATCTGGTTCTATCAATGATAAAATTCAAGAACGACTAGACTTATTAAAGCTTGATGATTATAGCAATAATGCGTATCCTGTAACTTTATTTGATATTTTTCAAAAAAATGGTGTTCCTGTAAGAACAACTATTACAGAAATGGGTCCTCTTTTAATTGGTAAATTATTAGACTTGAACAATACTCAGCTTGGTGTTTTAGATATTGTATTTAAAGTTGCTGATGAGAGTGGACTATTACTAATTGATATGAAAGACTTTAAAGCACTCTTAAAAGAAATAAATGCTAATAGGGCCGAGTATGCTGAAAAGTACGGAAATATTTCTTCTGCTTCTATAGGTGCGATTCAACGTTCGTTGTTAAGATTAGAATCTGAAGGTGCAGAAACTTTCTTTGGTGAACCAGCTCTAGAGTTAGAAGATTTTATTAAATTTGATGAGTCTGGTAAAGGTATGATTAACGTATTAGACGCATCTGTCTTATATCAAAAGCCAAAATTATATGCTACATTCTTATTGTGGTTATTATCTGAATTATTCGAGAGTCTACCTGAAGTTGGAGATCCTGAAAAGCCTAAAATTGTGTTCTTCTTTGATGAAGCTCATTTATTATTTAATGATAGTTCCAAGGAACTTATTGAAAAAGTTGAACAAGTTGTACGATTAATTCGTTCTAAAGGTGTAGGGATTTATTTTGTAACTCAAAATCCAATTGATATACCTGAATCTGTTCTCGGACAACTTGGTAACAGAGTTCAACATGCATTAAGAAGTTATACACCTAAAGACCAAAAAGCAATTAAAAGTGCAGCACAAACATTCAGACAAAATGAAAATTTTGATACAGCTCAAGTGATTGGAGAATTAAAAACTGGTGAAGCTCTTATTTCATTCTTAAATGAAGAAGGACAACCAAATATAGTTGAACGTGCATTTATCCGTCCTCCAGAAAGTAAAATTGGTGTAATTGATGAACATGTCAAAAAAGACCTTATAAATAATTCGCCATTGAACGAAACTTATAAAGAAACATTTGATCGAGAAAGTGCTTTTGAAATGCTGCAGAAAAAAATAGAAAAGCAACCAGAAACATCTGAAGAAAGTAAAAGTTCTAAGAAAACTAAAAATACACAAAAAGACTCAGAACCAAAGAAAAAAGAGAAGTCTTCTCAATTCCAAAAAGAAACATCAAAACTACTTTCTACGGTAGGGAGACAAATTGGAAGAGAAATTGTGAGAAATATTTTTGGAACAAAAAGACGCTAATCATTTTTTACTTTCTTATATTTAACATTTGCTTTAATATAAAGATATAAGAAAATACAAGAGGGATCACAATGAAGAAAAAAGCTAGGATCATTTATAACCCAACATCAGGACGAGAAGTATTTAAAAGGGCATTACCTGATGTGTTAATTAAATTAGAACAAGCTGGATACGAGACAAGTGCACATGCTACGACAAGTGCTGGTGATGCAACAAATGCAGCTAGAGAAGCTTTAAAGTACGATTATGATGTTATCATTGCAGCTGGTGGGGATGGTACATTAAATGAAGTGATTAATGGAATAGCAGAAGCTAAAAAACGTCCTAAATTAGGATTAATTCCTATGGGTACTGTAAACGATTTTGGTAGAGCGCTACTTATACCGAATAGTATTATGGAAGCCGTTGACACGATTATTAAAGGTGATTTAGTTCCAGTTGATGTAGGTAAAATGAATAATCGTTATTTTATAAACATTGCTGGTGGCGGAAAAATTACAGAAGTATCATATGAAGCACCAAGTAAACTTAAAACGATGGTAGGTCCATTAGCCTATTATATTAAAGGTTTAGAGATGTTACCTCAAATTAAAGCGACAGATATTCGCATTGAATATGATGGAAATGTATTTCAAGGTGAAGCAATGATGTTCTTAATTGGTCTAACAAATTCTATCGGAGGATTTGAAAAGCTTGTACCTGATGCAGATATTAATGATGGGAATTTCACATTGCTCATTTTAGAAAAAGTGAACATTGCTGAACTAGGTCATATTATGACGCTTGCTTCAAGAGGTGATCATATCAATCACCCTAAAGTTCATTATTCAAAAGCTAAAACAATAAACGTTTCATCATTTGAACAAATTCAATTAAATGTTGATGGAGAATTTGGTGGCGTATTACCTGCTAATTTCTTGAACTTAAAACAACATATAGAAGTATTCTCTAAACTTGAAAGAGTGAAGAGAGAACATGGTATTGAAACGGTAGAAAAAGAACGAGAAAGATTACACGAAGAACTAACAGAAGAATAAATACAGGGGGACATTATTTTGTCCCTTTTTTCTATGTTTAACGTGAAAGAAGGAGTTATTATGGCAGGTATAGTTAATAAAAACGAAATATACACAGGACAAGTGATCGATTTTACACATGAAGGACATGGTGTTGTTAAATTTGATCGTTATCCTATTTTCGTACCAAATGCAATAAAAGATGAAACGATTGAATTTAAAGTTATTAAAGTAAAAAAGCAATTCGCTATCGGTAAATTAATAACAATTAAAGAAGCATCTGAAAAAAGAATTGAACCACCCTGTGAGTATTATAGCGTGTGTGGAGGATGCCAACTTCAACATTTGAGCTATAGAGCACAATTAGAAATGAAAAAAGAACAAGTTGTAAACTTATTTAAACGTAAATCAAACTTTGAAGATACGGTTATTCATGAAACAATCGGAATGGAAAATCCATGGCAATATCGAAATAAATCACAAATACCAGTGGGTAAGAATGAACAAGGCGAAATTGAGTTAGGTTTCTATAGACAGAGAAGCCATGATATCGTAAATATTGACCATTGTATGATACAAGATGAAAAACATGATCAAATTATGATTAAACTTAAAGCTTTATTAGAGCAAATTAATATAAGCATTTATAATGAGCGAAAACATAAAGGTGAGTTAAGACATATCATATTGAGAAGCGGATATTATACTGGAGAAACAATGGTTATATTTGTAACAAACAGCAAACAATTAAGCCATAAAAACAAAATTATAGAATATATCACGTCAGAATTTGATAATGTTGTAAGTATTAAACATAATATAAACTTAGAAAAATCAAACGTTATAATGGGTAATACGTCACATACATTGTATGGACAAGACACGATTTCTGACAAACTCTCAGAATTTCAGTTTAAAATATCTGACTCTTCTTTCTATCAAATCAATCCAGTACAAACAGAGAAATTATATAACAAAGCTTTAGAATATGCACAATTAGATGGAGAAGAAACAGTTATAGATGCATATTGCGGAATCGGGACAATAGGATCTTATATGTCACCAAAAGCTAAACATGTTTACGGCGTTGAAGTTGTAGAGCAAGCTATAGAAAATGCGAAAGAAAATGCAGAAATCAATCATATAGATAATGCGACATGGGAAGCAGGAAAAGCAGAAGAAATCATTTTAAAATGGCAAAAAGAAGGTATAAAGCCAGAAGTCGTAATGGTCGATCCACCAAGAAAAGGATGCGATCAAACATTTATTGAAACTTTAATAGAACTTTCACCTAAGAGAATTGTGTATATATCATGTAATCCAGCAACACAAGTAAGAGATGTAGAGATATTAAAAGGAAGTGGTTATCAATTAAAAGAAATCACACCTGTAGATATGTTTCCACATACTACACATGTAGAGACAGTTGCTTTAATAGAAAAAATAACTGATTAAACAGCTAGCCATTATTACTAATATAATGAGAAGAGGCAGAGACAATTAATTTGTTTCTGCCTCTTCTTTTTGAGCTATTTTATTGTATGAATGCGCATACATCTGTATAAATAAATTAAGGAGGGTTGTTTATGAAGAACGTATTAATGAGTGCCATATCGGTCTGTTTTTTATTGTCTGCTTGTGGTAGTGATTCTAGTAAAGATGCTAGTGAGAAGACTGAAGAAACAAATAACCAAACCCAAAATAATGCAACTAAACAACAGGGTGAATCGGATAATCAAAAAGATAGCAAGGAAACTAAAGGTGTTGAAACAGTGGTTGATAACTTAGATACGCCATGGAGTATTGCGAAGACTAGTGATACTTTTTATTTAACTGAGCGTCCTGGCAAGATTGTTAAGATTAAAGGGGATAAGAAGATAGAACAGAAAGTGAACTTAGAAGAAGATGTATCAACTGCTGCTGAGGCTGGTCTATTAGGTTTAGTTCTTGCACCAGATTTTGAGAATTCTAATGAAGCTTACGCGTATTATACGTATGAAAATAATGATGGACAGTTCAATCGCATCGTGAAGTTGAAACTAGACGGTGATACATGGAATGAAGAAGCATTATTGTTAGATGATATTCCAAGTGGTCAATATCATCATGGAGGAAGACTGAAAATTGGACCTGATAATAAGTTATATGCAACAACCGGTGATGCTTCTGATGAACAAAATGCACAAGATAAAATTTCACTAGGTGGAAAAATTTTAAGATTGAATCTTGATGGTAGTAAACCAAGTGATAATGCATTTTCTAATTCTTATGTTTATAGTTATGGTCATAGGAATCCACAAGGCATGGTTTGGACTTCAGATGATAAGATGTATGCGAGTGAACATGGTAATCAAGCGAATGATGAAATTAATGAAATTACAAAAGGACATAATTATGGATGGCCAGTAATTGAAGGTAATGAAGAAAAATCTAATATGGAATCTCCATTATTCACTTCAGGATCAGATGATACTTGGGCTCCATCAGGTCTTGCTTATCATGATGGGATAATTTATTCTGCTGCTTTACGTGGTGAAGGTATAATGAAGTTTGATATAAATAATAACAAAATGAATAAAGTTGCTTCTGATTATGGAAGAATTAGAGATGTTTATATCGTAAATAATGAAATATATTTCATTAGTAATAATTCCGATGGTAGAGGAAACCCTTCAGGTAATGACGATAAATTGTATAAAGTATCTTTAAGTCAATTGAAATAATAAAATGACATAAATTGTGTAATGATTAGTAATAACGGCATTTATATTTTATAATAAGCATGTAAAGATTATTAAGAATTGGTTTCATGGGGGAGTTAGATGCTTAAAATTGACTTAATTAACAACGTTTCTATTTTAAAAAGATTAGCGTTATTACAGTTTGTTCTATTTCTTTCACTAATACTAATTAGTTTTAAAGTTATAGCAAATGTTGTATATGTTTATGATGAGGGGTTTTTAAGGAATATCGTAACCGGGATAATTAGTTTAATTGTATTAGTATTTGTACATGAATTGATTCACGGTATTTGCTTTAAATTATTTAATCCTTCTTCTAAAGTTAAATATGGTTATATGAATGGTATGTTTTTTGCGACAATGCCTCATGCTATATTTAATAGGAAGCAGTTTTATATTATTTTGCTAGCACCTTTTGTCATAATAAGTTTAGCTTTACTTGTCTCTTTATTATGGCTACAAGTATCTTCTATCATTTATATCTTTTCTTTTCATGGTGCAGCTTGTATAGGGGATTTCTATATGGTTCAAATTATTTATAGTAATAAACAGATGAAATACGTTGAAGATACTGAAGTAGGAATTAATCTATTTTCAGAGAACAAAGACTTACAATCAACAAGTTAATAGAAATTTTGATATAATATATAGGAATTTGGGCAACCAACTTCCTATTTTTTTGTAGAGGTGTATACAATGGAACGGCGAATAATTCATATCGATATGGATGCTTTCTTTGCTCAAGTGGAAGTGAGGGATAATCCAACATTAAAAGGTAAACCAGTCATTATAGGTGGACGAGCTTCTGGTAGAGGTGTGGTTTCAACAGCTAGTTATGAAGCTAGAAAATTTGGTGTACATTCTGCAATGCCAATGGCTCAAGCACATAAACTATGTCCTGATGGTTACTATGTTCGTCCAAGGTTAAATCATTATAGAGAAGTTTCGAATGACATCATGGCTATCTTTAAGAGTTATACAGATATCGTTGAGCCATTATCATTAGATGAAGCATATTTAGATGTTACAGAGCTCGTTAGAAGAGACTTACCAGCTTCAATGATCGCACAGTATATCCAAAGAGATATTTACGATAAGACGCATCTTACATCATCTGCAGGTGTATCTTATAATAAATTTTTAGCAAAACTCGCCAGTGGAATGAATAAACCGAGTGGAAGAACAGTCATAGATTATGAAAATGCACACGATTTATTGATGTCATTACCTATAGGAGATTTTGCAGGTATTGGAAAAGTAACCGAAGAAAAAATGAAAGAAAAAGGTATCCATACTGGGAAAGACTTATATCAATATAATCAAATGGAAATGATTCAGCTATTTGGAAAAAGAGGCGTCAGTTTTTATAATAAAGTGCGTGGTATTGATCACTCTCATGTTAAACCTACAAGAATTAGGAAATCAATCGGAAGAGAAACAACCTTTGAAACAGACCAAAATGATGATGATTTCATATTAAACACTATACGTCAGTTAAGTGGAGAAGTTGCTAATAGAGCAGATAGACATGAATTAGCCGGAAGAACAATTACAGTTAAGTTAAAAACACACGACTTTGAAACACTTTCTAAACAAACTAGTAGCAATACACCAGTATACGATGAAGTGGAAATATATAATATCGCATATGATTTGTATAATTCTCTTAAAGATACCGACATAGCTATCCGCTTAGTTGGTGTATCCATTGGGAATTTAGTTTCTAGAACTTACCGTAATTTAACGATATATGATTTCATATAAACACTTAACTTGATATTTAATTTTATCCTTAGTATTCTAATATAAGTTATGAACGAGTTTCATTTAAAAGAAAAAAGGGTATTATTTAATACTTACAAATAAGAAGGTAGAGATTGATATGAAATTTAAATTTTCAATTATAGCGATTACAGTGTTATTGATTATATTATTTATTAAAAGCTCCATTGATACAGGTACATTTGATGTAATAAAATTACTAGGAATTGTTGCAATTGCAATATTGTTATTCTGGTTAGATAAAAAACTAGAAAGACCTGTTAACAAAGCAAGCTTGAGAAGAGATTTAAAAAAAGAATTTCAACACAAAGAATAATATTGAAAAACAGTGAAGAAATATAACATTTCTTCACTGTTTTTTTATACATATTTTTTATCAGATAATGATTTGCCATATATACTTAGGACTGAATCTAAATCTGGGTAATGTTTTAAGAGTCGGTACGTTATGATCGCACATGCTTTTGCATCATTTAAGGCATGGTGATGTCCTTTAAAATCAATATTATAGTACGACATCATAGGTGCCAAGCCATATCGGGGGTTGTTTATAGTTTTTCTTGCTAATATACATGAACAAAAATAAGTTAAATCAGGAATCTCAATATCAAGTTTCATGAGTGATTTAAACAATACATTCATATCAAATTTAGCATTATGAGCAACGACTGGTAAATCACCGATAAAGTCCATCATATATGGAAAGACAATATCAAATGTAGGTGAATTAGTTACGTCTGAAGGTTTGATTTTATGAATTTTAATATTCATACTAGAAAAATAATCTTCAGGATTCACTAAAGTATAAAAATTTTCCGTAATTTGATGATCAACTACTTTAACCATACCTACAGAACATATACTTTCGGGACTACCGTTAGCAGTTTCAAAATCTAGTGCTACGAATGAAGACATTTCATCACTTCCTTTAGAACGTAATTATAATCATATAAGGACATAAAGTAAATCATGATGAATTATAAATATAAGGTGTTAAAAGTTGATTGAATGACCGTAAGTGAGTGTGTGTAAGGGACATAATTCCGAGAAATGTCCGTAAGAGGTAGTGTAAGGGACAAAATTCTGAGAAATGTCCGTAAGAGGTGCTGTAAGGGACAAAATTCTGAGAAATATCCGTAAGAGTGGTTGTAAGGGACATAATTCCGAGAAATGTCCGTAAGAGATAATGTCTAAGGAGCACAATTCAGAATACTGCCAGTTAGCGCAATCTAAGGAGCACAATTCAGAATTCTGCCAGTTAGAACTTTCTAAGGAGCACAATTCGGAATTCTGCTAGTTAGCGCAATCTAAGGAGCACAATTCAGAATACTGCCAGTTAGCGCAATCTAAGGAGCACAATTCGGAATTCTGCTAGTTAGCGCAATCTAAGGAGCACAATTCGGAATTCTGCTAGTTAGCGCATTCTAAGGAGCACAATTCGGAATTCTGCCAGTAAGCCCCACAACCAAGCCCCGCAACCAACCCTCACAACCAACCCTCACAACCAACCCTCACAACCAACTCCACCCTCATTTTCCACACAAAAACCTAGCTAGGACAATTAATTTGTCCTAGCTAGGTTATATAATTCTAAATAATCAATTTTATTCAGAGCCTTCATCAAAGCTACGTGATGCTAGTTCTTTTTCATATATAAATAGTGCGTTGTTGTCTTCTTGAATTCTTTCTAAGTAATCAATATGCGTTTCAAACATTGATTCTTCTTCAACTTGTTCATCTAAGAACCAATTTAAGAATGAAATTGTAGCAAAGTCTTTTTCATCTTTAGCAATTTCAGATAAATTATAGAAACGACGTGTTACATCTTGTTCTTGTGCTAAACCATCTTTAAATGTTTCTAATAAAGAATTGAATTCTGTTTTTGGAGCATCTAATGATGTGAAGATAGCTTTTTCACCACGATCATTAATATAGTTATATATTTTCATGCCATGGAAACGTTCTTCTTTAGCTTGTTGAATATAGAAGTTTGCAAATCCATCGTAACTCTTGTCTGCACAATAAGCTGCCATTGCCATATATGCATGTGCTGCGTAAAATTCATGATTTAATTGATTGTTTAAAGCATCTAGAATATTTTTTGATAACATAAAATATCTTCCCTTCTATAATGAAAATCTATTACATCTTTATTATACAATAACAACAATTGGAAACCAACGAATTAACATAGTGAAACTCTTTTTTTAAAGCTTTTGAACGTGGTATAATAATGTGACAGAATAAGGAGGTAACGTATGAAGAAGTATGTTGCGAAAAATGTAGCGAAACTTGCGCGTTATGCAAGTAGAAAAGTAGGTAAACAGGGTACGGATCTTCCGGGACAATTAGCACGTAAAATAGACCCACTTATTTTAAGAAAGTTAGCTAATGATGTAGATGAAATCGTGATGATCAGTGGTACGAACGGAAAGACTACAACTTCTAACTTAATCGGTTATACATTAAAGAAGAATAATATCGATATTATACATAATACTGAAGGTGCCAATATGGCCGCGGGTATTACTTCAAGTTTTATTGTGCAATCTAATAAAAATACTAAAATTGCAATAATTGAAATAGATGAAGGTTCAATTCCAAGAGTGTTAAAAGAAATGACACCTACAATGATGGTTGTAACAAACTTCTTTAGAGATCAAATGGATAGATTTGGTGAGATTGATACGATGGTTGATAATATTGCTAATTCTATTAAAGATAAAGGTATTAAATTATTACTAAATGCAGATGATCCTTTTGTTAGTAGATTGAAAATAGCTAGTGATGATATTGTTTATTATGGCATGCAAAAGGGCATTCATGACTTTGAGCAAAGTACGATGGTTGAAAGTAAATATTGCCCGAATTGTGGACGCTTATTAAATTATAGTCATGTCCATTACAATCAAATAGGTCATTATACATGTGAATGTGGATTTAACAGAGCAACGCCTCAGTATGAAGTAACTTCGTTTAAACAAGAACCTTTTATACATGTTGGTCTAAATGATGCACATTTTGATATGAAAATAGCAGGTGATTTCAATGTGTTTAACGTTATTGCTGCCTATACAGTATTAAGAGAATTAGGACTTAATGATCAATCTATCAAAACTGGGTTTGAATCTTATACATCAGATAATGGTCGTATGCAATATTATAGAAATAATAAAAAAGAAGCATTAATTAACTTAGCTAAAAATCCAGCAGGACTAAATGCTAGTCTATCTGTAGGTGAGCAAGTTGACGGTGAAAAAGTTTATTTAATTAGTTTAAATGATAACGGCGCTGATGGTAGAGATATTTCTTGGATTTATGACGCTGATTTTGAAAAATTATCTAGACAAAATATTAAAGCAATTATTTGCACAGGACAAAGAGCTGAAGAGTTAGCTTTAAGATTAAAATATGCAGAAGTCAATGCAGACGTTATAATTGAAAATTCAATAGAAAAAGCAACTGAACTTTCAATGACTTATTCGCAATTTACAGTTGCGATACCTAACTATACATCATTGGCACCAATGCATAGGACGTTAAATAAATCCTTTAAGGAGGAAGCATAATGTTACCTATAAAGATATTTCATTTTATGCCGGATAAATTAAATTTATATGGAGATATAGGCAATATTATTGCACTTAAACAACGTGCAAAATGGCGCGATATTGAAGTTCAAGTAGTAGATATAACAGATACTGAGAATTTGAACTTAGATGATTGTGATATCTTCTTTATTGGTGGAGGTAGCGATAGAGAGCAAAGTCTTGCTACAGAACAATTAAAGAAAATTAAAACACAACTTAAAAATGCTATAGAAGACGGTATGCCAACTTTAACGATTTGTGGAGGTTATCAATTTTTAGGTTCAGAATATGTAACACCAGATGGTACAAGATTAGAAGGATTAAATATTCTTGATATATACTCAGAATCTAAGAAAGATCGTTTAATAGGAGATATTGTAATTGAATCAGAAACGTTTGGACAAATCGTAGGATTTGAAAATCATGGTGGAAGAACATATCACGAATATCCAACATTAGGTAGAGTAGTTGATGGATTTGGAAATAATGATAATGACAAACGTGAAGGCATTCACTATAAAAATCTATTAGGTACATATTTACATGGGCCGATTTTACCAAAGAACCATGAAATTACAGATTACTTATTAAAACAAGCATGTATTCGTAAAGGACTAGAGTTTAAACCTGAACAATTAGACAATACTGTTGAAGAAGCTGCTAAACAAGCTATCATTAAAAGGTTGTTGAAAGCTAAATAGCAGAAGTAGAACATAATATAAACAACCTCCCAATCGAGATGATTGGGAGGTTGTTTATATTTCTAATGATTAAGATTAGTAAACAAATTCATTAGAGTGCATTTTGAATATTATTTAGATATTTTAGAATATCTATCATTCAATATTTTATTGATCATCAATAGCTCATAAATGACATGACTTTTAATTTGATTTTCGTCAAATTCATCAAGACCTTTCACACTATTTTTAAGTGTTGATGCTGCTTTTTTCTGTTTCATAAATTCATTGGTTGATTCTAGGTGTTCATACGATTTTAAGAAATTCGAGAGTGCTATACGCTCTTTTTCTGTAAAAATAATATGAGTGTTCTCAGGTAAATAAATTAAATTTAATAAATGTGCATTAAGTAAACGATTTGTATGATATTTCATTTCAACTTTTCTTATGTGCGATTTTGATTCTTTCTTTGTTCGATGATAATCATATTCTTCTTTTTGATATTTAATGAGCTGTTCAATTTTAGTAGCTGACTGTTGCAACGTTGTCATATTTTTCATAGAAGTAGCAGATTCATATTCACCAAGTAAAAGTTCTTTAAGTCTGTTTATGTATATCTTTAATATTTTATTATCCATTTCACTATTAATACTTTCAATTTGATAAATATATTTAGGAGGTAAAATAATAAAATTAACGATACCTGCAGTAGCAAGCCCAATAGTGGTAGTTGCTAATCGAGAAACAAAGTTATAAACAAATGCTTCATGAATAACAGGTACCATAGCAACTGCAGTAATAGCAGCCACTAACATACCATCCATTAATTTAAGTTGATAGCATATTAAAATAGTTACAGTAGCTGCTAATGAATAACTTAAAGGCGATTCACCAAAGAAATATGTACTAATGACAGCAATGAATGCACCAAGTATAGAAGCGGGAAAACGTACATAAGCTTTTTTTAAAGAAGCTTTAGCTGTAGGTTCTATTGTTACGATAGAAGTAATTACAGCAAATATAGGGTTTAAACTTAAAGACATACAAATTAATGCAGTTAAAAATGTAGCCAATCCTGTTTTAATAATTCTTGCACCGATAATTCGAGATAACCAATTTTCCTTCATACACAAAACTCCGAAATCATTTTTTTATAGTATAACATGCATTTTCTGATATAATTAAAAACGACAAAAAAATTTTAAAAAGAAAGAACGGGATTTAAATGATAATTCAAAACAATGAAGAACTTGAAGGCCTAAAAGAAATAGGCAAAATATGTGCAATAATTCGTGATGAGTTGAAAGCAGCAACTAAACCCGGCATAACTACTAAAGAAATAGATAACATTGCAAAGGAAAGATTTGAAGAATTAGAAGCTGAATCAGCTCCTATTGCAGAATATGATTTTCCAGGGTATACATGTATAAGCGTAAACGAAGAGGTAGCACATGGTATTCCAGGTAAACGTGTAATACAAGAAGGTGATTTAGTTAACATCGATGTATCAGCACGTAAGAATGGTTACTATGCTGATACAGGCATCTCATTTGTTGTAGGTGAAGCGGATGATCCTAAGAAACAATTAGTTGTTGATGTAGCTGCAATGGCGTTTGAAGAAGCTATGAAAAAAGTTAAACCTGGTTCTAAGTTATCTCAAATTGGTAGAGCGGTTAATTCTACAGCACGTAAACATGGCTTAAAAGTCATCAAAAACTTAACTGGACATGGTGTAGGTTTATCTTTACATGACTCACCACAACACGTCATGAATTATTTTGACCCATTAGAAAAACAATTACTAAAAGAAGGAATGGTTCTTGCAGTAGAGCCTTTTATATCTTCTAATGCAACAATTGTAAGTGATGGAAAAAATGATTGGGCATTTGAAACGAAAGATAAAAGTTATGTAGCTCAAATTGAGCACACAATTGTCGTTACTAAAGATGGTCCATTATTATTAACTAAACTAGAAGATTAATATTAGAGGCTGGGACAATTAATTTGTCTCAGCCTCTAATTAATATATTGGCAGTAGATGACTGGGACGACGAAATCTTTTTTATGAAATTAGATTTCTGTCATAATCTCTTTTCTAAGACTAAGGACCGATTGTAATTTCGTCCCTAGGTCCATTTTGAAATATTGAATAACATTTTATAATAGAGTTTAATCTGACAGAAGTAGGTGATTCTATGTTTAATGTTGTTTCAAATCAATTAAAACAACTCATTCTTGTTTCTTATTATGAAAGTTTAGATACATGCGCTAAGCATTTAGATGTTAAAATAAAAGCTATGAAGCAATATATAAGTTATTTAGAACAGAAAAAATGTCAATTAAGTAAATTAATTGATAATTATACTTTAGAATTAGACAATAAGTATATGGATAAAATAGAAGACTTTAAAATTACTTGTGCTAAAAAACTTGAAGACTATGATTTACAATTTTTGCAAAAACAAATTAACATGTTAGAAAGTGAATTAGCTAAAATAGAAGAAGCAATTAAATGTACTTTAGACCAAATAGCTAATACGATTGCAGAACGTTCTATGCTTACACAAATGAATTCACTTCTCTAAGATTGGGGTGGTAAGTTGAAGAATAAATTTATATCAACAGAATTGTTAATTATACTCACTGTATTAATTCTGTTGTCGAACATTTACTATATTTTCTTTGAAAAAATAGGATTATTACTTGTCGTAGTAATGGGGATTATTTTTATTTATGTAGGTTATTTATATTTTCATAAATTACGAGGATTAATTATATTTTGGATTGGCGCTATATTATTAATTTATGCCTTACTTTCTAATCCATATATGCTTGCCATTTTATTTTTATCACTCATTTTTTTAGTAGTAAGATATATTATATATCGAAAAAAACCGCTAAAAGTGGAACATGTAGAAAATACATCCAATGAAAATATAAATGAATCATTTATAAAACAGAGATGGTTTTCACCACAAAAAACACCTCACTACATTTATAAATGGGAAGATATACAAATTCAACAAGCAATTGGAGATATAGAATTAGATTTATCATTAGCTGCTAATTTATCCGAGAATAATGTAATTGTTGTAAGACAATATATTGGTAAGACACAAATAATTGTACCTTATAATTATCATGTGAATGTCCATATAACAGCATTATTCAGCAGGTTGTATATGAATGATCAAGTTTATAGAGTAAGAAATGAGACTGTGCATTACGAAGAAAACAGTCATAAAAATACTTTTAAAGTTAATATTTTCTTCTCAACATTTATGGGTGATGTTGAGGTGATATTCCGATGAATAACTACACTAGAATAATTGGGTCAATGCTCATTCTTATATATACAATTGTCGGTATATTATTTTTCTTAGATCGTATATTTATTAATATCATATATTTTCAAGGTATATTTTACACACAAATTTTAGGTGTACCTGCATTTTTATTTATAAATATAGTTGTCATCCTGTTATGTATTATTATAGGTTCAGCTGTAGCTTATAAAATTAATCAGCAACATCATTGGATAAAAGAACAAATAGAAAGATCAATACAAGGTGAAATATTAGGCGTAAATAATCATGAAATAGATTTACACCAAGAAACATTGGAAATTTACCACACTTTGATACCACTGCATGAAGAGCTTTATACTTTGAGATTGAAGTCACAAAAAATTATAAATGAATCGTATCAAATGAAAGACTCAGTCGTAAAAAAAATTATAGAAGATGAAAGACAACGATTAGCAAGAGAGTTACATGATTCAGTGAGTCAGCAATTATTTGCTGCTAGTATGATGCTTTCTGCTATTAAATCTTCAAATCTTGATGAACCACTTTCCAAACAAGTTGATTTATTAGAAAAAATGATACAAGATTCTCAATTAGAGATGAGAGCCTTATTATTACACTTAAGACCATTAGGACTTAAAAATAAATCATTAGGTGAAGGAATAAAAGATTTAGTAATAGACTTAAAACAAAAAATCCCTATGAAAGTTGTCTATGACATAGAAGATATAGATATTGCAAAAGGTACAGAAGACCATCTTTTCAGAATTACACAAGAAGCAATTTCAAATACATTGCGTCATTCTAAAGGTTCAAAAGTCTCAATCGAGTTAATTGAAACGAGTGATTATGTTATATTACGTATACAAGATGACGGAATAGGATTTGATACGTCGAATAGAGATTCACAAAGTTATGGTCTAAATACAATGAACGAACGCGCATTAGAAATTGGAGCAACTCTAAATATTATTTCAATGCCTAAATCGGGAACACGTATTGAAGTTAAGGTACCAAATAATAAGGAGGAACAGTATGACAATTAAAGTATTATTCGTAGATGATCATGAGATGGTTCGTATAGGTATTTCCAGTTATTTATCTACTCAAGAAGATATATCAGTCATAGGGGAAGCTGCTTCTGGTAGAGAAGGCATTGAAAAAGCCGAACAACTCGAACCCGATGTTATTTTAATGGATTTAGTAATGGATGATATGAATGGTATTGAAGCTACAGAACATATAAAGAAAAACCAACCAAGAGTTAAAATTGTTATGCTAACTAGTTTCATTGAAGATAGTGAAGTGTACCAAGCTTTAGATGCAGGTGTAGATAGTTATATATTAAAGACAACTTCTGCAGATGACATTGCAAATGCAATACGTAAAACATACAACAAAGAATCAGTATTTGAACCAGAAGTTTTAGTGAAAATGCGTAATAGAATGAACCAAAAAGCAGAATTATTTGAAATGCTTACTGAGCGTGAAATGGAAATCTTGCTATTAATTGCAAAAGGGTATTCAAATCAAGAAATAGCAAGTGCATCTCATATTACAATTAAAACAGTAAAAACACATGTAAGTAATATACTTAGTAAGTTAGAAGTTCAAGATAGAACCCAAGCTGTTATTTATGCATTTCAACATAACTTAATATCATAGGAAACATAGGCTGGACAAATATACTATATATTTAAAAGAGCAGAAATTCATTGTTAAAATTGAATTTCTGCTCTTTTTCTTGTATAAGTTTTTACACTTCTTTTGACTTGTGTAAATATAGGCATCCTATAAGAAAAGAGGCTGAGACAAATTAAATTGTCTCAGCCTCTATGCATTATTTTGTGAATTCATATCCATTTTGAATGACTTCTAAATCACCATTGTGCGGATCAATTACGAATCCATGAATTGGAACGGATTGATCAAATAATGGATGGTTATAAACTTTTTGAATATTAGATTGTACGTTTTGTGTGACATCATCAAAGCCTCTTAAGAACTGTTGAATATCAATGCCAGAATGTTCTATCGTATTCAATGTATTATCGGTAACACCACGACTTTTCATAGTATCAATTACTGAATCAACATCTAAATTACCCATTCCACAATCTTTATGACCCATTATTATGATTTCTTCAGCACCAAGTGCATAAATCGCAACTAATAAACTACGCATTGTTGACCCATAGGGATGTGAAATTGTAGCTCCTGCATTTTTAACAACTTTCACATCACCATTTTTAAATCCTAATGCACGAGTAGATAGTTCTGTTAATCGAGTATCCATGCAAGTTAATAATACTGCTTTAGCGTTTGGTTTCTTTGTTGTAATAAAATTTTTGTATTCTTGGTTGGATACAAAAGTTTTGTTAAATTCTAATATATCATTCAATAGAGGCATTAGTCATTTCACCATTTTCTGTTAAGTTATTAAATGCTTGTTCTTCCGGTGACCCGTTCTTAAGCATTTTCTTTTGATGTAATACAGCATTAATTTCTGCACCTATAATTACGATTAATCCTGTTAGGAATAACCAAAGCATAAGTACAATAATACCACCGATACTACCGTATGTTTTTGAATAGTTCGCAAAGTTATTTACATATAATCCGAAAAGTGCACTTGAACCAAGCCACATAATTGTAGTGAAAGCTGCTCCAGGAATTACGGATAATACTTTAATTTTAATGTTAGGTGCTAACGCATAAAGTGTAACAAATACGATAAACGTAACTATTAGTGGTAGCACAACTTTTATTAAGCTAAAGACCCAACGTAGTTCAGATTCTAATCCTAAAGGACCAAATAATAAATTACCTATTTGTTGACCGAAGATAGGTAATGCAATAGCAATACCAAAGACTACCACCATGATAACTGTGAAGAATACACTCATGATTTTTAGAATAACTGCATTTCTCCCATCTTCAACATCATATGCAACATTGAATGCGTTCATCAAGGCAGTCATACCATTTGAGGCTGACCATAATGCTGCAATTAAACCAAATGAGAATAGTCCGCCACTCGCATTACTCATGACGTCATCAATTATTCCAGTTATAAGTGAAGCTGTATCTCCTGGTGCATTATCTGAAATCATTTTTGTGATAGTGTCAGGATCAACTTGGAATATTGGAATTAACGTCAAAATAAAAATAAGAGTAGGGAATAATGCAAGTAAGAAATAATAAGATAGTTGTGCTGCTAATCCAGTAGCATTATCTTTACCTATTCTATAAATTAATGTAGATAATATATTTCCATCTTTAGTGAACTTTGCTGGTTTATTAATTTTAGATACGAAAAATATTTGGTTATCTTTCTTAGCTGTTTTCGATTCAAATCTCTGTGGTGGAATATAATTTTCTTTTTTTATAGATTTCTTTTGTTCATCTTTAAAGTTTTTAGCTTGTTCTAAAAACTTTGAACTTGATTTATCATTTCCCATAAGAATTCTCCTAATTTAATATAATGTTAAAAAAGACTAGGATATTTGAATAAGCCTAGTCTTTACTATAAATTATGAATGATTTGGACCTGAGATTTGTCTTTCGTTCTTTTTCTCAATGAATGTATCTTTTGCATCCATAATTGATTGTTCTAATTCTGGATTTTTACGACGAATTTCTTCTATAACATCTTTCCAATATAGAACTTCATCTTTAATTTGATTTACTTTAGAAGGTTCTTTAGAGCTTTTACCTTCTTTAACGTTTTGAACTTGGTTAGATAATGATTGGCGTGTATTCTTATCAGCTAATGCGATAATTGCGCCAATAGTACCACCTATTAAAATAGCAGGAACTAATTTGTTTTGCATAATGTTTTTCCCCTTTCATATATATAACTTTAAAATTAACATTGACCTACATATCATATCATAAATATTTATTGATTTAGAGAATATAGGCACTAATACATTAAAATTATCACTAATCCTATTCATTCCCATAATTTCAAAGATGTAAACACAATTGTAAATTATAATAAAGCATTAGACAATAACTTTTCAAAAGGCATAATATCTAAGTTTCTACCGATTTTAATTTTGAAATGTCCAGCTCGCGTCCATAAAGTGATTTCACCGCTTAAATCGAGCAATTTACCAGCGTTCTCAGTAGACCACATGAGTATGATGTTATAAGGTATAGAGTATGTTTCAATTTTTTTACCTGTAATACCTTGTATATCACGTATAATGATTCGTTTATTAGTAAATACAGCTGTGTCTCTAAATGTTTTGAATGCACTATATGCTTGTTCACCATCAACAAGATATTGACTTATATTATCAGGTACAGCAACTTGTTCGAATAGAGTCCATGAAAGGATATCTTGTACTGCCATAATAAATCACTCCTAATGTACCGATTTGTATATATTGTATAAAAGTTTCATATTAATTGTAAAGCGAATATACGAGTTTGGTAGTTTTAATTGTAAGCACTTTTTGCTAAACTTAAATTTGAAAGGATGATAAAAAGATGACTGAATCAATTGAACAAATGGTAGATGATATAAAAGGCAAGTTAAGGCTCGTTAATACAAGCGTATTAAATAAAGATACGATTCCTGAAGAAAAGAAAGATGAATTAAAGGAAATACATACTATGGTCATGTCTAGAAAAAACATTTCAGCTAGTGAAATGACTGCAATTACTCAAGCATTAGGCGACCTTAGAAAATAATCAAAGGGTGGTAATACAAATGGGATTTGAAAAGCAATTGCAAAAATATGCAGAACTATTAGTAAAAGTCGGGTTGAATGTTCAGGAGAAAGAACCTGTATATATTCAAGCTTCAATCGATGCAAGTGAGTTTGTTCACTTAGTTGTTGAAGAAGCATATAAAGTAGGGGCATCAGACGTTAAAGTAAAATATAAAGACGATAGAATTTCACAATTGAAATATCAATATGAGTCAGAAGAATTTTTCGAAGACGTTAAACAATATGATATAGATGAAAGAATGGATTATTTAAATAGAAAAGCAGCATTTTTATCTATTATTTCATCAAGTCCTGATAGCTTAAAAGAAGCAGATCCTAAAAAGATAAGTAAAGCGATGGCTGCTTATGGAAAAGCCTTTAAAGATTATATGGTAGCAGTGCAAAGTGACCATATGAGTTGGTGTATTGCATCATACCCATCAGTAGGTTGGGCGAAAATGATGTTCCCAGAATTAGATGATCAAGAAGCGGTGAATAAACTTCTAGAAACAATTTTAAAAACTGTTCGAGTTGATCAAGAAGATCCTGTTAAAGCATGGGAAGAACATGATCGATTATTACATGAAAAAGCAAATTACTTAAATCAAAAGAAATATAAATCACTACACTACAAATCTGAAGGTACTGATTTAACGATTGAATTACCAACTGGACAATATTGGTCTGGTGCAAGTTCAATAAATTCTAAAGGTAATAGCTTCGTTGCTAATATGCCTACAGAAGAAGTATTTACTGCCCCACATAAAAGTGGTGTTAATGGGACTGTAAGCAATACCTTACCTTTAAGTTATTCTGGTAATATAATTGATGATTTTACATTAACTTTTAAAAATGGCGAAGTTGTAGATTACAAAGCTGGAGTAGGTGAAGAAATTTTAAAAAGTATTCTAGAGACTGATGAAGGTGCTAAAAGATTAGGTGAAGTAGCCCTTGTACCTGTAGATTCACCAATATCAAATATGAATACTTTATTCTATAATACGTTGTTTGATGAAAATGCATCTTGCCATATTGCGTTAGGTTCTGCATATGCGTTTTGTATTGAAGACGGCAAAGAAATGTCAGCAAAAGAGTTAGCAGAGAATGGACTAAATGACTCTACAACACATGTTGACTTCATGATAGGAAGTAAATCGTTATCTATAGATGGCGTATTAGAAAATGGTGTGAAAGAGCCAGTATTTAGAGATGGTAATTGGGCATTTTAATATATAGCCATTTAAGATTACATCATGTATAATATAGATAAATAAGGTCATTATAGTTAGTCATTCAAAGGAGGGGATATCATGAGTACACCAATGGAATGGAGTGTTATGATTGCATTTGTGTTCGCAATATTTACATTTGGCGGAGCATTAATGATGTATCTAGTTGTTACATTCGATAGTAAAGAATCTGTACGAATTGATACTGCTGAAGAAGCACTAGAAAAGAAAGTTTTTGATGATGAGGAACATTATCATTAAAATAAGTGTTGGTGAGGCTGGGACAAATTAATTGTCTCAGCCTCTAATTATTATTAGTAAATAAGTAAACAACAAGTGGGGTTATTAAATTGGAAGAAAAAAAAGCAATGAAAAAATCAAGAAGTGTTAAATCAATACAAATTTTTCCAGAAGATACAAATCATCATAATACAATGTTTGGTGGTAAATTAATGGCTGAAATTGATGAAATAGCTGCTATAGCTGCGATGAGACATAGTGGGAACTCAGTTGTTACAGCTTCTACAGATTCAGTTGATTTTTTACAACCAATTAGAACAGGTGAAGTACTTTCGTTAGTGTCATTCGTTACACACGCTGGAACATCTTCAATGGAAATATGTGTGAAAGTAATCAGTGAAGATAATATAAATCATAAAAAACATTTAGCAGCTTATAGCTTTTTAACATTTGTAGCTTTAGATAAAGAAGGTAAAAAAGCAAAAGTACCTGCTATTTATCCCGAATCAGAAGATGAGAAATGGTTTTATGAAAGCGCAAAAGAAAGAGTTAAACTACGTCATGAAAGAAGACATGAAAGTAAGAAAACGTTAGACTTTATGTCAACGAAGTTATATATCTAATATAGGACATAAAAAACGCTCAATCTGTTGAAATACTTTACAGATTGAGCGTTTTTTTTATGAAGTGATTTACACTTTCAATAATGGTTATTGATTCATTCTTAATTCATTTGCTTTAAAGTCTACATCTTTATAATACATATCTTTTACAAGTAAGTTAGGACCAAGGCATCTTACTTTAGGGCAATGGCAATTTAAAGATTTTGCTAAAGATGAATTCATCCATGTTTGATAAACATCTTCTAACTTATCTTGCTTAATATTTGCGATTGAACCTGTTTCATCTCCGAAATCTGTAACGATTACGTCACCTGAAAAAACATTAACGTTTAGACGGCTTCTTCCATCTGGATCATTTCTTAAGCTAACATTTTTTGCATCTTTTAATCTAGATAATAAATTTTGATCTGATTCATTCATAAAGCAAGGATAGAAAGGTAACGTACCAAATAACATCCAAGTATCTTCATTTCTAAAATCAAGTATTTCATGAATCGTTTCTTTCATCTCATCTAAACTCATAATATTTAATTGACTAGCAAAGTCTGATGGATACATTGGATGAATTTCATGTCTACTACACTTCATATCATGGACAATCTCGTTATGAATTTTATGTAAATATGGTTTTGTACTTTTATTTAACATCGTCTCAGCAGATACAAACATACCTTGCTCTGACAAAGTAGCTGAGTTTTGAATCATTTGTTCATAAAGTTTATATCTTGCTTTTAAAGGTGGTTTTTTATCCATAACGTGGAATCCAACTTCACTGAATTCATCAATTGTTCCCCAATTATGAGAAATATGCATAACGTCTATATATTCAGCAATTTCTAAATAACGATCTAACGGTAAAGTTAAGTTAGAGTTCATTTGCGTATATATACCTCTTTTATGAGCATATTTCAAAAGTGGTACGACGGTTTCTCTAATTGATTTTTTACTAAACATTGGCTCTCCGCCAGTTATAGAAATTGTCTTTAAATGAGGTACTTCATCTAATCTTTTTAAAATAAGTTCCATTGGTAAAGTATCTGGATCTCGTAATTGTAAAGTATATCCAACAGCACAGTGAGCACATCTCATATTGCATAGTGTTGTTGTAGTAAATTCTATATTGCTTAATTGCAATGAACCATGTTGATCTATATCATTGTAAGCTTCCCATGGATCATTTTGAATTGAGATAGGACTTTTTAAGTCGTATATCATGCTATATCCTTCTTTCTGAATTTTTTCCTATCTATGAGCGTACCACTTGTGAATAGATTTTCCAATACTGTTTTATGATTGTTTTTATACTTGTAATCATTCATAATAAAATTATTAAAAATAAAAGGAGTATTTAAATGAGTAAAAAAACATCACTCAATGAAATTAAACAAAGATTATCTGAATTTTTAGATGAGATGGAAGCAATGAACCCAGAAGATATGGAAGTGTCTGACGTTGATGAATGGATTGCTTTATTAGACGAACTAGAGAAAAAAGTACAATCTATGCATGATTAAATGCTAACTACTAATTACTTTTTTTAAAAAAAGGTATTTAAAATGATGAGTTGTATATAAAACATACGTTTAAAACTTTTCATAAGTGGTATACAAGTATTAGAATCATTATGAAAGGAAGAGATTGATATTATGAGTAAGAAAATAGCAGCAGTTGTAACTGACTTATTTGAAGATGTTGAATTAACGAGTCCACAAAAAGCATTAACAGACGCTGGACATGAAGTAGTCATTGTTGGTGAAGAAAAAGGAAAAGAAATCACTGGTAAAAAAGGCGAAAAAGTTAAAGTAGACTTAGGTATAGATGAAGTAAATGCTGCAGATTATGATGCAGTCTTAATTCCTGGCGGTTTCTCACCAGACTTATTACGTGGAGATGAACAAGGTCGTTTTGGTGAATTTGTTAAACATTTCGTACAAAATGAAAAACCATCATTCGCAATTTGCCACGGACCTCAATTATTAATAGATACTGATTTATTAGAAGGAAAAACTGTAACAAGTTTCTTATCAGTTCGTAAAGATCTACAAAATGCAGGTGCTAAAGTCGTTGACGAATCTGTAGTCGTTGACAAAGGTATCGTCACAAGTCGAACTCCAGATGACTTAGAAGACTTTAACCGCGAATCACTTGCATTGCTACAATAGATGCTTTTGATTGCCACTCACCTTTATGGTGGGTGGTTTTTTTGTATTTCATATTATATATTTTTTTTATAATATGAAAAGGAGTACGAATTATGGAGATAATTAAAGATGAAAAATATTTAAAATCAATAATAGGACGTGCTGAATTAAGCGACAATTTATTTAACAAAGTACAAAATAAATCTAGTGGAAATGATGGTGAAAGATATTTTAACGCTATTTTGAAATGTATGGAGCATATCGTTTATATAAATGATTTTCAATTTACATTAAATAACCAAGTACAAATTGATATGTTAGTTATTGATGATCGAGCAATATATTTATTCGAAATCAAAAATTATAAAGGCATTTATTACTTGGAAGATACCTTCTTTAAAAATAATTATGGTAATTCTATCACATCACCATTAATTCAAATCGAAAGAGCAAAGAATGAATTTCATAACCTGTGTAAATATCTCGAGATAGATAGACCCATTATATCTAAACTAGTATTTACAAACCCTTACTTCAACTTCAAAAATCCAACCCCTTATAAAGAAAGAATCATCTTACCCTCGGAATTAGGCATTATAAATCAACTTTTTTCAAATCAAAATCCAGAAGAAAATATAAAAATAAAACAAAAGCTATTAGCAGAAAGAAATAGTTTTGATAATCAATACTATAAAAGCATTACATTACCATTTAAAAACATAAAACCTGGAATTAAATGTCCAAAATGTAACCATATGTTTACAGTAAAGATAAAACATAAAAGACAAAAATGTACTTGTATGTATTGCGAATCAATAATGGATAAGAAATTTGTATACGAATATAACTTGAAAGAATTATGGTATTTAAAACAAGACAGTTTCACAATTTCAGAAGCAATTTGGTGGTTAGGAGGGGGAACGAGTATATATTCCGTAAGACGAATTTGTGAATCGAGTTTTAAAGCTGTCGGTAGTCGATATAAAAAGTATTATTTATAGAAATGGAGTTTGTCTATATTTTTCTAAGGAGCAAAATTCAGAAGTTCTGCCAGTAAGAACAATCTAAGGAGCAAAATTCAGAATTCTGCCAGTAAGAACAATCTAAGGAGCAAAATTCGGAATTCTGCCAGTAAGAACAATCTAAGGAGCAAAATTCAGAATTCTGCCAGTAAGAAGAATCTAAAGAGCAAAATTCAGAATTCTGCCAGTAAGAAGGATCTAAGGAGCAAAATTCGGAATTCTGCCAGTAAGAACAATCTAAGGAGCAAAATTCGGAATTCTGCTAGTAAGAGCAACCTATGCACCACAATTCAGAATTCTGCCACTAAAACCAAACTTTAGACTCATACAAAAAAGTGCGGTTCGCGTCACATGTGAACCGCACTGCTTTATTTAGAAGAATCTTCTTATGATTGTTTTAAGAGGTGGCATTTTTTCGAGTCTGTTTTCTTCCATTGCTGTTCTTATTTCAAATTTTGCATATCCTTTAGCTTCATCCCATATGATTTTACCTGGGAGTGGAGCAGCGTCTGGATCTACTTTTACATTTATAACAACTGGTTTATTTGCATGTTTAGCTTTCTCTAATGTTGGTGCTAAATCTTCTACAGCTGCCACGTTATAACCAATACCACCACAGCTGTCTGCGAATTTAGCGAAATCAATATCACCTAAATCGATTGCATATTCTAGTTCACCGGCTGATTGTTGTTCATATTTTATGAATGATAATTCTTGGTTATTAAGTACAACTACAATAATTGGTAGTTTATAGTTAACAGCTGTAACGAAGTCTTGCATGACCATTGCGAAACCACCATCACCAGCTATAGCAATTGCTTGTTTATCTGGGTATGCTATTTTACTTGCGATAACACCTGGTAAGGCACATCCCATTGTTCCAAGCCAAGATGATGTAATGAATTGATGATTATGACCTAATTGTAAATATCTTGTACTCCATACTGTAGAAGTTCCGACATCAACAGAAAATACAGTGTCATCATTAGAGATTTTTTCAATCTCTGACATTAATAGTTCTGGTCTTATTGGTAAACTCTTATTATTACGATCTTCATCTAACCATTTATTCCAACTCTTCATATTTTGCTGACAGGCTTTAAGGAATTTACGGTCATCAACTTTATTACTTGCTAAAGTTAATGCTGCTAAGACATTTTTTGTATCTCCTATTAAGCCTACATCTACATTAAATCTGTTACCGATATTATTTTTGTTGATATCGATTTGAATACAAGGGATATCTTTGTCTGGTAAGTAATCTACATATGGATAATTAGTTCCGACTAGTATTAAGAGATCTGCATCTTTTGAAGCTTCAAAGGCTGGTTTAGTACCAATTTTACCTAAGTTCCCCATGAAGTTAGGGTGCTTATCAGGAATAATACCTTTTGCTGGTAATGTTATAAGTCCTGGTGCATCTATATGATCTATAAATTCTAACAGTTCATTTTTAGCGTTTTTTGCACCGGCACCAGTTAACACAACTGGTTTTTTACTATTGTTAATTAATTCTGCTGCTTTAGAGATATCTTGATCTTTAGCAAAAGTTACTGCATTTTCAAATCTATATTTTTCTCTTGGTACGTTATCTTCAATTTTTTCGCCTAAAATATCACTTGGAATAGTTAATACTGCTACACCTTTTTTAGCGTAAGCTGTCTTGATTGCTTCATCAACAATTTCGTGAACATTTTCAGCAGAGTCTAATTGTTTATTATAAACTGCTACATCTTCAAAAAGAGCTGTTAGATTAACTTCTTGGAAATATTTTGTGCCTAATAATTTAGAATCGGTTTGTCCAGCCAATACAAGCATAGGTACGTTGTCCATTTTTGCGTCATACATACCATTTAACATATGTATCGCTCCTGGACCTCCTATACTTAAAGCAACAGCTAATTTGCCAGTTAACTTGGCATAGCTACTTGCTGCTAATGTGGCAACCTCTTCGTGTCTAACGTCATAGAATTTAATGTTATCTTCTTCTGTTTTTAAGGCATCTACTACTTTATCTATAGAATCACCAGGAATACCATAAACATGGTCAATCTGCCAATTTTTTAAAACTTGTACAAGTGCATTATTTGCTTTAATTTTTGCCATTTAAAATTCCTCCTCATGTTTAATGTATACCCGAATAGGCTAAAAGTTATACTTCAATATAAGACTCTGGACTGATTTTAATGATTTTAAGTAAAAAGAAGTGTTTAAAATACATATTACAAGCTATAATGATGTAAGAAATACTAATAAGGGAGAATAAAGATGGGGCTATTTAGCAAAAAAAAGAATGATATTCCACAACCTAATTCTCAAGAAGAAGTTCAATATAGACGATATCAACACTATTATCAAGAACCTGTACAACCGAGAAAAAGAAAAAGGGGATCAAAGCTGTTTCTCTTTATAGCAATATTAATTATACTTGTTATTGCATTCTATTTAGCAGTAATGTATATGTTGTCAAGAACTTCTGATGTAGATGAATTAGTTAAAATAGAAGATAAATCAGCATTTGTTCAAGTTGAAGATATGCCTGACTATACTAAAAATGCTTTTGTTGCCGTTGAAGATAAAAGATTTTACGATCATGAAGGTATAGATTTAAGAGGTGTGTCTAGAGCACTTGCAGTTAGTTTGAAAAATGGACAATTAACACAAGGTGGTAGTACCATCACCCAACAAGTCGTGAAAAATTATTTTTACTCTAATGAAACGCAATTAACAAGAAAAGTTAAAGAAATGTTTGTTGCGAAACGGGTAGAAGATAAATATAGCAAAAATGATATTTTAAGTTATTACGTAAATAATATTTACTTTGGAGAAAATAATTATACTATTGAAGAGGCTGCAAATTATTACTTCGGTGCAACTGTAGATAAAAACAATCCGAACTTACCTCAAGTTTCAGTATTACAAAGTGCTATACTAGCAAGTGTTGTTAATGCACCATCTAACTTTGATATTAACAATATAAGTGATAGTTATATGACGAGAATAAAAACTACTCTAGAAAAAATGAAACAACAGAACTATATTACTGATTCTGAGTATACACAAGCTATAAATGAATTAAACCAATAATAAAACACACTGAGTTAAGTGATTAAACTTTTAAACTCAGTGTGTTTTATTGTATCCTATTAATATGTGTGGAGGGATGTAAAGTGCTTAAAATTACTAAAATAGAAGTACAGAAGAAAAATAAAGAACGTTTGAATTTATTTATTAATGATGAATTCGAAATGGGTATTGATCAAGCTACATACATCTACTTTAACTTAAGGAAAGATTTAGAAATAACTAAAAGTAAGTTGCAAGAAATAAAAAATTATGATCAATATAGACAGGCATTAAATCAAGCAATTATATATTTGTCACATAAAAAAAGAACGACACATGAAGTTGAAAAATACTTAGCAGAAAAAGAGTACTCCATAGAATTGATTTCTCAAGTTATAGATTATTGTAAATCAAATAAATACATAAACCACGAAGATTATATTGAAAGTCTAAAAAATACAATATTA
This sequence comes from Mammaliicoccus fleurettii, assembly GCF_003970575.1. Lineage (GTDB taxonomy): Bacteria > Bacillota > Bacilli > Staphylococcales > Staphylococcaceae > Mammaliicoccus > Mammaliicoccus fleurettii. Next base: position 42,813 of record NZ_RXWZ01000080.1, read on the forward strand.
AAGACAACTGATAAAGGTCCGGACCATTTCGAAAGAGTAGCAAAAGAAAAAGGACTTGAACCAGAATTGATTTTTACTTATAAAGAAAAATTCGAATTGGAAATGTCTGAAGATAGAATACCTAATATTGCTAAAAAAATAATGCAAAAAAAGAAACAGCCTCCAAATCGACTTAAACAAACAATCGTGCAAACTTTGCAACAAAGAGGCTATGCATTTTCACTAATTAATGAGCATTTAACTGATTTAAATATTGAACCCACATCTGATGATGTAGAAAATATTTTGATGAAAGATTTAGAAAAGGTATATAATAAATATCAAAAGAAATATAATGGATATGAACTCAAATCTCGTGTCATTCAAGCTTTAGTGAGAAAAGGGTATACATTGGATATGATTAATGACAAATTAAGAGAAAGTGGTATTGTAGATGAATAACGAAAAGAAATTAGTAGAAATGAATGAATTTGAACTTAAAAATGTAATCGCTGAATATAGGGAAAAGATGAGAAAATCAGAAATGATGGGTATACTTAATGAATATGAAGTATATAAAAGAAAAGCGCTCATAGCAGAAAGTTACCTTGTAGATACTTCGAAAATTGAAATTGGAAAAGTATATGGTTTAGTAGGTGACACACCGAGTTACTTTAAAGTTGAACGTATTAAAGGCGTATTTGCTTGGGGATTTAGATTAAAAGGTTCAAAAATTGAAGAAGGCATTCCTGTAAGTCTTCTACAACTATAATGGTGGTGCAGAATGACACAGCAAATATTACTAAGAGTTGTAAACGCAACTAAATATTACTATGAAAATAAACAACAAAATAAATTTAAATCATTATTTAAATTAAAACATTTAGATAAAAATATTGTGTTAAAGAATGTAACTGTTCATTTATATAGAGGTGAAGTTCTAGGAATTATTGGTGATCATGAATCAGGTAAAGAAATGATTAGTAAACTGATGATTAAAGAAGTTGCACCTAACTTAGGAAAAGTAACAAATAAAGAACAAACATTTTTAGCAGACGTTACTCATAAAGCTAATGATCATCAAACACTTAATGAATTGGTAATTCGGACATTGAGCTTATCAGGAGTTAAATTAGAAGATATCTCAACAATTCAGAAGCAGATTTTAAGCTTTGCTAAGTTAACAGATAAAGGGATAAAGACTTGTAAAGAAATAAACGAAACAGAATATGCACAATTATTAGTTAGTATTGCCAAGTATATGAGACCTACAGTAGCTATTTTCACTAATATTATTCAATATTTAGATGAATCATTTCAAAAAAAATTCAATGAATTTTTGAATGAACAAAAAGAATACGATAGAGCAGCTGTATTAATAGATGATCATCTACATTCAATTGAAAAAATGAGTAATTATCTTATTTGGTTAACGTATGGTCAAGTAAGAAAAGAAGGTACCGTAAATGAAGTATTAGGTGCTTATCGTGATTATCAAATGAAATATAATCAAATTCAAGACAAAAATCAAAAAGAATTATATGATCTAAAATGGAAAATCGATAAACAAGAATTACCTGTAGCACGTGGTGAAGGTTATAAAAGGATGCGTAAATATCAATATGGTAGAATTCCGAAATCCATTGAAAAAACAATATTATATGCTATTACATTTATAATTGGAGCAGTATTTGCAGCATTTTTTATGTTTATAGGAGTTGGAAGTTCACCGACAGATAAAGATGTAGCTACGAAGCAAGTTATTACAACGAATAGTGAACCTAAATACATAGATAAATCAGCATATGTACTTTCTTTAAAGCATGATACTTTACTAACACCTTCATCAAAAGGAAATAAAGTAAAAATTCCACAGTATAGCTTTTTAGATGTTACTGGTGAGAATCAATCAAACTACAGACTTGAAGTAGATAATAAAGCATATATATCTAAGATAAACAATTTGTATTACTTTAATCCAGCAGGACTTTATGAGGATGTTGACTGGTCAGAATTAGAAGACTATGTTGATGGAAGTTATTTAAACTATATAGATTTTTATAATAGCTTTATGCATCAAGATCATAAGAAAGTTTCAGAAACGATAAATGCTGATAAATCAAATCGTTTCAATGAGCAGATGGAAGGCCAAAACGTGCATATGGTGTTCAATAGTGATAATGAATTAACTGGATTTACTTTTGATATTAAAGATAAGCAAAAGTTAATTAAAAAATTTAATATTTCAAGTGATACTTGGGTAGTAAAATCAAAAGACGGTTATATGATAGCAGATTTAGTAGAAAATAAATGGATATTTATTCAATTGTAGGAGGACTTTATGAACGAATTATTTGAACAGCATATTAAACATTTTCCACATATGATCAAATATTGCTTCTTTGAAGTTAAAAATCATTATAAATATTATTTGTCTGCTTTTGCTATTATGTTACTTCTATTATTAATTACTTATTTTAAACTGTTCGTTACTGATGCAATAGATGTGCAACAATCAACTTCTTATTTTAAATTAGTAGGACTTTTTGCTTATATGTGGATATTTTTATCGCTCTTTAATTCTGAAAAGACAGTTAGAAAACAAGGGGCATTGTACAAACGGTTGTCAGTACCATATTACGTAGGTGCCTCATCACAAGTGTTATTAACGATGCTTATGTTCTTAATAGTCGTGACTTTGACAGGTATTGTTTCAACAAGTACTACTAACATTATAGAAATCAATCATTTAGGTTTCTTTTATTATTTAGTTATGGCTTATATTTTACTAGTGCCAATTGCTTCTATTATTGGATTGCTTGGTAAGTATTTATATTCCGCTAGATTCGTCGTTTTCGGATTATTAATATTATTGCTGTTTATAGTGCCAATCTTGTATGTACCTAATAACATGTATGCAGTATGGGTAAATGTATTAAAATTGAATCCACTATTTTATATTATTAATGGTTTTCAACAATCAATGATTCTTGGAAATGATTCAGTCACGAACTTACCTTATCACATACTCTTTTACTTTGAAGTAGCATTTATCTACTTATTCTGGATAAATATTAATAGAGCATATAAAACAAGATACTTTGAATAGAATATTGATATTAGTAAATTAATTAAATTCAAAAACCCTCTCAATCCAATAAATGTCGGATTGAGAGGGTTTTTATGTCTATTATATTTCTAGCTTTTTCATTAATTTTTCTTCGGTAAATACCCATCCAATATAAGAAGTAGTGACTTTCATATCATCATCTAAATGCAATATTGCCACAAATGGATAGTGGCCATTTTTTAAATATCTTAAATCGATAAATCTAAGTTCAGTTGTTTTTTTATCAATTCTAGTAACTTCCCAGCGATAAATAGAACTAAAACTTAAAAATGATCTTAAATTTTTATCATATTTTGCATATGCCATTATATGATCATTAGGAAATGATTGTCTTTTAAATACATCATTAAAAGCAACATTTCGACCATAACTTCGTCCTACATAATCATGTGTTTCTGTTTGTATAGCTATACGCCACTCCATAAATTTAATTGTAGGCGCAACAAATATTTTTACAGGATTATGCTCTTGTTGTATTTGTTTTAGTGCTTGATTCTTAATGGCTTTTTGTAACATGAAACGGACTACATAATAAAAAGCTAACAATAAATATAATGTTCCAAAGGCTAATCCAGGATGAACACCAAGTGTCCAAAATAAAATGGCAATTAAGTGTGCAACGAAAATAATAGGATCAAATGTATTAATAATACTTAATTGGATCCACTTATTGGATATGGGTCTGAGTGCTTGTGTACCATATGAATTAAAAATATCTACAAAAACATGAAAGAATACAGAAAACTGTGTCCATAACCAAATATGCAATACATCTACATTTGGAAAAATAACAAAAATTAGAAATGTTAATATCAAGGGCCATAATAATGTAAAAGGAATTGAGTGTGTTATACCTCTATGGTTTTTAACATAAACAGCATTATTTTTAAATTTTAAAACTGTGTCAATATCAGGTATTTGTGAACCAACCATTATACCAGTCGCCACTGCGGCAAATGTAGGTGTAACATTAGGATCCAATGTTGCAATACCAGTTAAAGCAACACCCATGACAACGTGTGTACCAGTATCCATAAAAATCACCACTTTACTTTAATCTATATGATATATATTATATATCATATATCATAAGTACGGTAATCTGAAAGCAATTCACAAGAAAGTAGTGTCATAGATGATAGAAAAGAATGAATTCAAAGATGATTTGCTTAACTGGTTTCATGAAAATAAGAGACAAATGCCTTGGAGAGAAACCAATAATCCTTATTACATTTGGTTAAGTGAAGTTATGTTACAACAAACACAAGTAAATACTGTAAGACCATATTACAATGCTTTTATAGATAGATTCCCAACAATTCAAGAATTGAGTAATGCTAAAGAAGAAGATGTTTTGAAATATTGGGAAGGACTTGGCTATTATTCAAGGGTTAGAAATTTTCATGAAGCAGTTAAAGAAGTCCAAAATGAATATAATGGAATTGTTCCTGATAATCCAGATGAATTTAAAAAATTAAAAGGAGTCGGACCATATACAAATGCAGCAGTTATGAGTATTGTTTACAATCACCCTATACCAGCTGTTGATGGAAATGTATTACGTGTATGGAGTAGGTTAACTTGCAATCAACAAGATATAGCGTTACCTAAGACGAAAAAAGATTTTGAAGAAGAGTTGCAACCATTTGTAAAAACCGAATCCGGTGATTTTAATCAAGCAATGATGGAATTAGGTGCTACGATATGTACACCTAAGAAAACGCTATGCATAATGTGTCCAGTACAAAACCATTGTTTAGCATTTGCTAAAGGACAAGTATCTGAATTACCAGTTAAAAAGAAAAAAGTGAAGAAAAAAACTATTGAGTATTCAGTGCTCTATATAACGAATAATGACGGAGAAATTCTAGTACGTCAAAGAGATACAAAATTATTAAATGGTATGTGGGAATTTCCAATGTTCGATGCTGAAGATAGCATACATACAATTGAGGAAGAACTTGAAGCGGTTATAGATGTTCAACAAGAACCAATGTTTACAACTAAACATATATTTACACACATGACATGGAACATGAAAATATATAGAGCATATACTCAGAAAAATAACTTTGAGCATCCTTATAAATGGATAAAAAAAGATGATAAAGATAGTTTGTCATTCTCAACTTCCATGACTAAAATTTTTAATAAAGTAAATGAGTAAATTAATAATAAACATAATTTTAGCTTATTTATTTAAATATGATATAATAACTTGGTAAATATTTAAAAGGTGGTGTGGAACATGGTCAAAGAATCCATACCAAAAGAAGGCCAGGTAATTAAAGTACAAAGTTATAAACATGATGGTAATATACATCGTGTATGGTCTGAAACAACAATTCTTAAAGGTACGAGTCATGTTATTATCGGTGGGAATAATCGAACACTCGTAACGGAAAGTGATGGCAGAACTTGGGTAACAAGGGAGCCAGCGATTGTTTATTTCCATGCAGAATATTGGTTTAATGTCATTTGTATGTTCCGTGATGATGGTGTTTATTATTATTGTAATTTATCTTCACCTTTTGTTTGTGATGAAGAAGCTATTAAATATATCGATTATGATTTAGACATCAAAGTTTATCCAAGTGGAAAGTATCATTTATTAGACGAAGATGAATATCGTCAGCATATGAAGCAAATGAATTATCCTAAAGACATTGATGTTATTCTGAGAAGAAATGTTGATATTCTTCAACAATGGATTGAACGTAAAAAGGGACCGTTTGCGCCAGATTTTATTAAAGTTTGGCAAGAAAGATTTCATTCAATTGATAGAAGGAATTCATGAGAATGAAAACGAAACAGCCTAGCAATAGCTAGGCTGTTTCGTTTGGACTATGATTGGGGGAACAGAAATGATCAAAAGGTATTTACAATTCGTTAAACCATATAAATGGCATATTGTAGGTACGATTATCATTGGGATTTTAAAATTTGGAATTCCGTTGTTGCTTCCATTATTAATAAAATATGTAATTGATGACGTTATAAATAATGGAGCATTATCAGTTGGTCAAAAAACAGAAAAATTGGCCTATGCGATGTTAATTATGGGATTTATCTTTGTGGTTTTAAGACCACCAATAGAATATTTCAGACAATATTTAGCGCAATGGACATCAAATAAAATCCTCTATGATATTCGAAAAAAATTATATACACATTTACAAGCACTCAGCTCGAGATTCTATTCTAATAATAAAGCAGGAGAAATAATATCTCGTGTAATCAATGACGTTGAACAAACAAAAGACTTTATTCTTACTGGTTTGATGAATGTCTGGTTAGACTTAGTTACTATCGTAATTGCTTTAAGTATTATGTTTGTGCTAGATGTCAAACTTACTTTTACAGCAATTGCAATATTCCCGTTATTTATTTTTAGCATTTATTATTTCTTCGGCAGATTACGTAGTCTTACGAGAAGAAGATCTCAAAGTTTAGCAGAACTTCAAGGATTTTTACATGAACGTGTTTCTGGCATGTCTGTTATTAAAAGTTTTGCTATAGAAAAAAATGAAGAAGAAAGATTCGACAAAAGAAACCAAAACTTCTTAACAAAAGCAACTGACCATACTAAATGGAATGCTAAATCTTTCGCTGTTATTAATACTGTTACAGATATTGGACCATTACTCGTTGTAGGTGTAGGTGGGCTACTAGTTATTCAAGGTAATTTAACAGTAGGTACATTAGCTGCATTTGTTGCATACTTAGAACAATTATATGGACCATTAAGAAGATTAGTTGCGTCATCAACAACCTTAACGCAAAGTATCGCTTCTATGGATAGAGTATTTCATTTGTTTGATGAAAAGTATGATGTAAAAAATGAAGATGATGCACAAAATATTAACATTAAAGAAGGACATATTTCTTTTGAAAATGTTTCATTCAAATACAATGAATATGAAGACGAGGTACTTACTGACATTAACCTTGATATTCAAAAAGGTGAGACAGTTGCCTTTGTAGGTATGAGTGGTGGAGGTAAATCCACCTTGATCAGTTTATTACCTAGATTTTATGATGTGACTAAAGGAAGTATCAGCATTGATAATCATAATGTAAAAGATTTCACGACTGAAAGCCTTAGAAATCAAGTAGGTATGGTTGAACAAGATAATATTCTTTTCTCTGATTCAATAAAAGAGAATATTTTATTAGGTAAACCAGATGCTACTGACGAAGAAGTCATCGCAGCTAGTAAAAAAGCTAATGCACATGATTTTATTGTATCTTTACCTAATGGTTACGATACCGAAGTTGGTGAACGAGGCGTAAAACTATCAGGTGGACAAAAACAACGTGTTTCAATCGCTAGAATCTTCCTTAATAATCCTCCAGTTCTAGTACTTGATGAAGCTACAAGTGCGCTAGATTTAGAGAGTGAAAAAATCATTCAAGATGCTTTAGAAATATTGAGTTCAGAAAGAACAACACTAATTGTTGCACATAGATTATCAACTATTACCCACGCTGACAAAATTGTAGTGATTCAAAATGGTCAAATTGATGAAGTTGGATCACATAAAGAATTAATGCAAGCTAAAGGTAGTTATTATAACTTATACAATATTCAATCCTTCGGGTAAAATTACAATCCTTCTTACTCTATGCTATTATTAATTTAATAGAGATAGAATAAGGGGGATTTTTTATGACATTTTTAAGCATATTGCAACTGATTGTGAATGTTTTATTTTTTGTAATCATTATAGGTGGATTGATTACATGCATAACGATTTACATTATAGATAAAAGGCAAAAAAATCACAGTGTATTAAGAAATTATCCTTTATTAGGAAGAGTTAGATACTTTTTAGAAATGATAGGACCTGAATTACGTCAATATCTTATATTAAATGATAACGACGGCAAACCATTTTCTAGAAAACAATATTTAAATATCGTTATGCCCGGAAAATATAAAAGCAGAATCGAAAGTTTTGGTTCATTAAGAAAATTTGAAGAACCTGGGTTTTATTTGCAAAATGCTATGTTTCCTGTAGATTATGACGAATTAGAAATTAACCAAGAAGAGTTAATGACTACATATGTTTATAATATTTCGAATGAAGGTCTTTTTGAGCGAAAAGAAAAACAAATACAACAAGAAGTAGAACCTTATAAATTAACACATAATAATGAAATAATAATTGGGGAGAACTTGAAATATCCCTTTAAAGTTAAAAGGTTAGTAGGACAGTCCGGTATGAGTTATGGTGCATTAGGTAAAAATGCAATAACAGCACTATCAAAAGGTCTAGGAAGAAGTGGTTCTTGGATGAATACTGGAGAAGGTGGTTTAAGCAAACATCATTTAGCAGGAGATTGCGATATCATCTTTCAAATTGGACCAGGTCTATTTGGTGTTAGAGATAAAGAAGGTAACTTTGATGAAGAAGAATTTATTGAAAAAGCCAATATTGATCAAGTTAAAGCATTTGAATTAAAATTAGCCCAAGGTGCTAAAACAAGAGGGGGACATATTGAAGGAGCAAAAGTTACAGAAGAAATTGCGGAAATTAGAAACGTAACGCCGTTTGAGACAGTGAACTCACCTAATAGGTTTGAATTTTTGCATAACAACAAAGAGTTATTAGAATTTGTAGATAAATTAAGAACATTATCTAATAAACCTGTTGGAATTAAAATTGTTGTAGGTAATATAAATGATTTAAAAGTACTGATTCACGAAATGGTTTCTACAAACATTATTCCAGATTTTATAACGGTAGATGGTGGAGAAGGTGGAACTGGAGCAACTTATCAAGAATTGGTTGATACTGTAGGATTACCACTCTTTACTGCATTGCCAATATTAGATGTAGAATTAAAAAAACAAAAGATAAGAGATAAAGTAAAAATATTTGCTTCAGGAAAATTAATCACGCCTGACCAAATAGCGATAGCATTAGGTTTAGGTGCTGACCTAGTAAATGTAGCAAGAAGTTTAATGATTAATGTAGGATGTATAATGGCACAACAATGTCATACTAATAATTGTCCAGTTGGCGTAGCTACAACAGACCCTAAAAAAGAAACAGCATTAGTCGTTTCAGAAAAAGAATATAGAGTTTCAAATTATATTGTTAGTTTACATGAAGGGCTGTTTAATTTAGCAGCTGCAGTAGGAGTCAAAAGTCCAACCCAACTCAATGAAAAACATTTATTATATAGAAGTTATAATGGAGATTTGATGAATATCATACAGTACAAGAAATATCTATATAAACAAGACTTAGTATAAATAGAACTCGAAAGAAGTGTTCATCTATAAACTAAAAACAACCCACCATTGATTTGGCGGGTTGTTTTTATAGGTCGAAATCTTCATCTTCAATTTTTATTTCACTATCATCAGGGTGATATTTAAAGTAACTAGATGATAGTTTTTCTAAATGTAATATAGTAGCTTTATAATCTAGCATTGCTGATAGGACTTGCATAACATTCTCAATATAATAGTCTTCTTGATTTGGATTATCTGTAATATCTTTTATAAAGATTTTGATTAAATCTTCTTTATAAGGTTCAACTAAATAATCAGGAACTTGGTCAACTTCATGTTTAGCATTTTGGGATATTCTAACCAATATCTGCTCATGTTGTGCCATCAGTTCATCAAGTTCAAATTTTATTTGGACTTTTATATCATCATTTAAATTATGGATATCATTTTCATAGCGATTCATTTTTCTTAAAACTTCATATGCTCTTCGTGTTGCTGCAATTATTTCTTTGAAAAGGATCTTTTTACGCATTTGAGCAAAAGATTGCTTTTTAGTGTAGGCTCTTTCTTCTTTATAATAAAGATAGAATTGTTCAAGCTTTACTATTCGAGTTCTAATATTCTCTAAGTCTTGTTTTACATAATGAAATTCAGTTGTTCCATTCAAGACTAATCTAAACCATTTGAATATATCTGTTGATATGTTCAATGAATTATAATACATTTTCGTTTCAAATTTAGGTGGTAGAAATGTGAAGTTAACTATAAATGCACTAAGTACACCAATCATTACTAATACAAATCGGTAAAATGCTGATATATAGAAATCTCCTTCATGATGCCCAAGTATAATTAGGGCTGTAACAACTGCTAAGTTTGAAACGTGTTGTAGGTTAAACTTGTATAATATTGAAATAATGATAATTGCTGTTAAACCAATAAATACAACATGGTTACCGAATATAGAAAATATTGTAACAGCAGTTATTGCACCAATAACATTACCTTGAAATTGCTCTACTATCGTTTTAAATGAGCGATAGACGCTTGGCTGCATTGCAACCATTGCAGCTACACCAGCTATTGAAGTTATCATTGTTGGCCCTGGCAGTAAATTTGCTAGAAATATTGCTAGGACAATCGCGATACCAGTTTTAAAAATTCTTGCCCCAAATTTCATAGAACCATTCCTTTTAGTTATTAAAACAGAGTTGTAACAAATATCACAAGCCTAGTATATATTGTTTATACATCGTTTTTAATAACTTTTCAAGTTTATAGTTGAGAAAATGCATGATCAACAGCAATTAATGTCTGTTTTATGTCTGATTCAGTGTGTTCAGTAGTTAAAAACCATGCTTCATATTTAGAAGGAGCCAAATTAATACCTTGGTTTAACATTGCTTTAAAGAATTTGGCGAATTTTTCACCGTCAGTATTTTCAGCTTGTACATAGTTTTCTATTTTTTCATCTGTAAAGTAAAGCGTTAGTGCACCTTTAACTCGATTAACTGTAGCTTGAACGTTATGCTTTTGAATTAATTCTAGCAATCCTTCTTCAAGCTGTTGACCTAATTGGTCTAATTTTTCATATACACCCGGTTGTTCTAAGATTTCTAACAATGCGATACCAGCTCTCATAGATAATGGGTTTCCAGCCATTGTACCTGCTTGATATGCAGGACCTAGTGGAGCGACATGTTCCATTATTTCTTGTCTTCCGCCATAAGCACCAATTGGTAATCCACCACCGATGACTTTACCAAAAGCTGTTAAGTCTGGATAAACACCTAATAAATCTTGAGCAGCACCATAATGGAATCGGAATGCCGTGATAACTTCATCATAAATAACTAATCCACCATGTTCGTGAGTAATGTCATTTACAGCTTCTAAAAAGCCTTCTTTAGGTTCAACCATACCAAAATTACCTACAATTGGTTCAACTAATACACCAGCAACTTGATCTCCCCAATGATCCATAGCTTCTTTAAATGCATCAATGTCATTAAAAGGTACAGTTATAACTTCTTGTGCAACACTTTTAGGAACACCAGCTGAATCTGGAGTACCTAGTTGTGAAGGACCACTACCAGCAGCTACCAGTACGAGATCTGAATGTCCGTGATAACAGCCAGCAAATTTAATGATTTTATCGCGATTTGTAAATGCACGCGCTACTCTTATAGTAGTCATGACTGCTTCGGTACCAGAATTTACAAATCTTATTTTTTCTAATGATGGAATTGCATTACGTAATTTTTTAGCAAACGTAATTTCATATTCTGTAGGCGTACCGAATAAAACACCATCTTCAGCAGCATTTTTAATCGCTTCAGTAATATGTGGATGTGCATGTCCAGCTATGATTGGACCATATGCTTGTAAATAGTCAATGTATTTATTATCGTCTACATCGTAGAAATATGCACCTTTACCTTTTTTCATAACAACAGGTGCGCCGCCTCCAACAGCTTTGTAAGAACGAGATGGTGAATTAACACCGCCTAAAATATATTCGTCTGAAAGTGTTTGTAAATATTCACTTTTTGTAAAATTCATGATATCAACCTCTTTTAATTTAATTATTTTCATTTATATCGTATCATAAAATGATAGAACTATCGTTTATAAGGAGTGTATATAATGATACAAATAGGTGAGAAATTTCCAAAATTCGAATTAAAAAATCAAAATGGTGAAATTGTTAATAGCGAGGATTTAAAAGGAAGTAAAACTATTATTTATTTTTATCCTAGAGATAACACACCAACTTGTACTACAGAGGCTTGTGATTTCAGAGATAATTTAGAGAGCTTTAATGATTTGAACACTAAAGTTTATGGAATTAGTGGTGATAGTGAGAAGAAACATTCTAATTTCTCAGAAAAGCATAGCTTGAATTTTGATTTGTTAGTTGATGAAGATTACAAGTTATCTGAACAAGTAGGCGTTTATCAATTAAAAAAATCGTTTGGAAAAGAATCAATGGGGATTGTTAGAACAACATTTGTTTTAGATGAAGAAGGAATAGTGATACATACGATTGAGAAAGTAAAAGTCAAAACACAAATAGAAGAATTGAAAAACATAATAAAGGGATGATAATGATGAAAGTCGTTACTTTAATGAGACTAAGAGATCAAGAAGAAAGACTGAAAGAAACATTTCCTAATATAGAGTTTACATTTTATAAGCATCCTGATGTTGCTGATGAAAAAGTGTTAGAAAAAGCAGATGTATTAGTAAGTTATCATACCGAAGTAAATGAAACATTTTTAGATAAGTGCAAAAACATTAAATTGATCGCTTGGTTTGCTACAGGTGTAAATCAATTACCTCTAGAATATATACGAGAAAGAAACATAAAATTAACTAATGCAAGAGGTGTACATGCTATACAAATAGCAGAATTCATATTTGCATATATACTGAATGATATTAAAGTGCTTAAACAATCTTATGAATCTCAAAAGAGAAAAGAGTTTAATCATAAACTTAATCCTGAATCAATAAATGATAAAACGATATTATTTATTGGAACAGGTAAAATACCACAAAGAACTGCAGAAGTTGCAAAAGCATTTAATATGAAAGTAATTGGTATAAATACAACAGGACATGAAGCACCAGGTTTTGATGAAGTATATTCTATAGAAGAAAGACGTCAAGTTTATAAAAAAGCAGATTTCGTAGTGAATGTATTACCTGAAACAGAAGATACTATACATTTGTTGAAAACAGAAGACTTTAAACAAATGAAAGATAGTACGCATTTTATTAATGTAGGTAGAGGCTCTGTTGTATCAGAAGCGGTTTTAATAGAAGCATTAGAAAACAAAGAAATAAGATATGCCTCACTAGATGTGTTTGAAGAAGAACCTTTATCACCTACATCTCAACTATATGATTTGGATAATGTGTTTATAACTGCTCACATAACAGGAAATGATAAAAATAATATAAAAAGAAGCACGGATATATTAGTTAAAAATTTAAATCTAATAAATAATGAAGATGTAGAAGGTTTATTTAATGAAGTTAAATCAAAAGCTGGATACTGATTAATTGTTTGACAAAATGCTACTAAAAGGGATATATTATAAATAATAATCATTATAAATTAGAAGGTGGGTGTAAGGATGCAACAAAATGTTGAGAATGTTGAACACATGTTAGACGATGCTATAGGTACTTTAAGAAGTACAGGTGTTAGAATTACGCCACAGCGTCAAGCGATTCTTCAATATTTAATAGAAACAGATAGTCATCCTACTGCTGATGAAATTTATCAGTCACTTTCACCACAATTTCCAAATATGAGTGTTGCTACAGTTTATAATAACTTAAAGGTTTTTAAAGAGACTGGGCTTGTTAAAGAATTAACATATGGTGATGCATCAAGTCGCTTTGATTTTGAAACACATAATCATTATCATATCATTTGTGATCAATGTGGTAAGATATCTGATTTTCATTATCCGAGGTTAGATGAAGTTGAGCAATTAGCTCAACATGTTACTAGTTTTTCAGTTACTCACCACAGAATGGAAATATATGGTGTTTGTCCAGAATGTCAAAGTAAGAATAAATAAAGAAAAAGCTAAAGGTATTTAACCTTTAGCTTTTTTTCTTTTCTTCATTAGTATCTTCTATTTCTTGTTCCTCTAACTTCTTAGATTTACGTTTGTTATTATAATCTTGATTAAATGCTTTACCTTCCAAGTTCTTATCCAAAGTAAGTGGTTGATTACAGTTTGCACAAATATCTGCACGACCTAACATTTTTGTATAATGATCACAGTTTGGACATTGAACCTGTATTGTTCGCGAACTAAGCATACCAATCCAGAAATAAACGACAAATGATAAACCAAGAGCCAGCATTCCTAGTACTAAGAAAATACTAAATACAATTTGGCTTTTGAAATAGTAAAAGAAGAATACACCTACATACATTACAATCATACCTAAAAAGATTAATCCTAATGCAAAAGATCTTATTCTGTTAATTTTACTAGTAGGTTTCTTTCGAAATAGCTTCAATTCTATTCCCTCCATACTAATTAATACTGATAAAGTATAGCATAATTTCTATTAAAATATATAGTACCTTATAAAGCGAAATAATACACAATTTTGTTTATATAAACCGTTGACGTGTTCAATATATCTTGATATTATATAAAAGTCGTCAAAACAGACAGACGAAACAAAATTAATACATTGTTAAAAAGGTTAATGAAGTGTAAATTTAACGCTTGAAATTAACTAAATAACAATGTAATATAAATTATGCAAGTTGATTGATTCGAAAAAGACATCTTGATAAGATTGGTTGATTTGAAAAAAACAAAATATTATTTTTTAAAAATAATACTTGCATTGATATTTAATAACTGGTATAATTGTTTCTTGTAGCGGTTAAAATGAACATTGAAAACTGAATGACAATATGTCAACGTTAATTCCAATAATTGAGTACTTATAGTACTTCAAAGAGTGATTGGCTTAAC